>NZ_JBEXHQ010000017.1:0-127918 GCF_040607915.1 Micromonospora sp. NPDC005215 | reverse complement strand
CCGGCGAGCACCCGGCGCAGGTCCTCCTCCGACCAGCCGTCCACCCGCAGCACCCGGATCGCCACCACCGCCCGCCGACGGTCACCGCCGGCCGCCGGCTGCGTCCACAGCCCGAGCCAGGGTGTTCCCGGCCAGCACAGTCAGGGCTTACTCGTCTAGCGCTTGAGGTAAGCGGCCAGGCCACCGAGCTCTTCGCTGGCGATGAAGACCGACCGTACGTTGAGGATGGCCTCCTCGACGTGGGCGGAGCAGCCCCACGCCGCGTCGCCCCACGAATCGGCGATCTTGATCTCGGCCGCGGCGGTGCATCCCAGGGCGCCACCGAGCTCGCACCGCTCCGGGTGCGGCATGGCAGCCTGCGCAGCCGCCGCGGCGCGCATCCGGGCGGCGAGTTCCGCGGCGACGGTCGCACGCTGCTCGGCCTCGGCGCGCAGTTCCCGTTCGACGCGTACCACCTTGGCCAGCTCGTCATGGGCGGACCTGGCACGTGCTTCGGCGGCTCGGCGCGCCTGCTCGCTGTGGTGACACTCGATGGCCAGGGCGGCGGTGCCGGCGAAGACCCGGGCGAGGGCGAGGTCGGAGTCCTGCGGGGCGCGCGGGGTGCGGTGATACATGGCGAAGGTGCCCAGGAGGCCGCCGTCGCGGGCCAGGATCGGCGTGGACCAGCAGGCCGACAGGTCAGCCTGCTCGGCCAGGTGCCGGAAGTCGTCCCAGAAGGGGTCGGTGCTGATGTCGGTGACGATCACCGGTTGCCGACGGTGGGCGGCGGTGCCACAGGAACCGACGCCTTCGCCGGTGGCGATCCCGTCGATGGCCTCGTTGTAGAAGTCGGGGAGGCTGGGTGCGGCACCGTGACGCAGGTGCCGACCGTCGGGATCGGCGAGGAGGACCGAGACGAGCACTTCCTGCGGTGCGAGGTTCTCGATACAGCGGGCCATCCCGTCGAGCACCTCGGTCAGGGGCGCCTGACGTGCGATCTGCTCCACCAGTGCACGGTGTTCGGCCATCAGCCGTTGGGCCTGCTTGACCTGGGTGGTCTCCACGCCGAGCACCCGGATGCCGGAGACCTGACCGGCGACGTCGCGGCGCGGCTCGTAGGTGAAGTCGAAGAATGCCTCCCGCGCCTGCGGGCCGGTGCCCAGCATGAGCCGGACGTCGCTGCCGGTGTAGTGCTCACCCGTGCGGTAGACCTGATCCAGCAGCGCGATGAAGCCTTGACCGGCCAGCTCGGGCATCAGGTCCACCAGCGCGACCCCGGTGCGAGCCCGTTCCTCGCCGATGGTGGCGAAAAACGCCGGGTTCGCCGTCTCCACCAGATGCTCCGGTCCCGCCAGCGAGGCGAAGACGGCGGTGGACTGCCCGAACAACGCCCGCAGATCCTCCTCCGCCCCTGCCCACCCGGCACCCGCCGGATCCGCAGCCGGGGGCAGCTGGTCTGGTACCGCCGTCACGTCGTGGTCCGCCTCTCGTCCGGGTTACGGGAATGGCTCGATGGTGCGTCGCTCGGTGACGGTGCTCGCCGTGTGCGAGGAGGTGGCTGACGCCGCCGATGCAGCCTACCGGCGGGACGAACCGACGGCGAACGCACGCGGGTTCAGGACGTCCGGCGGCCGTAGGAGACGGTTGCCCCCACCAGCAACACGGCCCCCAGGAAGAAGTAGGTGTTGATTCCGAGGCCGGTCCAGAACTCGCCCGTGGGGATGTCGTCGGCTCCGACGAAGCCGCCGCGGCGGATACCGGTGACCATCAGCAGGTTCTCGGCCATCCCCGGAACGCCCCGGATGACGAGCAGGACGCTGCCAGACAGGAGCGGCGGCAAAAGCAACCACCGGGGAAGATGTCGAGCCCAGGGCCGGACGGTGGCGAGGACGACGGCCGCCCCGACAGCCGAGATGGAGATGAGCACCACGTTGAAGATCACGTAGGCCCGCATGCTCCAGGGTCCGTCACCGGTCGGATCGTCGCCGGGAAAGAACACCAGGAGCACATGGGACACCACAAAGAAGATCAACCATGCGAGGGCGCCGTACGCCCAGCGTGGACTTCTGAAGGCAGGCATACCAGCACCATCGTCGGGCCAGCATGCTGACGCCTCCCTCCCACGGGGGGTGTTCTCTCCCGTGGCAGAGCGAGGCGCTGGAGAGCCGACGCGCTCGACTCGCCCCGAGGCCAGGCACGCGGCGAGGAGTCATCTAGCCGACGATCCACACATCACCGGATGCGCATGCGTGAGTGCATAGCTACTATGGGTCAGCAATCCACAGGGAAGGGGGTCATGCCCGCGTGCGAAGTCCCGTCAACGGAACCGCGCCGATGCCCGCGCCGGGCCGATCCGCGCCGCTCGTGGCTGACCGACTACGCAGGCTCACCCGGCGGGTGGTGCTGTTCGTGGTCGCCGTCGGGGCCGGTTTCCTGCTGGCCGCCCTGTTCCAGGGGCCGGCCGCCGCCGACGGGTTGCGCAGCGGCTCCGGTTTCGAACCTCAGCTGGAGATCGGCGGTCTGGTCGAGCCGGTCACGCGGCTCACGGAGGCGGCCCACCCCCACCCTGACCGTCAGCGGGCCGCAGGTGCCGACGACCGCCACGAAAGTAGCCCCGACGCCCCGCTGACTGGAGCCGTCGGTGGCGTCGTCGCCGCCCGCGACGCGACACCCGCGCCGATGTCTCGACGGTCGGCGGACGCGTCGCCGGTGTCCGTGCCGCTGTCCCGGGTCGACGCGACCGGCGCGGCGCAGCGCGAAAGACTCCAGCCAACCTCCTCAGCTCACGCGGCTCATCGTCCAGCTCGCCGCGTTCAGACGTCGCCGCAGCCCGCTGATCCGGTACGACAACCGCCCTCCGTCGCGCCCGCGATGCACAGACCCGCCGGCACGCCTGCGCCGGGCCTGATCACCGCCCCACTGCCGCACGTCGTGAACATCGTGACCGCCCCACTGCCACACATCGTGAGCATCGTGAGCGCGGTGCCGATCCGGCCTGTCGTCAGGACGCTCTGCCACGTCACCGACGCCGTACTGGCGCCTGCTCTCGACGTGACGATCGTTCCGGCGGCACCTCCACCGCTCGCTCCCCCAGCGCTCAGGCGGGCCCGCGCGCCGATGGCCGACCCACCGCCCACCCCGACCATGCCGACGCCACCAGCTCCAGCGGCGGGGTCGGCTGAATCGGCGGTCGCGGCGGTACCCGCAGAAGCGGTGCCACCCCCGGCCGTGCCACCGCGGATGTCCGTCGTCGGACCCGCGCCCCCCAGCCCCGGGGCCTCGACGGGGCACCTCGCCGCGCGCCCGGATCCGGTGACCGCGGCGGCCGACCTTCCGGGTCGACCCGTCACGCCCGCCGACCAGGACGCCGCTGGCGCCGACGACGGGTCGCCGCCCGCGCCGGGACTGGTCTGGCCAGCCGACCGGCAGTCGCACCTCGGCGCTGGGCAACCCTGCGATCTCGTGCCACCTCTCGTCCAGAGCCGCGCTCCGGCTCCGATCGCCCGCCCGGGCTGAGGCGGGTCGACCGACCCGGGTGGCTGGCCCGCACGGCCGTTCCACCCGCCGGTCTGGTCGACCAGAGCCCGTGCCCGTCCGCCGTGACGGTGCCCCGGGCCATGCCTATCCGTCCGTCGCGCACGACCGCCCTGACCAACCCGTGGATGTTCCGGGATCGGTGGCCGGTGTGACGCGTACCTGAGATCGGAGAAACGTGGTGATCCACGTTGTCGTTGCCGAGGACATGGGTTTGCTGCGCGGTGCGCTCTGCGCCGCGCTGTCGGGTGAGGAGGACATGAAGGTGGTCGCCGACGTCGAGGGTGTCGGCGAGCTGTTGACGGTGGTCCGGCGGTGCCGACCCCAGGTGGTGGTGCTGGCGCTGACGCCGGAGTTGCCCGACCCGGTGGAGGTGGTCGCCCGGATCAGCGCCGACGCGCCGCACGCCGCCGTGCTGGCGATGAGCCCTCGGTGGAGCCCCTCCCTGGTGGAGGCGGCGCTGGCGGCCGGCGCGCGCGGCCTGGTCGGGAAGGACAGCTCCCTGGCGGAGCTGGTGCGGGCGATCCGTGCGCTGGCGGCCGGGGAACGGGCGATCGACCCGGCCGCGGCGGTGGCGGTGCTGAGCCCCCCGGAGATCCCGTTGACACCTCGGGAGATGGACGTGCTGCGGATGGCCGCCGAAGGGCTGCCCCTGAAGGAGATCGCGGCCCGCCTCTACCTGGCACACGGGACGGTGCGCAACCACCTGTCGGTGATCCTGCGCAAGACCGGGGCGCGCAACCGGCTGGAAGCGGTGTGGCGCGCGCGGAGTAACGGCTGGTTGTAGCCGTGCGGGCGGGTCCGGCGAAGGTGTCCGGGCCCGCCCCGTCGCCGTGCGGACCAGAGGGATGCGTGTTTGAATATTGACGTTGAGTGATCACCATCGGAGTGTGGGAAGGCTCATTGTGATCCGTACCCTGCTCGCCTTGGACGGTGCCCTGGTGCTGGGCGCGCTGTCGTTCGTCCTCGCCGCCGAGGACGACATCCGCGTCGTGGCGGAGGTCGATCGCGGCGACGCGGTCTCCGCGGCCGTCCGCGCCCAACGACCCGACGTGGTGGTGGCCGACCTCGATTTCGTCGAGGGAGTCGAGTCGAACCGCCTCGGCCAGTGCCCCGTCCTGGTGCTGGCCCACCCACAGCGGGCCCGGCGGCTGCGCGGCATGTTCTGCCCGACCCGGACGGTCGGCATCCTGCCCAGCGACGCCGCCCCCCACCGGGTCATCGACGGGATTCGCCGGCTCGCCCGCCGGGAGCCGGTGGTCGACGCCGATCTCGTCGTCGCGGCGCTGCGCTCGGACGGTCCGCTGACCAGCCGCGAGACCGAGGTGTTGAGGCTGACGGCGGCGGGGGCGCCGGTCGCGGAGGTGGCGGCGTCGCTCGGGCTCACCCGGGGCACCGTCCGCAACCATCTCGGTCGGATCGCCCGCAAGGTGGGCGCGCGCACCCGGGTGGAGGCCGTGCGGATGGCCGGCGAGGCGGGCTGGATCTGACCGGCACCGTCGGCGCGGGCCTGGGGGTTCAGCCCCGCCGCGCCGGTGCCGTCCGGGGCGACAGCATCGGATCGTCCCAGCAGCCGACCAGCGCCCGGTAGGTGGCCGAGCGGGCCATCAACTGCCAGTGCGTCCCGAGCACGGGCTCGTCGCCGTCGAGAACCAGCACCCGATCGGCCCGCAGCGCGGAACTGATCCGGTGCGCGATCACCACGAGGCTGCCGGGCCGCCGGGCGAAGGCACTCTCGACGGTCGCCTCCAGTGCCGGGTCCAGGTGACAGGTCGCCTCGTCGAGGATCATCAGCGGGGCCGGTGCCAGCCAGGCTCGGGCCGCCGCGATGAGCTGCCGCTCCCCGGCGGAGAGCAGGGCCGGCGCGACCGACGCGCCCAGCCCACCGAGGCGGGTCGCCAGCGGGCGCGCACCGAGCGCGTCGAGGGTGACCTCCAGCGTGTGGTCGTCGACGTCCGGCCGCAGGTAGCGGAGGTTGTCGGCGAGACTGCCGGTGAAGACGTACGCCTCCTGAGGCACCAGCACCCGCATGCCGGCCAGGACGTCCGGTTCGGCGTCGGCGACCGGCGCACCGGCCAGGTGGACCGTGCCGGTCTGCGGCGGCACCAGCCCAGCGATCAGGGCGGCCAGTGTGGACTTCCCCGCGCCGCTCGGGCCCACCACGGCGAGGTGCTCCCCGTCGGCCAACGTCAGCGAGAAGTTCCGCAGGACCGGCCGGGCGCGCGGGCCGTAGCCGAAGGTCAGCCCCCGGACCTCGACGGCCGGCGAGCGGCCGAGCAGCCCGGACGACGGGCGGGAGCGGGGTGTCCGGGTGGCGGGGCCGGACCGGCGGGGGTCGTCGGACCCCGGGCCGGCGCGCAGGATGTTCTCCAGGGTGACCGCGTACCGCAGCCCGCCGCCACCGAGGCCCTGCACCAGGGTGTGCAGGGCGGGTTGCAGCCCGGTGGAGACGTAGATCAGCGCGCCCAGCACCGCCCCCGCCGTCAACCCGCGCTCCACCAGCCACGGAGCAGCCGCGAGCAGCACCACCAGCGGCAACCAGCCGCCGATGCCGAGGCTGAGGCTGCGGATCGCGGCCATCCGGGCGAGGGTACGTTCGGCGGCGGCCTGCGCCGACACTCGGCGTTCCACGTCGGCCGTCACGCGTGCCTGGGCGCCACAGGCCAGCACGTCGCGGTGACCGGCCAGCGCCGCCGCGGCCGACTGGCCGAGCTGCTCACCAGCCCGGACGTACGCGCGCTGGTGCGCGGCCATCGCCGGCAACGCGGCGAGGAACACGGCCAGGCCGGCGACCAGCGGCGCGGCGGCCAGCGCCGCCACCACCGGTGCCAGGGCGAGCAGGCCGAGCAGGGCCGCGCCGGCGGAGAAGAGGAACCCGCGGGTCACCATCAGCAGACCGGCGAAGGTGTCGCGGACGATTTCCATCTGGTGGGTCAGCCGGGTCACGGCGGCGCTGTCCGGGCGGCCACCCGCCCGGGTGGCCTCGCGCAACGCACCCTGGACCACCTGGGCGGCCACCTCGTCGCGGAACGGCTCGACCACGGCTCCGAGGCTCCGGTACGTCCGACCGGTCGCCGCCGCGCCGACCAGCACGGCCACGGCGAGCGCCGCCAACCACGCCAGGCCGTGGAGGAGACGTCCGGCCAGGAAACCCTCGTCGACGGCGCGGGCGACCAGGAGGCCGGCGAGCAGCGCGGGCAGCGACTCGACAAGCGACCAGCCGCAGAGCCGGGCGAGATCGCGCCGGCGGGCCCGCAGTGCCCGCCAGGTCACCCGCCATACGCTGGGTCGGCTCACGAGCCACCGCCGGCCGGCTGGAAGACAGCCCGGTAGTCCGGGTCGGCCCAGAGCCGCCGGTGCGGCGCCAGTCCGCGCAGTCGACCGCCGTCCAACCAGGCGACGAGATCGGCCGCCGCCGCCACCGCCGGCCGGTGGGTGACCACCAGTCGGGTACGCGAGCCGGCCCACCCGATCAGCGCCTCGGTGATCCGGTGTTCGGTAGCGGTGTCCAGGCTGGACGTCGCGTCGTCCAGGATGAGCAGCCGCTCGGCGGCGAACGCCCGGGCCAGGCCGAGGCGTTGGGTCTCGCCTCCGGAGAGCGGTGTGTCCACCATCGGGGTGCGGTAACCGTCGGGCAGCCGTTCGATCACGTCGGCGACCGCCGCCAGGTGGGCCGCCTGAAGGACCGCCGGCTTGGCCGGACTCCGATCGGTCGGCGGCGTCGAGTCGACAGGCAGCGCCATCCCGATCGCGTCGTGGACCGTCTCGCCGATGAGCACCGGCCGGTCGAAGGCATAGCCGACGGCTCGGCGCAGCGCAGGCCCGTCGAGGTCGCGCAGCGGCACATCGTCGAGTCGCACCTCACCGTCGTCGGGGTCGTGCAGCCGTCCCGCCACGGCGGCCAGTGTCGACTTGCCGGCGCCGGACGCTCCAACGACAGCCACCGTCGCGCCGGCCGGTATGTCCAGGTCGATGCCGTCCAGGATGGGTCGGCCGTCGTCGGCGTACACGCGCACCCCGCGCAGTCGCAGGGCGCCACCGCCGGGCGGGAGAGACCGGTCGCCTACCGGTGCGACCGGCTGTTGCAGCAGCTCGGCGACCCGGTGTGCCCCCGCGCGGCTGCGGACCAGGTGATTCAGGGTGGCGAGCACTCCACCGAGCCCGGCGCCCATGGCCGCGTAGCGGACCGCGGCGACCAGTTGGCCCGGCGTGAGCCAGCCTGCGGTCAGGGCGTACCCGCCGACCGCGACGACGCTCAGGTGCAGCAGTGGTGCCACGGCGGAGGTGCGCGCACTCGCCCGAGCCAGCAGTTCCCAACTACGCCGGCCGTGCCGGCCCAGCTCCGGCAGGGCCGCCAGCACCCGGTCCTCCTCGCGGTGGACGGTGGCGGCGGCGGCGATGGTCCGGGCGCCGGTCAGCGACTCCAGCAGTCGACCGGCGATGGTGCCGAGCACCCGTTGGTACCCGGCGGTCGCGGTCGAGGCATCGGCCACGAAGGCGCGCATGAGGACGGCGAGCAGGGTGAGGCCGGCGAGCA
The DNA here is from genome assembly GCF_040607915.1 of Micromonospora sp. NPDC005215. Lineage (NCBI taxonomy): Bacteria > Bacillati > Actinomycetota > Actinomycetes > Micromonosporales > Micromonosporaceae > Micromonospora > Micromonospora sp. NPDC005215. The sequence goes on along the minus strand of NZ_JBEXHQ010000017.1, from coordinate 119,868 downwards.
GGGTGATTCCGAGGACCGGTTCCATGATGGTGAGCGCGACGACGCTGCCGAGCGGTGGCAACACCGCCACGACGGCCAGCACCACGGCGTTGCCGGCCTGTCCCGCGTCGGCGGCCTGGCCGACCAACCGGCCGACGAGATCACCCACCGGATAGCGGCGGGTGGCGCGGACATCCAACGCGAACACGTGCCGCAGCAGGTGCCGGCGCAGCCCGGCGGTGGCGCGTGCCGCGCCGAACCCGCTGGCCAGGTCGGTGAGGGTGTCGACGCCGATGAGGACGACGACCAGGCCGGCGGCGAACACCGCCCACCGGCCGGAGCCGCCGGCGAGGGCGGCGTCGACGGCGCGGCCGAGGGCCGCGGGCAGCAACAGTTCGGCGGTCGCGCCGAGCAGCGCGACCGCCGCGAGTCCACCGGTCCAGCCGCCGCCGTCCCGGGCCGTTCGCCGCAGCAGCCGGTCCCCCGCGTCGAACGTTGGCATCGGTCCTCCCATTGCTACGCGGTCGCCCTGGGTGGGCACGTCTACCCGCCCAGGGCGACCGCGTTCTGCGATGGATCAGTTGCAGGTCGTGACGGAGAGCGAGCTGTCGCCGCAGAGCAGCAGGCTCGCCCGGCTACCACCACCCGTGCGGTCGGCCGGAGCCATCTCCAGGCCCTGGAGGTCCAGAAGCGCCATGTCGTTCACCTCCCTTCCATCCGTTCGTCGATCCTGTCGCCCCCGCTGTCGCGGGGGAGTCTGTCCGCGCCCGGCAGCGGCGCGAGGAAGGGCAGCACCGGCGGCCGGTCGTGCCGCGCGCAGGCCAGCGCGAAGAGCACGCCGGCGGTGCCGGTGCCGAAGTCCATGGAGAGCCGCAGCAGCTGCTCACCGGGGAACGCGGTTCCCTCCCGGTACGGCAGCGCGTGCCAGCTCAGTCGGTCCAGCTGCGCGCCGAGTTCCCGGCGGTCGGCGTCGTCGGTCGAGGCGGCGAGGTAGGCGATGATGCCGGCCCGTCCGGCGAAGAGCCCGGACTGTGCGTAGAACGGTGACCGCGCCGCGCGGCGGATCCCCGCGCTCGCCTCGGCGAACCGTTCGTCGGCGCGGTGCCGCAGGTACTGGTCGAGGACCAGCCCGATACCGACGCTGCCATGCGCCAGGTACGGCATGGTCCGCCAGCCCTCGTTGACCTCCAGGGCACCGTCCGGGCGCAGCACACATCGGCGCAGATCCTGGCGCAGCGCGGTGGCGGCGTGCGCCAGCAGTTCGTTGTCACCGCTGAGCTCGTAGAGTCGTACCAGCATCAGCGCCGGGCCGGTTCGGCCGCGCAGCAGCCCGGCGTAGGGGTTACGTCCGCCGCTGACGTCCGGCCCGGGGTCGTCGGCCAACTGCCCGATCACCTGCTCGGCGACCCGCCACGCGGCGTCGTGCAGCGACACCTCCCCGGTACGCGCGGCCAACTCGGCCAGGTTCAGGGCGATCCCGGACAACCCGCTCGCCAGGCTGTGGTCCAGCCCGTCCAGGGGTTGGCGCAGGCAGATGTCGACGACGTCCAGCGCGTCCTGCCGACGTCCGAGGTGTTCGAGGGCGTAGGCGACGCCGTGCAGCCCGTCGTAGAAGCCGCAGCGGGTGCCGGACGGCGGCGTTGTCGCCCGCCGCACCAGCCAGTCCTCGTGCTCGGGCCACCGCCCGGCGCCGCTCCTGTCGAGCGCGTACAGCACTCCCGCCGCCCCGTGGGCGAGGTTGAGGCCGCCGCTGCGGAACTGCTCGATGTCACCGGGGAAGAGCCGGTCGTCGCGCTCGGGGGTGGCGCTGGCCCGGATCGCCGTGACCAATCGGTCCCGCGTGGTGGGCCAGTCATCGGCGCGCAGGGCACCGCTCGAATCCGCGCCGACCTGGCGGCCACCGGTGATCTCCTCGACCGCGGGGTCGAGGAAGGACCTCGGCACCGGGAAGTTCGCGGCGATGATGTCGGCCAGGTGCGTCACCTTCGCCGGTGCGAGCCGGACCAACTGGGTCAGCGGCAGGAACAGCGCCAACCGCAGGCACGCCAGGGCGTACCTGTCGACCGCCGGTCCGGTCCGGTCGCGCGGGGCGGCGAAGCCCTGGTTGCGCAGCCCGGGTCGGCGGTGCCCGGCGATCGGGGCGGCCACCTCGAAGTCGACGAGGGCGACCTGGTCGTCCGGCCGGATCATGATGTTGAACAGGTGCAGGTCCCCGTAGACCAGGCCGCGCTCGTGGATCGCCGCGATGAGGGACTCGACCTGCTCGTAGGTCTGCCGGGCCCAGCGGGCGTACGCCGCCCGGTCGTCGTCGGTCGCGTCGGCGTCGATCAGCGGGTACCTGTCGACAAGCACCTTGTTCAGCGGTCGGCCCTCGATGAACTCGAGCGCGAGGAAGTGGTGCTCGCCCAGGACGAACTCGTCGTGCACCCGTGGCACCTGCGGCAGGTCGGCGAGTTGCCGCAGGGCGTCCGCCTCACGGGCCAGCCGGGCGACGGCGTCGGTGCCGTCGGCGTCCAGGCCGGCGTGCGGCCGGGCCTCCTTCAACACAACCTCGGTGTCGGTACGCAGGTCCCGGCCCACGTACAGCCCACCGCCGTTGGAGAAGTGGATCACCCGCTCGATCCGGTACGGCACCTCGTTGGTGCTGGTTCCGCTGCGGGCGGCCAGGTGCGGGCTGAGGAAGTCGGGCAGGGTGATCCAGGACGGTACGTGGAAGACCGGGTCACGGCGGTCCGGCACCAGCGTGCCCGATTCATCCTCGATCGCCGCCACCACCTGACCGTCGGGCGAGTGGCAGTAGCGGGCGGCGAAGCCGCCGTAGCGCACGTAGACCGGGCCGTTGCCGTAGCGGAGGTCACTGAGGATGTACGGCCCGGCCTCGCCGGTGAGCAGTTCGTCGAGCTCCTTGCAGGCCAGCTCCAGTTCCGCCTCGTCGCGGGGGTAGACAGTGATGAACTTGCCACTGGCGGCCCGGGCGGCGTACTTGGAGTTGCGCAGCAGCAGCGTGCGCGGCCCACTGAGGAACTTGAAGGACAGGCCGCGGGGGACGCAGTAGTCCCAGACGGCGTCCAGCACCCGCTCGGCGTTCGGCAGACCCGCCGACACGTGGATCTTCCAGCCCTGCTGCGGCAGCGAACCGCCGTCCGGCGCGTAGATCAGCCAGTCGTCGAGCGGCTCGCGGCGCCAGCCGGTCGGCAGCGGCCGTTCGGCGGCCGGGAAGACCGGCTGCGCCGTGGCGCTGCCGAGCGAATCGTAGAACAGCGGATCCGCGGCGCAGTAGCTGTCGTAGCGTTCGTCCACTGTTCCGCCTCCCCTTCGACTCGGCCGGCTGGTGTTCCGGCGTTGAATCGAGTCTCGCCGACGGGACGGGGCGGCCCCCAGTGCACATAGTCACGGCGTTCGATGTGGGGCGCACGGGCGCTCGTGACAATAGTCAGGCGTACACCGTGCGATGGCCACCTACCGAACCGGCCACGTAGAGCGTTCATCCGCTCACTGACCTGCTGGTTCTTGACCTTCGACGAGGGCAGAACTTAGACTCCCTTGATTGTTAGCGTTAACAGTTATGTCATTCGATTGACATCAAATGGTCATCGCCACCGGGCTCCCGTCAACCGGCGGCGACGCAGCAGACCGGTGCCGACCGGGCCGAGGGAACCGCGACGGCGCGTACCACCACCAGCCAGGAAGACGCAACATGACGCAGGACCAGCACGAGCCGGTGAGCGGAGAGCGCAGATTGGTGAGCCGCAGAACCGTCCTGACGACCATGGGGGCCGTACCCGTCGCGACGGTCGCGGCGGTCGTGGGTGCCACGGAAGCCTCCGCGGCGGCGGCGAACATCAATCCGTCGGCGCCGCGGCAGACGATCCGAGGCTTCGGCGCGATGGCCCACGCGGCCTGGATCGGCGACCTGACAGCCGCCCAGCGGGACACGGCGTTCGGCACCGCGCCATGGTCGACGCCGAGTTCCAGGCGTACGTCTGGTGGTATCTCCGGCGCAGCTACGGCCCCATGCGCGAGGACGGCCAGATCAGCAAGCGCGGGGCCATGATGGCGCACTTCGCCAGGTTCGTCCGCCCCGGGTACGTGCGGATCGACGCGACGGCGAACCCGGCGTCGAACGTCTACGTCTCGGCGTACCGGGGCGGCGACACCGTCGTGATCGTCGCCGTCAACAAGAACACCTCGGCGGTGAGCCAGCAGTTCACCCTGTCGAACACCACAGCGTCCGGCAGTGTCTCGAACTGGCTGACCGACGGGAGCAGGAACGTGGCGCCCCAGGGCGCGCTCACCATGTCGAACGGCTCCCTCAGCGTCACGCTTCCCGCTCGCAGCGTCATGACCTTCGTGACCAGCGTGAGCGGCGGCACCAGCACCGGGGACACCTACAAGCTGGTAAACGTCGACACCGGCGTGGTTCTCGGCGTGCAGAACATGTCCACCGCCGACTGTGGTCTGGCCGTGGTGTGGGGCGACAGCGGCACCGCCGACCACAACTGGGTCCGGATCACCGACGGCAGCGCGGTCCGGTTCCGGAACGTCAACAGCGGCAAGGTCCTCGCCATCCTCAACGGCTCCAGCACCTGGGGAACCCAGGCCGTCCAGTACACCGACAACGGCAGCACCAGGAACAACTGGCGGCTGGTCCAGGTCGGCTGACGGTCCACCGCGCGGCTCCGGGCCGACAGCACACGGCCGACCCGGAGCCGCACAAGCGTTTGTCACCCACGCCGCGGTCTGACCCGGTCAGCCCAGGTACTTCTCCCACGGGCCGGTGATCGCCAGGGTGAGGCCCGGGTCCTGCATGTTGACGAAGAGGACCCGGCCGTCGGCGCTGAAGGTCGGCCCGCAGAACTCGGAATCGTTCAGCTGGTTGCGGGCGATCGCGTACGTCGGCCCGCCCGGAGTCGCGCTGAGCACGTGGGAGGCCCCGGTGCCGTCCTCGGCGAGCACCAGGCTGCCCCACGGGGTGACGGAGACGTTGTCCGGGCCGTCGAAGGTGAGGTCGTTGTACTTGACCGCCGTGCCCTCCTCCGACGCCGTCTGGTGCGGGAAGTACGTCACCAGCTGGATGGTCTGGGTTTCGAAGTTGTAGAACCAGACCATGCCGTCGTGCGGCGCGGCGTCGGCCGGCAGGTCACCGTCGTCCCAGGCGTAGGAGTTGACCACGTACACGCCCTCGTCGGTGCTCCACACACCTTCGAACTTGCGTCCCCGGGTGACCTGAGCGTCGGCGAACTGCTCGCGCACGGATGTGTGCCGCGCGTCGCGGTCCGGTACCTCGATCCACCGTACGGGGAAGGGGCGGCCCAGCTGGGCGGAGGTCAGGTAGGCGACGTCCGGCAGCACCGAGCCGTCGTCCATGATGATCTGCATTGCCGCGAGGACACCGGCGTTCGGCGCGAGGCGGGTGAGCACGCCGGGACCGAGCTTGACCCCCCGTGGCGCCGACCAGCGGTAGAAGAGGCCGTTGGGCTCGTCGGCGTCCTCGGAGAGGTAGATGTTCGTGCGGTCCTTGTCGACCGCCAGGGCCTCGTGCGAGTAGCGGCCCAGGCACTTGATCGGCTTCGGGTCCGCGCTGCCGTCGGCCCAGACCTCGAAGACGTACCCGTGATCCTTCTGGTAGACGCCCGACCGGCCGCTTTCTTCCCACTCGTCGCCGGCCCGGTCCTCGGTCTCCTCGCAGGTGAGCCAGGTGCCCCAGGGGGTCGGTCCGCCGGCGCAGTTGGAGATGGTGCCGGAGAGGGCGACGAACTCACCCAGGTTACGGCCCGCGCGGTCCGTCTTGATCACGGTGCAACCGCCGGCGTCGACGGCGCCCGCGTCGTACACCGTGCCCTTGACGTGCGGTACGCCGAACTCGGCGCCCGGATCGATCTCGTGGTTCTGGATCAGGATGTAACGGCCCTGGCCGGCGTCGTAGACGGCCATGCCGTCGTGGTCCGACGGCGTCACGCCCTGGCCACGGTCGAGTCGGGTGACGCCGGTCCGGGTCACCACCGTGTAGCTGAAGCCCTCCGGCAGGGCCAGGATCCCCTTGCTGTCGTCCGCGAGCGGCGGGAAGGGCACCGGACCACTCTTGACCGGCGAGTGCGGCCGGCCAGGGCTGGCCTGAGCGAGGGACGGCAGCCCGCCGGCGACGGCAAGGCCCACGCCGGCGGCGGCGCCGCCCGCGAGGAAGGTACGACGGGACGAAGGCACTCGAATCAGCTCCTGGTCAGGGTACGTGCGACGGCTGACAGCCAACTCCTGCGGGCAGACACCGACACGTCGCCTGAGGGTTCGAGAGGTGACATCGGAGTTAAGAATCAGGGCCGCTGGCCCGTGTTACGCCTTCCAGTCCTGCACCGGGGTGAGCGGCACGGGTGCGGGTCGCTCCACCATCGTCGTCAGCTCGATCCGCTGGCGCTCGGCCGCCGACCGGAGCAGGGCGGTCATCGTCTCCAGGACGTGCAGCGCGACGTCGCCGCCAGCGCGCGCCGGACGCTGCCCGTCGGCCCTGACCAGGTCGATCAGGCCGATGCCGCGGGACGACTCGGCGTAGCCGGCCCGCGGTTCGAGAACGCGCCATTCGGTGCCGCCGAGCGCGAAGAGGCGGACCTCTCCGTCGAAGTAGTTCGGGTCGGGTACGGCGAGCGTGCCGGTCTCCCCTCGTACCTCGATCGGTGCGGCCGTCGTCGCGACCCCGTCGAAGCTCGTGGTGATGGTGGAGAGAGCGCCGTTGGCGTGTTCGAGCACGCCGGTGACGTGGGTGTCCACCTCCACCGGGATCCGCTGGCCGGCACGTGGACCCGAGCCGATGACGCGCTCGTCGCGCAGGCGGCTGGCGGCTCCGACCACAGCGCGAACCGGTCCGAGCAGGTGGATGAGCGCCGAGATGTAGTACGGCCCCATGTCCAGCAACGGGCCGCCGCCCGGGGCGTAGTAGAAGTCGGGGTCGGGATGCCAGCGCTCGTGCCCTGCGGTGATCATCACGGCCGACGCGGACATCGGGCGTCCGATGAGCCCGCCGTCGATCGCCGCCCGCGCCGTCTGCGTACCCGTGCCCAGCACGGTGTCCGGCGCGCACCCGACGCGCACGTCGGCCGCTGCGGCCCGGTCGATGATCGAGCGACCGTCCGGGAACGTCACGGCGAGCGGCTTCTCGACGTAGACGTTCTTGCCGGCCCCGATCGCGGCCAGCGAGATGTCGGCGTGCGCCGCGGGGATCGTGAGGTTGAGAACCGTCTGCACGTCCGGGCGGGCCAGCAGCCGCTCGACGCTCATCGCCTCGGCGCCGGGGATCGTGGCGGCGACCGCGGCCGACCGGGCGTCGTCGAGGTCGGCCAGTGCGGCGATCCGCACCGCGGGGTGGTCGGCGAGGGTGTCCAGGTAGGCGCGGGAGATGACCCCGAGACCTACGACCCCGACGCGGTGCGGGTCGCCCACACCATCCCCCTCTCGATGACGGTACGCACGCTCGGGTGTTCCAGCACGTCCACGCTGTGTCCCGGGGTGGTCACGACAATGCGCCCGGCACCCCAGCGCCGCGTCCAGATCGCCGGTGAGGTGACCGGCCGGTGCCACGGATGCCATGCCTGCGTGGGGTGGGTCGTCACGGCCAGGACGTCGATCAGGTCGTCGTGCAGCACCCAGTACTGTTCGGTGACCAGGTCGAAGTCCTCGATGCCCGCGGTGATCGGATGCTCCCGCCCGAGGTGGGTGACGCGCACCGTGTGCGGCAGAAAGTTGTCCTCCGCGCCACCGTGCCGCTCGCAGGGCTCCTTGCCAGGATGGGTCGCGAACTGGCCACCCACCAGATGCAGGTATTCCGAGGACGCGCGGAACGAGTCAACGATGCCGCCGTGCCAACCGGTGAAGCCCGTGCCGGCGCGGACCGCCGCGCTCAGACCCGCCACCTGGTCCGCGGTGATCTGCGACATCGTCATGCACTGCACGACGAGGTCGGTGTCGGCCATCTCGGCGGCGTCGGCGTAGATCTCCGTCGACTCCTCGACCCGGACGGCATAGCCGCCACGTTCGAGGAAGGGGACGAACAACTCGGTCGCCTCGACCGGCTGGTGCCCCTCCCATCCGCCCCGAACCACCAATGCCCTGCGCTGCGTCACCCTCGCTCCCTCCCACGGCCCGTCGCCACCGGGCTGGCCGTTCCCGACCCGGCGACGTACCGCCGATACCCGTGCTTCTCGGGCACCGAAACCGTACCCGTGGTCGCCGACAAAGCCGACCTTGGCCGGGTTCGGATTCCACAGTGCCCGCGTCCGGACCGGCGCTAAGCCACACCCGGCACGGAAGGCGCAAACGGCGACGGTACGGCCCGCGCAACCCGGTACTCGGGGTGTGCGGGCCGTACCGTTGATCAGTCGAGACGACCGTCAGACGACCGTGCGCGACCACTGCTGGTTGGTGCCGGTGTTGCACGTGTACTGCTTGAGGACCACGCCGTCCGCTGTCGACGCGGCCGGTACGTCCACGCACTTGTTGCTGTGTCGGGCCCGGAGCTGGAAGTAGCTGCCGTTGGCGACCATCTGGAACTGCTGGTTCGTGCCGCTGCCGCAGGTGTACTGGACGAGTTCGGCGCCGTCGGCGGTCGACGCGCTCACCACGTCGAGACACTTGCCGCTGTTGCGGCTGACGATGCGCCAGTAGCCGCTGCCGGCGTCCTGGAACTGCCACTGCTGCCACGCGTTGCCGCCGTAGGTGTACTGGCCGACGCGCGCGCCGTTGTCGGTGTTCGGTGACTGGACGTCCATGGCCTTGCCGCTGTGCCGCACGTTGATCCGGTAGAACGTCCCGGTCGACGGCGGAGGCGTCGTCGGGTCGCCGCCGCCGATGGTGTCGCCCCACGCGTACCGGATCCGGTCCGCGCCGGAGGTGTTGCGGACGGTCAGGTTCAGGTCGGTGCCGCTGCCGGTGAGGGCGAACATCGAGTACCAGTCGTAGCCGATGGTGCCGGTCTTGCCGCCGAGGGCCGGCCAGTAGGTGCCCCCCATCTGGTTGTCGCGCATGACCTGGGCCATGGCCCGGATGTAGCGCACGAAGTTGTCGGTGCTGCCCGCGTCGGCGTAGTTGCGGCCGTCGTTCATGGGCGCGCCGAACTCGGTCGCGACCGCGCGGGAGGCGCAGTTGCCGAGGCGGGCCTGGATGTGGCTGCGGAAGGCGTCGTAGGTCATCGCGCCGTAGAAGAAGGCGTAGTAGTGGAAGGACAGTAGCGTCGAGTTGAAGCGGCTGTCGTTGCAGATGTCGCGCAGGTCCTGGCTGAAGCCCGTGCCGCCGATCAGCACCCGGCCGGGCACCGCCGAGGTGTGGTAGCTGAGCCAGTTGGCCGCGACGTTGCGCCACTCCGTCGAGCTGTACCCGTGCGGCTCGTTCATCGGCTCGAAGTAGACGTTGCTGTTCGAGCCGTACGTGTTGGTCACAGTGGACCACATCGTGTTCCACGCGGCGAGGTTCGTGATTCTGCCACCGGAGGCGGCGCCGTCCTCCCAGTAGGCGAGGATGACCTTGAACCCGCGGGCGGTGGCCGCGTCGATGGCGCCGCGGTAGGCCTCCCACCAGGCAGTACCCACCGTGTGGGTGTTGATGGGAAGCCGGACGGTGTTGACCCCCATGGTGGACGCCATGTCGTCGTAGAGCGCGTTGGCCTTGGCCCGCACGGTCGCGTTGCTGTCGGACATGCTCAGGCCCTGCACGACGAGCGGGCTCGTCTTGAAGTTGTCACCCAACATGGCCCAGTTCATGCCCCGGAACTGGTTGGTGGCGGCGGTGGCGGGCGACGACGCGACGACGATGCCGACCGTCGCCGTCATCGCGGTCACCAGGGCGATCACTATCCGGCGCATCGACCGGCTGATCCGTTTCATAAGCTGTCCAATCACTAGAGGTCAGCCGGTCACGCGGAAGGTGGCGTCGGCGCGGCTCTGCGCGTCGGTGACCGGGTCGAGCCGGAGCAGGTAGCTGTAGTGCCGTAGGTAGCGGTCCGGGTGGCTGTAGGACTGGAACGACGTCCACGACGAGTCGGCCAGACCGGCGACCCGCCGGAAGGTGGCGTCGGCCGCGAAGGTGGCAGTGCCGTCGTTGGCTTCCAGCCGGAAGTCGAACCCGTAGTGGCGCAGGTAGTAGCCCGGGTAGTTGACCGACTGGATGGAGACCGTGCCGGAGCCGACCAGGCCGGGCACCAGTCGCCACTGGCCGTCCTGGGCCGGGCTGACGTTCGGGTCGATGCGGACGTCGTAGTCGTAGTGCCGCACATACCGGTCCTGGAAGTTGTACGACTGGATCCGGTTGACCGCGGTGGCGGGCCAGCGGGCGAGCACCCGGTCCTGTTCGGCGGCGGTCAGGTTGAGGATCGTTCCGTGCCGCTTCTTGGTGCCACCCATCGCGTACGAGCCGGACGCCGGCAGCCGGTAGCTGCTCGGGCTCGACGGGTTGGTCGTCAGGACGGGCAGGTAGCCGCGCCCGGAGGAGTACTGGTCCAGGTAGAGCAGCCACTCGTTGCGGGCGTTGAACTTCATCCACATCGGACCCTCGACCTGCGAGCCGGTCAGCCCGATGCCGGAGAGGTTCCCGACGCTGGTCCAGGTGCCGAGGATCGAGTTGCTGCCTTCGATGGCGATCTGGCCGTCCCGGGAGGCCCGGACGTAGCGGTAGCCGCCGACGCCGGAGGGCACCTCGACGATCTGGGTGTCGATGATCTCCTGGCTGCCAGGTCGGTTGATGTAGACCTGCGGTGTGGTGACGCTGCGGAAGTTCGTCGTGCGCGCGTAGTAGATGCGGTGCTTGGTCGCGCCGTTGAGTGGGACGTTCGTCGCCCAGTAGAGGACGTAGTCGCCGGTGTCCGGGTTCCAGATCGCCTCCGGCGCCCAGGCGTTGCGTCCGTCCGGGATCGCGCCGGCGACGTTCAGCAACCACGGCGCGGACCAGTTGACCAGGTCGGTGGACTCCCACACGACGAGGTTGCGGCTGCCGTTGTTGATAGCGGTCGACCAGTCCTGGCCACAGCCGATGCACAGGTCCGTGGCGATGATCCAGTACCGGTCACCGTTCGGCGAGCGGACCAGTGCGGGGTCGCGGACGCCGCGGGTGCCGACTGTGGAACGCAGGACGAGCCCCCCGTTGTTGAGGTCCGTCCAGCGCAGGCCGTCGGTGCTGTGGGCGAGGTAGATCTGCTGGTCGGTGGACGACTCACCGGTGAAGTGCGCCATCAGGTAGCCGACGGTCGGGTCGATCGCCGCCGCCTCCTTCGGTGTGGCCACCGACCAGGTGGTGAACAGCAGGCACGCGGCCACCGCAACCGCGCCGAGCCGCACCAGGACTCTCGACATGGGCCTTTCTCCTTCGCGTCAGCTAGAGCGTCGGTACGACGGGGCGGATGGTGCCGTCGGTGGTGAACTCCAGCCGGTCGATGGCGGTCTCCCGGTTGGTGCCGTTGCCGGCCGGCACAGCGAACCGGTGGTAGGCGATGTACCACGTGTCGCTGCCGGGTGCCCGGACCACGGAGTGGTGGCCGGTGCCCTTGATGCCGACCTCGAGCCGCTTCTGCAACACGACGCCCCGCCTGGTCCACGGGCCGAGGGGCGACGGGCCGGTGGCGTACGCGACCCGGTAGTCCTCACTGCGCGTGTCGTTCTCCGACCACATGAGGTAGTACTGGCCGTTGCGCTTGAACACGAACGGCGCCTCGTTGTAGCCGGAGGGCGTGCTGACCCGTACCTGCGCCGCGTCGAAGGAGATCATGTCGCTGTTCAGTCGCACGGCCCGCGCTACGCCCTGCCCCCAGTACAGGTAGGACTGCCCGTCGTCGTCGGTGAACACCATCGGGTCGATCGCCTGCCCACCAGAGAACTGGTCGCTGCGGATGAGCGGCCGTCCCAGCGCGTCACGGAACGGCCCGGTGGGGCTGTCGGCCACTGCCACACCGAGTTGTTTGGCGGTGTTGCCGCTGGCCGCGCCGCCACTGAAGTACAGGTAGTAGCGGCCGTTAGCGCTGGCCACCGCGGGCGCCCAGGCCGAGTTGTCCGCCCAGGACACGTCCGGCCCGTGGTCGAGGATCACCCCGTGGTCGGTCCAGTTCACCAGGTCGGTGGAGGAGAACGCCTTGTAGTAGGTGCCGGCCCAGCTCGCGTAGCCGTCGGTGGTCGGGTACAGGTAGTAGCGTCCGTTGAACACGGCGAGGTGCGGGTCGGCGAAGAGGCCCGGGATCACCGGGCCCTTGGTGGTCCGGGGTGCCCACGGCGCGACCAGGCGGAACGAGCTGTCCGCCCGGAACGTGGCGGTGTCCTGGTAGGCGTCGAGCCAGAGCGCGAAGTCGCGGTGCCGGATCCGCCGGTTCGGATAGTTGTACGAGGCCAGCGCCACCGATCCGGAGACCGATCCGTCGACCGCGCAGAAGGTGGCGTCGGCTCGGAACCCCGCGTCACCGGCGTTCGGGTCGATCCGGAGCCGGTAGTCGCGGTGCCGCAGGAACAGGCCCGTCCTGGTCTGGAACGAGTAGCAGGCAGGCGATGCCAGACCGTTGACCACTGTGAAGGTGGCGTCGAGCTTGACCTGGTTGGCGCTGCTGGAGGTCACCGGGTCGAGCTGCCCGAGATAGTCGATGTGCCGCACGTACCGCCCGGTCTGGTTGACCGCCTCCAGCGAAACGGCACCGGTCGGCAGCGTGGCGGCCTGCGCCGGCCCGTCGGTGACCACCACGAGAGCGGCGGCGGCCACGGCGGAGAGCGCGAGGATCCGGATGCGCAGGTAGCCGTCGGCCCCGTAGCGCAGCCGCCACCGGTGGTCGGCCCTGCCGGTATCGGCCCACTGCTGGGTAACCGCACCGTCCGGTGACGACTCAGGCCCGGTGGTCAGTGCCGCTGTTGTTCGCCATGGAACCACGGTCACGACTCCCCTTCCGGGACGACCACCTATGTTAGCGTTAACAAGATCAAACCGTGTGTCAGCTCGGGTCTTCGTGTTTGTGGACGGCGGGCAACCTGCCGCACGGGACATCTCTGGTGCGCCACGCGATACAAGCACAATGTGTTCGGCTCGTTAAGCTCGCGTTGCGGACAGTGTTAGCGATCGCATCGGCGAGTGTCAAGGATCGAAGAAGTTCGTTCGCCTTGATCCCGCTCCCATGGCTGGCAGTCCGCAGCCGATCGTGCGGCTGGCTATCGTTCTGGCATGGTGCTCAGTTCATCCGATGCCATCGGTGCCGCCTTTCTCGCAGACGAGCCAGCCGACGGCGTCGACCTCAGCCTGTTCGGACAGTTCGAGGGCTCCTGGGTGCTGGACTGCACCGAGTACGACCCCGACGGGTCCTCGACTGTTAGACGAGGCGAGTGGCACTTCGGGTACGCGTTGGGCGGCCGGGCCACCACCGATGTCTGGCTCCTGCCCGGCGTCGAACACGGCGTCAGCGTGCGGTTCCCCGATCCCACGGCCGGCGCGGGGGTCTGGCGCTCGACGTGGGTGGGACCGGGACGGCGTCGGACGCACACCTTCCTGGCAGCTCGCGTCGGCGACAAGATCGTGCTCGACGGCGGCGACCTCCGCTGGACCTTCTCCGATATCGAGGCAGACGCGTTCCGCTGGCGCAACGAGGCCCGGCAGCCCGATGGCACGTGGCGGCTTGAGCAGACGTTCCGGGTGTGGCGGCAGACCTGATCCCCGAAACCGGAGTCCGCCCCGCCGCAGGCCGGGTTGCTCCTACCGCCAGGCAGGCCGCACCCACGAGGCCATCACCATCGAAGAGAGGGTCGTCAACGATGCGGTCCGGGTGCTGGGGGACGAGCACCCGGCCACGTTGGCAATGGTTGACGCGTTGCGGGCCTGGCGGAACGAGGGGTAGTTCGATCTTGCGGCTGTGGGCAGTGGCCTCGGTCGGTGCCGGGCTGAGCGATCGTGGCGTCAGGCGGTGGCGAGTCGGACCATGAACTGGCAACCCTCCGGGGTGTTGCGCACCTCGACCCGACCTCCGTGCGCCTCCACCAGGCCGTGGACGATGGCCAGGCCGAGCCCGCCGGACGCCCCGCCGTCGCCGGGGCCGGGCGTGCGGGCCGGTTCGCCACGGAACGCGATGTCGAACAGCCGGGGTAGGTCGGCCGGGGGAATGCCGCCGCAGGTGTCGGCGACCGACAGCCAGGCGTGGTCCTCCTCGTGGCCGGCTTCGATGCGTACGGTGCCGTCCTCGGGGGTGTAGCGGACGGCGTTGAGCAGCAGGTTGGCGACGACCCGAGCCAGCTCCGGTTCGCTCGCGGCGACCGTCGGCCACCCCGACTCGCTGGCGATCAGCTTGATCCGGCGGGCGTCGGCCAACGGGGTGGTGCTGGCCAGCGCGTCCGACACCACCTCGCCGAGCGGCACCGCCGTCAGCGACAGCCGCAGCGCGCCCGCGTTGATCCGGGACAGCTCGAACAGGTCGTCGACGAGTCGGGTCATCCGGTCGGTCTCCAGCCGGATCCGGCGGTGGTACTCGTCGACGGTGTCCGGATCGCGGACCACCCGGTCCTCCAGCGCCTCCGCCATGGCCCGCAGCCCGGCCAGCGGGGTACGCAGGTCGTGGGAGACCCAGGCGACCAGGTCCCGTCGGCCCTTCTCCAGTTGCCGTTCCCGTTCCCGGGCCTGGTCGCGCCAGACCGCCGCGCGGGCGAGTCGACGGCCGAAGTGCCCGCCGACGGCGAGGCTGACCACCGCTGCCGCCGAGACGGTGATCAGCACCACCTCAAGGTCGTGGGCGGAGAGGAACATCGCCTCCGCGACCGCCAGCACGCCCACGGCGACGGCGACCACCGTGGTGGCGAGCAGCACGCTGAGGTGCACGGTGATCGAGCGGCGCCGAAGCGCGCGCAGCAGCAGTGCGCCGGCGAGTCCGACGCCCAGTGCCGCGCCGAGGGCGATCGCGAAGATCAGCAGCAGGTCACGCATCGGCTGGCTCGTACCGGTAGCCGACGCCCCAGACGGTCACGATCCGCTGCGGATCGGCCGGACTGTCCTCGATCTTCTCGCGCAGTCGGCGTACGTGCACGGTCACTGTGGAGTGGTCCCCGAAGTTCCAGCCCCAGACCTGCTCAAGGAGTTCGGCCCGGCTGAACACCCGGGACGGATGCCGCATGAGGTGGACGAGCAGGTCGAATTCACGCAGCGTCAGCGCCAGGTCGGCACCGGCGAGGCGGGCCGTCCGGGAGGTGGTGTGCAGTACCAGGCTGCCGTCGGTGATCGCCTCCGGCCGCTCGGGCGGCGGCCCGCTGGCGGCGCGACGGAGCACCGAACGGACCCGGAGCACCAGTTCCCGGGGGGAGAAGGGCTTGGTCAGGTAGTCGTCCGCGCCGAGTTGCAGCCCGAGGATCCGGTCGGACTCGTCACCCCGCGCGGTCAGCATGATGATCGGGATGCCATCGGGCCGGGCCCGCAGCTCCCGACACACCTGTAGGCCGTTGATCCGGGGCAGCATCAGGTCGAGCACGACCAGGTGCGGTGCCTGGCGAGCCACCGCCGCCAGTGCCGCCGCCCCGTCCCCGGCGTGGCTGACCTGGAAGCCGTCGTGTTCGAGGTATCGACAGATGACGTCACTGACGGTCTGGTCGTCGTCGACCACCAGCACCCGCTGTGTCACGAACGTCCCCCGTTCCGGCCCGTCGACCTGTCCCCCGGCCTGTCCATCCGCCCAGCGTAGCCAGGCACCGGGCGCCGACCGCACCGGCGAAACCTAACGAGGTTCTTACGGCTGCGCGGGCCAGCGGGTGCGGGCGTACGCGGGGTCATACGGTGACCGGAATGCGGATACTTGTCACCGGTGCTGCCGGGTTCATCGGCTCCCACGTCGCCGACCTGCTCGACGACGACGGGCACGAGGTGGTGGCCGTCGACGCGCTCCTGCCGGAGGCGCACGGCGCGACGCCACCGCCCTGGGCACAGCGGCACGACCTGGTGGTCGGCGACGTGCGCGACGGCGAGCTGCTGACCCGGCTGCTCGCCGGGGTCGACGCGGTCTGCCACCAGGCGGCCATGGTCGGCCACGGCGTCGACCCGGCCGACGCCCCCCGGTACGCCGCACACAACGACCTCGGCACGGCCACCCTCCTCGCCGCGATGCACGCCTCCGGCGTACGCCGGCTGGTGTTGGCCAGCTCGATGGTGGTCTACGGCGAGGGCCGCTACCACTGCCCGGCCCACGGGATCGTCCGGCCGGCCGGCCGCCGCGCCGCCGACCTGGCCGAGGGCCGGTACGAGCCGAGCTGCCCCCGTTGCGACCAGGCGCTCTCCCCCGGTCTCGTGCCCGAGGACGCGCCGCTGGAGCCGCACAGCACGTACGCCGCCACCAAGCTGGCCCAGGAACACCTCGCCGGCGCCTGGGCCCGGCAGACCGGCGGATCGGTCTGGGCGCTGCGTTACCACAATGTCTACGGGCCGCGGATGCCCCGCGACACCCCGTACGCCGGGGTGGCATCGATCTTCCGGTCGGCCCTGGCCGCCGGGCAACCGCCCCGGGTCCTGGAGGACGGCCGGCAGCGGCGCGACTTCGTGCACGTGAACGACATAGCGGCGGCCAACCTGCTGGCCCTCACGACACCGGCTCCGGAGCCCCTGGTCCCGGTCAACATCTGCTCGGGTGAACCGCACACCGTCGGCGAGCTGGCCCAGGAGCTGGCCTCGGCGATGGGCGGGCCAGCACCCGTCACGGTCGGCGGCGGTCGGGTGGCGGACGTCCGGCACGTCGTGGCCGATCCGGCCCGCGCCGCCCGGCTGCTTGGTTTCAGCGCCCGAGTCGGCTTCGCCGCTGGCATCGCGGACTTCACCACAGCGGTGATGCGGGAGCCGGCCTCGGTCAGGACACCGTCCACAGTAGGTGGTTGACGGCGAGAGCCGTGCCGGCCTGGGCCGCCAGCCACCACCGTCGGTGTCCGTGGGGCAGGTGCGCGGTGGCGACAAGCAGCCAGACGGCGAACGGTAGCCAGATCCGCTCCACCTCGGCCTTGCTGAGCCCGGACAGGTCCGCCGCGAGCACGACCACCGCTGCCGCGACGGGCAACCACACAGCGGGTCCGGCGCTGGCGATCCGCTGCCGGAGGGCCGTCGCGAGCGGTGGTCGGATCGGCACGGCGGCCACCGCCCGGCGCAGTGCCGGCCCGACCACCGGCCCGGCCGAGAGCAGCAGGGCGGCGAGATTCGCCCAGACCCAGTAGCCGTACGGGCGTTCCGCCGCCCAGCCCTGGTAGTAGCGACGTGCCACCAGGTGGTAGCCGTCCAGCCACCAGAAACCGGCGAGGCTGAACCCGGCGACCACAGCCGCGACCGCCGTCGCCGCGACCAGGAGCACTCCGAGGCGATCACGTGCCCGCAGCAGCACCACTGTCAGCGCGAGAATCCCGACCAGGACGAACCCGTACGACAGGTAGAGGGCGAAGCCGAGCAGCAGCCCGCCGAGTACGGCCCTGGGCCGACCACCCACCGCCAGCAGCGCCAGCCCGGCGGCGATCACCGCGGCGAACATGCCGTCCGCGGACGCGCCCACCCAGACCGCCCCCGGGAAGAGGACCAGGAACGGCCACACCGCCCGAGCCGCGTCCTGCGCGCCGAGCGCCCGCAACGTCACCGGCACCGACACGCAGACCGTGGCGCCGAGCACCACACACGCGAGCCCGGCCGCCGTCCCGCCGCCGAGGCCGATCCGCTCCAGCCAGACGAAGAACAGCAGCGCTCCCGGTGGATGACCGGCGGTGTGGGTGGACCACGAATCGGGCTGGAAGTCGAGGATCCGGTCGGCGAAGCCGGACACCATGCCGCCGACATCCGTCACCCGGGGCACCTCGTGCAGGTACTCGGCCTGCACGGTGAGCCGCTCGGCCAACCCGGCGGACCAGCCGTCCACCAGGGCCAGCGACAGCGTCCAGAGCACCGCGGCGAGATAGCCGACGACCAGCAGCCGTGGCCACCGCGCGTCGGCGGCCCAGCGCGCGCCCCGCCAGACGAACAGCGCCGCAACGAGAAGCGCGGCGGGAGTGCCGGGGCCCAGATGTGGCTGCCACGCGGCGTAGAGCGGGGCCGCGTCGGCATGCAGCCGCACGCCCCGATGGTTGAGCAGTGCGCCGACGGTGACGGCGGTGGCGAGCAGTGCCACCTCGGTGCCGAGGACGATCAGGTCGGCGGACCGGGGTCGTCCCGGCCGGGTCATCATGGTCATGGTGACGGCCGACGATACGACCTCCGACCAGGGATCCGGCAGCGCAACTGTGGGACGTCAGGGACTCGTAAGATCCCCTGCCACGTAAGCGATTCGTAAGGACACACAGCGGTCCGGACGGCCCGTGGCGGGCCTAGCGTCGCCGGTATGCACACAACGATCGACGTGGTGCTGCCGTGTCTGGACGAGGCGGCCGCACTGCCTGCCGTACTGAGCGGGCTGCCACCCGGCTACCGGGCCATCGTGGTCGACAACGGCTCCACCGACGGCTCGCCGGCTGTCGCCGCCGAGTACGGGGCCCGGGTCGTCCACGAGCCGAGACGCGGGTACGGCGCGGCCGTACACGCCGGTCTGCTGGCGGCGGACGCGGAGCTGGTCTGCGTCCTTGACGCGGACGGCTCGTTCGATCCGGCCGAGTTGCCTCGGCTCGTCGCGGCGCTGCTCGACGGGCGGGCGGATCTCGCCGTCGGGCGGCGTCGGCCGGTCTCGGCGGATGCCTGGCCGTGGCATGCCCGGATGGGAAACGCGCTGGTCGCCGCGCTGCTGCGCCGGCGCGGTGTGCCGGTGTACGACATCAGCCCGATCCGGGTGGCCCGGCACGCGGCGCTCCTGGGACTCGGCGTTCAGGACCGCGCGTTCGGTTACCCCCTGGAGCTGCTGCTCCGCGCCTCCGAGGCGGGCTGGCGGATTCTCGAACTGGACGTCGCGTACGCGCCCCGGGCTGCCGGCACCAGGTCGAAGGTCTCCGGGTCGGTGCGGGGCACGGTGCGGGCGACCCGGGACTTCGCCGGAGTGTTGCGCGCCGGTGTCGGCGGTGGCCAGTGAACGTCCTGCTCCTGGTCGCCAAGGCACCGGTCGCGGGGCTGGCCAAGACGCGCCTCTGTCCACCGGCGGATCCCGCCCAGGCGGCCCGGGTCGCGGCGGCGGCACTGTTGGACACCCTCGCGGCGGTACGCGCCACCGCGGCGACCATTCCCGTGCTGGCCCACACCGGTCGGTTCGCCGATGCCGAGTACAGCGCGGAACTGAACGCCGCGCTGGCGGGCTGGCACCTCCTCCCCCAGCGCGGCGGCACGTTCGCCGACCGCCTCGCGAACGCGCACGCCGACACCGCTGCGGCCTTCCCCGGCCGAGCGGTCCTGCAGATCGGCATGGACACGCCGCAGGTCGGGCCGGCCCTGCTCACCACCGCGCTGGAGTTGCTCACCGAACGCGGGGCGGTGTTCGGGCCGGCGCTCGACGGCGGCTGGTGGGCGCTCGGGTTACGCGACCCGGCGTACGCGAGCGCGTTGCGCGACGTGCCCATGTCGACCGACGACACGGGTCGCCGCACCCTCGCCGCTCTCCGCGAGCACGGCGTACGCCCGGCGATCCTGCCGGCGCAACGGGATGTCGACGACTGGCCCAGCGCGCTGGCGGTCGCGGCCGACCTGCCCGGCACCCGGTTCGCGGCTGCCGTCGAGTCGGTGGGTGGCCACCTGGTGAGCGGACGTCGCCGGTGACGTCGACGATCAGCCTCGACGGTTTCGCTGTGGTGCTGGGCGGACTCGACGGGTGGCCCGCCGACCAGGACGCCTGCGGTACGCCGGTCGCCCCGTTGCCTCCGGTCCGACCCGAGCACTGGCTGGTGCACACCGACGGGCGACGCGACCTGTTGCCGGTACGGCGTTGGCACGGCCCGCCCGAACCGGCGATCGAGGCCATCGCCGCACGTTGCGACGGGCCGACGATCGATCTCGGCTGCGGCCCCGGCCGGCTGACCAGGGCACTCGCTCAGCGCGGTCTCGTCGCACTGGGGGTGGACATCTCCGCCGAGGCGGTACGGCTGACCCAGGGCCGGGGTGTGGTCGCCCTGCGACGCGACGTCTTCGACCCGCTTCCCGGCGAGGGGAGGTGGGCCCACGCCCTGCTCGTCGACGGCAACATCGGCATCGGCGGTGACCCGGTCCGGCTGCTGCGCCGGTGCGGCACCCTGCTCGCGGCCGACGGCACGCTGGTGGTCGAGGTGGAGCCCCCGGGAGCCGGGCTGTGGCAGGGACAGGCGTACGTGCTGTCCGGGGCGTCCGGCGACGGGGGACGCCAGGGGCCGGCATTTCCCTGGGCGCGGGTCGGGGCTGACGTGGTGGCCGGTACCGCCGCCGCCGCCGGCCTACGGGTCGCGGACCGCCTCCGGTTCGGCAGGCGCTGGTTCGCCGAGTTGGTGCGCCAGTGATCCGCCGGCCCCGCGTTCCCGCCCCCGAGGACTTCACCGCGCCGTCGCACTCACCGCTGGTCGCCGCCCGGCTCGGCCTCTGGCTCGGGGTGGCGTTCGGGCTGTGTTTCGGCACCGGACTGCTCAGCCACTACATCCAGCACCCGCCGGGTTGGTTCACCTGGCCGACCCGACCGGTCAACCTCTACCGCATCACGCAGGGTGTCCACGTGCTCTCCGGCGTCGCGGCGATCCCGTTGCTGCTTGCCAAACTGTGGAGCGTCTACCCCCGGCTGTTCGTCCGTCCGCCGCTGCGCCAGCCGATCCGGTTGTCCGCCCATGCCCTCGAACGGATCTCCGTCCTGGTCCTGGTCTGCGCCGCGTTCTTCGAACTTGTCACCGGCCTGTTCAACGTCGCCCAGTCGTACCCCTGGGGGTTCTTCTTCCCGACGGCGCACTACGCGGTGGCCTGGCTGGTGGTGGGCGCGTTGCTGCTGCACGTCGCGGTGCAGCTCCCGGTCGCCCGCACGGCGCTGGGCACGCCACTGCGGCGGAGTGCCGGTGCGGCCGGGCAGGAGGATCGGGACTCGGCCGGACGACGCGCGTTCCTGCGTACCTCGGCGGGCGTCGCCGGGATCGCCGTGCTGGCCACCGCCGGGGTCACCGTCCCGTGGTTGCGTCGGGTGTCCCCGCTGGCGTGGCGGTCCGCGTCCGGACCGCAGGGCGTACCGATCAACCGGACGGCCGCCGCCGCGCGCATCGTCGTTCCACCGGAATGGCGGCTGGAGATCGTCTGGCCGGGCGGGCGGTACGCCCTGTCCCTGGCCGACCTGGCGGCCCTGCCGCAACGCACGGCGCAACTGCCGATCGCCTGCGTCGAGGGCTGGAGCGCCTCCGCCCACTGGACCGGCGTGCCCGTCGCCCAGCTGCTCCGGCGGGCCGGCGCACCCACCGACCGACCGGTTCGCATCACCTCCCTGGAGACCGACGGCCTGTACGCCGCGAGCACCCTCCCCGCGGCCCATTCCGGCGACCCGCTGACCCTGCTCGCACTGCGGATCAACGGCGAGGAGCTGTCTCCGGACCACGGGTACCCCTGCCGCCTCATCGCGCCGAGCCGGCCGGGTGTCCTCCAGACCAAGTGGGTGGCCCGGTTGGAGGTGTTGCGGTGAGAACCGTCCGACTGCTTCTGCTCGTGCTCGGCGCCGCCGCGGCGGCGTACGGCGGTTGGCTGCTCCTCCCCCAGCTGGGCACCACAGTGCCGTGGCTTCTCGGCGGTCCGCTGCTGCACGACGTCCTGGTGGCACCGCTGGTCGGACTGGTCGGGCTGGCGCTGGGCCGACTGGTGACCAACCGGCTACGCCTGGCCTGGATCAGCGCGGGCCTGCTGGCCAGCGCCACGTTGCTGCTGATCGCGGTGCCACTGCTGTGGCGACCGCCCTCGGCGCCTCCGAACCCCGGCCTACCGGACCGCGACTACCCGCTGGGGCTCACCGCCGGGCTGGCCGTCGTCTGGGCCGTCATCGTGATCGTGCTGGTCGTCGCCACCATCGTCGGCCGGCGCGGCACGGACCGTTCCTGAGTCGGCCCCACCCGCTTCCGAAGAGAGGTGCACATGTCAGCAGGTAAGGCCTCCCCGCCGATCGGCGTGATCGGCGGATCCGGTTTCTACGAGTTCCTCGACGACGTCAGCGAGGTCACTGTCGACACACCGTACGGACCGCCGAGCGACTCGCTGTCCGTCGGGAGCGTCGCCGGGCGACAGGTGGTGTTCCTTCCCCGCCACGGACGCCGGCACGCCCTCCCCCCGCACCGCATCAACTACCGGGCCAACCTGTGGGCGCTGCGCACAGTCGGCGTCCGCCAGGTGCTCGCGCCGGGCGCCGTGGGCGGCCTGCGACCGGACCTGGGTCCCGGCGCCCTCGTCGTACCGGACCAGCTGGTCGACCGGACCAACGGCCGCGAGCAGACCTACTACGACGGGCAGCCCCGCACGGACGGGCAACTCCCCGGGGTCGTCCACGTTCCGTTCGCCGACCCGTACTGTCCGGTCGGGCGCGCCACGGTCCTCGACGTCGCCCGCACCGCCGGCTGGCGACCGGTCGACGGCGGCACCATTGTCGTCATCGAAGGGCCGCGCTTCTCCACCCGTGCCGAATCACAGTGGTACGGCCAGCAGGGCTGGTCGGTCGTGGGCATGACCGGTCACCCCGAAGCGGTGCTGGCACGGGAACTGGCAGTGTGTTACACCGCGCTGTCGCTGGTGACCGACCTCGACTCGGGCGTCGAGGTCGGTCACGGCGTCACCCAGCAGGAGGTGTTCACGGTCTTCGCGCGAAACGTCGAGCGCCTGCGCGTCCTGCTCGGCGACGCGGTGCGGGCGTTGCCGCCGGACCAGGGCGGCTGCCCGTGCGGACAGGCTCTGGCCGGTACGCAGACCGGCATCACGCTCCCCTGACAACCGGGGTCGGACGCACCGACAGCGGACTCCTCACGGGCGTGCGGCCGAGCGAAAACCGGTCCAGCGCAGGTCACCCGACAGGTGGCTCTGGTCGTTGAACATCACAAGCGTGGGCGACAGGCCGGCCCGGTACTCGATCACGGTGAGGCCGGTGTTCGCGCTGTCCAGGCCGAGCCACCGGGTCGGCGGGGCCGCCAGCACGTGCCGCACCAGCCACGCGATCGGGTACGCGTGCGTGACAAGCACTTGGTGCGAGTCCGGCTCGGTACGCTCCGGGGCGGTGGTGAACCGTCCCACCAGGGCTTGCGCTATGCGGGTGCCGGCCGCCGCCTCGGCCTCGTCGTAACCGTCGAAGAAGCCGGCCCAGGAGCGGGGCATCTCGTCCCCGGTCGGCACGTACGGCACATGGTCGATCAGTTCGGCCGCCTCGGCGACCGGCACGTCCGGCAGGTGCTTGGCGATCTCGCGCGCGCTCGCGGCGGCTCGCGGCAGCACCGAGTGCCACACCGCGTCGATCGGCAGGCGGGCGAGCCGTCGACCGAGCAGGTCAGCCTGCTGGTGTCCCACGTCGGTCAGTTCGCCGAAGGCGTCCGCCGCGCCGTGTCGCGCCAGGTAGAGATATCGGACAGCCACGGCGGAGACCTACCGGCTTCCCGATTCGGCGCCGCGAGCGATCCCGAGTGTCGACAGGAGATCTTCGTGCAGCTCCATCCACACGGCGTGGCACGACGCGACCCCCACTCCGGTCACCCACTGCCCGTCCCCCGCGCGAGCACGCCCGAGCGCCGCGTCGAACCGATCGGCGTAACCGTCGAACCGATCAAGCGCGCTCACCAGTGCGCCGGTCAGCCGGGTCAGTTCCGCGCCGATCGCGGTGAGCTCGTCCAGCACCCGGCCGTCCCACTGCGGGTCGCTGTGGTCGTTGGACGTCAACCGGTCACCCTCGACCGGCCGCAACTGCCAGTCGGTGCAGGCCCGGACCAGTCGTCCGTTGAGGATCTCGAACTCCTTGTGGACCTGCTCGACTGTCGACCGTGCGCCAGTCTGGTCCAGCTCCTCGCCCAGCTTCCGGGAGTCCTGCTCACGGCCGCGCTCGGTGAGCGTCCACCCGCTGGTGCCGGCGAACTCGACGTGTGTCACCCACCCGTACGCCTCGAAGTCCCCCAGCAGCTCGGAGGCCGTGTCCAGGTCGATGCCGGTGCGGCGGGAGACTGCCGCGTCGCTGGCCAGCCCGGTCACCCGCACGGCGTGCAGAACCGACAGTTCCGGCGCTGAGGCGTGCGTCATGGCAGTCAGCATTCAGAGTCCCGCACCGGACGTCAACGCGGCGCACATCCCCCGCACGTCGGGAATCTCCGCATTGGCGCGCGGCTAGGCTCCACGGGAGCTGAAGGGGGCCTGTTGCTGATCGACCTGACCGACGCCGAACCCGCGACGTCCGGCGGCAAGGCCGCCGCGCTCGCCCGGCTTCTCCGCGCGGGTATGCCGGTCCCACCTGGGTTCGTGGTGCCGAGCACCGCCTACCAGAGGACCGACGAGGGCCTCCCCGCGGAGCTGATCGACGAGATCGCTCAGGCGCTGCCGCGGATCGGCGACGGCCACCTTGCCGTGCGGTCGTCGGCGACCAGCGAGGACACCACCCACGCCACCGCGGCCGGGCAGCACGACACGTTCCTGGGCGTGCGCGGCCCCGATCAGGTGGCGGACGCCGTTCGCAGGTGCTGGTTGTCACTGTGGTCCGCGCGTGCCGTGGAATATCGGCGTCGGCGGGGAGACACCCGGTCGCCGTCGGTCGCCGTGCTTGTGCAACGCCTGGTGGACGCGGACGTCGCCGGGGTGCTGTTCACCGGCGACGACACCCGGATCGAGGCGTCCTGGGGGTTGGGTGCGAGCGTGGTCAGCGGCCACGTCACCCCGGACTCGTGGACGCTGACCGGCGGCGAGATCACCCGTCGGTCGCTCGGCACGAAGAAGACGCGGGTCGACCGCACTGTCACCCGCGAGGTGGCACGGGCCGACCGGGAGCGCTTCTGCCTCACCGATGACGAACTCACCCGACTCGCGCAGCTCGGTCGGCAGGCAGCCGACCTGCTGGGCGGCCCGCAGGATGTCGAGTGGGCGATCGCCGGCTCCCGGATCTGGCTCCTCCAGTCGCGCCCGGTCACCAGTGCCCTCCCTCCCGCGCCCACGGCCGGCGGTGACGGAGGCGAGGCCCTCACCGGTACGCCCGGCAGCCCCGGTCGCGCCACCGGGCCGGTGCGCGTGGTGCGTGGCCCCGCCGACTTCGCCCGGGTCCGGCCCGGTGATGTCCTCGTGTGCCGCACCACGGATCCGGCCTGGACCCCACTGTTCGGCGTGGTCGCCGCGGTCGTCACCGAGATCGGCGGCCTCCTCTCGCACGCCGCGATCGTCGCCCGCGAGCAGGGCCTCCCGGCCGTCCTGGCGGTCCGGGACGCGACGACAGCCCTGCCCGACGGAGTGCCGGTGGAGGTGGACGGCAGCAGCGGCCGGGTCGTACCTGCCCACCGACCCTATTGATCGGTCGCGAGCCGATGCCGGCGGATCAACCGCTGCCCGATGAAGGTCCGCCAGACCCGGTCGGCGACTGTCGGTTCGACGATCCAGAGCCGGCGCTGCGCCTCGGCGAGGGTGAGCGGCGCGCTGAAGAGATCCAGGAACAATCGGCTGCTGCGGTTGAGGGCGAACACCTGACCGTCGACCCGGCGGAACAGGTGCCGGTCCGCCGGCAGGTCGCCGGGGACGCCGTCCTGCTCGTCGGACCGGATCCGCCGGTACGCGTCCCAGACCTGCTCGTCGTCGCGGTCCACGAAGGAGCCGTTGGCGAGGAACTCGGTGTGCTCGTCGGTGTCGTGCCGTACCCGGTCGTGGGCGAGGACGCCCCGCACCGCGGTGCCGTACCGGTCGTGGTAGAAGAACGTGTGCGGGGTGTCGGTGGCGCCCAGCCACGGACGGTGGTAATGCCCGGGGTTCAGGCCGGCCTTGGCCTGGGCGACCTCGGCCCGCACCGCCTCGGTGACCGGCTCGTCGTACTTGAGCATCCGGACGATGTCCGATCCTTCCACCGGCCGCACATTGGTGATGCCGAACCGGTCCGGCTCCTTGGCGACGATGGCGCCCGGGGTCAACATGAAGTCGCCGAGCCCGCCGAGGGTCCACAGGTCCGGGTTGTCCCGCAGGAAGTTGACGCTGTCCAGCGCCTCTTCGCGGGTCTCGGTGGGGAAACCGGTGAAGCCCATCATCTGCACACCGATGTTGGCCTTGGTCATCGCCGTCATGGTGCGTCGTGCCTGCTCCGGCTTCGTGCCCTTGTCGATCAGGTCGAGGATGCGCTGGTTACCGGACTCGAACCCGACCGAGATGGCCACGCAGCCGCTGCGCCGCAGCAGTTCGCAGCGCTCGTCCGACCAGTATTTCTCCAGCCGGATCTCGGCACCCCAGCGGAAGTCCAGCCCGCGCTCGACGACCCGTTCGGCGAAACGCAGAATGGTCGCGGGAGCGAGCACGTCGACCGAGAAGTAGATGAACTTGGCGAACTTCGACAGCTCGGTGACGTCCGCGAGCATGGTGTCCACAGTGTCCTGCCGCCACGGGCTGGTGGGGCCGTCGGTGTTCAGGCCGTAGTCGCAGAACGTGCACTTGTTCCAGTAGCAGCCTCGGGTCGGCGAGTAGTAGACGAACCGCTCCGGGCTGAGATAGAGGTCCCAGGGCAGGCCGGAGAAGTCCGGCACCGGCACCTGCGCCAGGCGTTCGTAGCGCAGGGGCAGCTGACGCTGACGGCCGTACTTCGGGTGCAGCCGGACGTTGGGATGCCCGGCCGGGAGGGTGCCGGTCTGCACCGCGTCCAGGATCTCCGTGTACGCGCTCTCCCCCTCCCCGACCACTATCGCGTCGAAGTCGGCGAGCACCTGGAAGACGTACTCGGGTTTGCTGGCGCACTTCCAGACGTCGGAGATCTCCGTGCCACCCGCGATGAGGAAGACGTCCGGGCAGGCCCGCCGGACGAGTCGGGCGATCCAGAGCGCGAACGGGAGCTGCCACTGGTAGGTGACGCTGATACCGATCACCTGGTGTCCGCCCGCGGCCAGTCGCGGGATCAGCACGTCCTCGTAGTACGGCAGGAAGGGCCGGTTGAGCCGGGCGAGCAGCGCCTCGTCGGTCAGCGCGGCCACCGAGCCGATCGAGATCATCGGTGGCGGGTGGAGCCGGAAGCCGGCGTGGAACTGCCCGGGGAACCCGACGGTGCCGAGCGCGTCCATCCAGGAGATCACACCCTCGACGGCGTCCTGGTAGTGCCGGTAGTCGTAGAACAGGGTCGGATCCTGCAACACCCCGATGGACCGGCGCAGCCGCTCCGGGTCGGGGTCGGGCAGGCCGAGCTGATTGGCCCGGGCCATCAACGCGTCCGGGCCGCTGAGGTCGTCGATGGAGAGCCGGGACAGCTCCCGCCGTAGCCAGTCGTACGCCGACGGGGTGTACGAGTGGTGGAACGCCTCGATGTTGGCGTCGATGATCTCCGCCGGCCGGTGTCCCTGTGCCCGGGCGTACGAGTCGAGGTAGTTCAGGGAGTGGTATCCCGAGGTGGGATCGGTCAGTGGGGGGTAGATCAGTGCCGCCTTCACGGTGCCGCTCATCGACTCCTCCTCAGCCGACCCGGACCGCTGAACCGGCCAGGGTGTCCTCCTGCGCGCAGATGGCCACCGCCGGCAGTCGCGGGGCACCGAACGCCTTGACGTACGCGACAAGCGGTTCGGCGGCGTACCGGAACGCCGCCAGGTCGACGAAGCCCCGGTCCCAAGCCTCCGCTTCCAGCCCGTCGACGGCACAGCCCCACAGCCTCGCGAAGAACGCGTCGACGACCTCGGTGCGGAAGTGCAGCCGACCACCCGGGCGGCGGTGCCCCGTCGTACGCGGAACGAGCGTCTCGTTCAGCGACGCCGCGGTCGCCGCGACCTGCCGCGCCGCGGCGAGCATCGCGGGGGTACGCAGCGGCGCCGCGACCATCCACAGCGCCAGGCTGCGGTACGGCGTGGTACCGAACGCCCGCACCAACACCCGCAGCACCGCCTCCGGATCGCCGAGATCCCGTTCCCGGTCGGTCAGCCAGTCCCACCCGGTCGGCAGCGCGGCGGTCAACCCTCGCTGGCGGGCCACCTCGCGGGCGCGCTGCTCGACCATCGGGTCGGCGATGTCGACAGCGGCCAGCCCGGCCAGCACTCCCCGCCGGTGCCAGGTCGCCGACTCGGGGTGCAGCAGCATCAGCACCGCGGCGACCTCCCGGTCGCTGACCCAGTGCCCGCCGACCGACTCGCCGGCGAAGCGCGATCGCCAGCTGTCCAGGAAGCGGGTGTGCAGGTTGTCGATCGGCTGGTCGCCGGCGTGCGCCGGGCACAGCTCGGGCGCGTTGTCCGCCGCCATCGACAGCAGCAGCCGGGCGTCGGCGCCCTTGGCGTCGGAGGGGTCCCGCCGGTGCCACGTCAGGAACCGGTCCACGACGGCCGCCGCCTCGGGGGGTGCGCTGCGCTCCAACGCCCGGTACGACCGCCGCCGGAAGGGCAGCTCCCGGCCGATGTCCAGCAGCAGCACCGCCTCGGCGTCGCTGAGCACGCCGGCCGTGACGGCGCGGCGCAGCGCGACCCGGATGTTCACCAGCGGGACGCTCAACGCGCGGTGGCCTTCCTCGGCGGGACCGTGCACGACCGCCACCTCGTCGTCGCCCGTGACGACCCCGTCGCGGTAGAGCTGGAACACCTCGCCCACGCCACGCATCCCGAACGGCCACAGCTCGGCGGCGCGCAGCGCGCCCATGCTGGCGGCGCCGGCCACCGTCACGCCGCGGTCGAGCAGGTGGAGGATCTCCCGGTGGCGGACCGGCGGGTGTTGCAGGAAGAACCCGTCGATGACGAGGACCCGGTCGCCGGGGGCGACGTCCAGGCGGAGCAGGTCGCCGTGCGCGACGGGCGGCAGCACCACAGCGTCGGGCAGCAGCCGACCGACCTCGTCGGCCGGCAGGCTCGGACCGATGAAGACGACGTCAGTCACGGGGCACTCCTGGTCGGATACTCAGGGCCCGCTCGTCGAACATCCGCAGGCCGGGGGCGAACACCTTGCTCACCGGAATGCCGATGTCGTCGTGCGTCAGGTCGACGCTGAACGGCTCGACGCCGGTGACCCGCTGCACCCGCGACGCCAGCTCGCGCAGCACCTGGGTCACGTCCCCCACCGGTGGCGAATCCCGACGGACCGGCCGGACGGGCCGGTCGACGGTGGGTGGCGGCACCGGCGGTGCGCCGACGTCGTGGTACGCGGTGGCGTCGATGTCGTCCCGCGCTCCGGAGACCATGACCAGCCGCGACTGCGCCGCCTCCGCCATGGCCCGACCGACGGCGATCTCGGGGTCCACGTGGCAGCCGAAGCCGCCGAAGGTGACAGGCAGGTCCGGGGACCAGATCGAGGCGGCGTAGCAGGGCACGTCGACCGCGTTGGTGATGTCGCAGACCTCCACCCAGCAGCCGGCCCGCAGCAGCGCCTCGTGCACCGTGCGGGTCGTCGCGTTGGTGGCGGTGCCCGGGTCGGCGTAGGTGCGATCGGCCAACGGCGAGGTGCAGTACGGGGCGATGCAGTCGCGTTCGACGACTTCCAGCAGGGCGTGCAGGCTGGCCTCGGCGAAGGTGTTCCCGGTGGCCAGCCCGTTGCTGCTGGGGGTGAACAGGGCCCGGTCCCAGCCCCGCCGGACGGTGAAGTCGAGTTCGATGGTGGCGCGGGGCACCAGGCAACGCGCACCGGTCACCAGCCCACGGCCGGCCACCCAGTCGAGCGCGACGGCAGGGGTCAGGGGTGACCGTTCCGCCAGGTGCAGCCACCGGACGTCGTAGGGCAGGTCGAGCGCCTCGGCCGGGGACCGGACGACGGTCCCCGGCCGGAGGTTCTCGGCATGCCAGGACTCGATGCTCTCCATGACCGCGCTGACCCGGGCCTGCGTCGCCGTGGCGCCGGTGCCGACGCTCACCGCCATGGTGGCTCCGACCGGCCGGTAGGCGACGTGCACCGGTAGGCCGATCTCGTCGAGCCGGGTGATGTCGGCGACCCGGGTGATCCGGAACCGGTCGAGCAGGCCCCCGATCCGTTCCCAGGTCTGCTCCACGGTGGCCGTCCGGTAGGTGCCGGATCGGAAGGCGATGCTCTCGGTCGTGTCAGTCATCGAGGCTCCCGGCGGGGGGTGGGGAACTCAGAGGATGAGGACGGCGATGATGTTGACGTTGTTGTCGGCGATCGGGGCGACGCCGCCGGCGACCGTCTCCAACTCGGCCTCGGTCAGCTCGTTGAGGTCGACAAGCGGCACCTCGGGCACGTGCAGCACGTGCAGGCCGGGTGTGCCGGCCCAGTCGGCGACGATCTGGTCCTTGGTGTAGAGCGTGGCGGGCTGGGCGCGGTCGACCTCGACCCGGGAGCCGGCGGCGACCGGCAGGCCGGCCGCCGTCGCGTAGCCGGTCGGGTCGGCGAGCAGGCGCTGCAGTTCCTCGTCGCTGCGCCACACCGCGGTGACCAGTTCCGAGTACTTGGTCACGAACCTCGCGCCATATTCCTGTTCGTCGTTGCTCATCGTTCGGTCCTTTCCTCGGGGGTCGCTGCAAGACGGGGGTCGATCGCTGTGGCGAGAACGCTACGAAGATCGAGGTTCGACAATCAACGATTTCGGCTTACTGCCATCAGAATCTGCCGTGCCGACCGGTGGGCGGCAGACATCGGTGTCAGGTGCAGCAGCACGGGCAGCAACAGGCGCAGCTGGGGTCCAGGCCGGCGACGACGCTGTCCAGTTCGTCCTCGGCCAGCTCCGCCTGGGCCACCGGCAGCAGCGACGGCACGAAGAGTACGAAGATGCCGGTGGTCCCCGCCTGCTGCCACGACTCGACCTGCACCTCCAGGTCCGGATCGGCCTCGGCCACGTCCCGGACCACCCGGACCTGCACATCCTCGGAGAGTTGAAGCCCGTAGCCGGCGAGGAACCCCCGCGGGTCCCGATCGAGCGCCTGCTCCTTGACCGGGTCGGCCCAGACGTCGGCGACCAGCCGGCTGTACGCGGCCACGAAGACCGCTCGATCGACAGGTGTCACACCCTGCTCCCTTCAATGGTCCGCCGCCCGGCGGCGGCGACAGGCAGCGCGGGAGGTTCCGGGCCGCCGGTTTCGCCTCATCGTGGGTCACCGGTGGATCCGGTCCGCCCACAGCGCGGGGATTTCATCGAATGTGGCCGCGAAAAGGTCGCGCTGCGGCGAAAGCCGGGTAATTGAGAATCAGCGACTTGCGGCGGGCGAACAATTCTAATGAGCCGCACCACTGTGGACAAGTAGTAATTCCTCGCCTGTCATCCGCCCGGTGCCCGCACCTACGCTGCGATCGGCGGACCGCCCAGGAGTGACAGCGGTTCGACGGGGTGCCGTGTTTCGTCACCGAGTGCTGCCGGAGGCCACCGTGACCATCGACGAGGTGACGACGACGCCCGGCGGCCCGGCCGGGTACAGCGTGGAGGAACTCGCCCGCAAGGTCGGGATGTCGCCGCGCAACATCCGAGCCCACCAGGCCCGGCGACTGCTGCCCCCGCCGGTGCGGCGCGGTCGGGCCGCGCTCTACGACGACTCCCACGTCCGCCGGCTGGACGCGATCCTCGCCCTGCAGCGGCAGGGCTTCAACCTGGTGTCCATCGAGGCGATGCTGGGGGTCCGGGCCAGTGACGAGGCGCCCGACGGGCTGACCGCGATGCTGCAACGCCTGACCGCCGACCGTCCCGCGCTGGCCCACGCGCTGACCCGGCACGGGGTGATCGGCCGGACCACCGACGGCACCGTCCGCACGGTCCGGCCACGCCCGCTGCGCGCCGCCCTCGACCTGCATCGGGTACGCGTGGGCACGGTGCCGGCCCTGCAGACCCTCAGCGAGGTGCTGGACAGCCTCCGGCCGGTGGCCGACGAGCTGGTCGCCGCCGTCACCGCCCGACTGCTGACCCTCGCTCCGGAGCTGGTACGCGGCAGCGCCCGGTCGTCCTGGGCCGATCTCGACCGGGAAACCCTGCTGTTGACCCAGGGCGTGGTAAACGTGCTCACCGAGGCGTTCCGGCTCGCCGTGGAGAACCAGTCGGAGGCGCACGTCGCCGAGCTGCTGGAGAACCACCTCGACACGGACGTGTGCCTGGAGGACAGCACGGTCATCGACAACGGCTGACCGACCCGTCAGCCTGTCGCGGGTTGTCCGTCCGCCTGCCGGCT
This sequence comes from Micromonospora sp. NPDC005215, assembly GCF_040607915.1. Classification (NCBI taxonomy): domain Bacteria; kingdom Bacillati; phylum Actinomycetota; class Actinomycetes; order Micromonosporales; family Micromonosporaceae; genus Micromonospora; species Micromonospora sp. NPDC005215. The sequence continues at coordinate 87,790 of NZ_JBEXHQ010000017.1, read as the reverse complement.
CTCCACCACGGCGTCAGACCGAACCGGATCGGTGAGCAGTTGCCGCCGCGCCAACCTGTGGAACAGCCCTTCCGGGTCCTCCATCAACTCGTCGAAGGTGCCCCGCTGGACGATCCGGCCCGCTTCGAGGACCACGATGGTGTCCGCCGCACGGACCGTGGACAACCGGTGGGCGATGACCACCCGGGTCGCGGCGAGGGCCGCGGTGCTCCGGCTGACCACCTCCTGGGTCCGGTTGTCCAGTGCGCTCGTCGCCTCGTCGAGGAAGATGATCCGGGGCAGGGGGGCCAGCGCGCGGGCGATCAGCACCCGCTGCCGCTGCCCGACGGAGAGCGTGCCGCCGCCGAACGGCACCATCGTGCTCATCCCCATCGGCAGCGCCTCCAGGTCGTCGGCGAGGCCCGCCATCCGGGCCGCCTCCCAGACCTGGTCCAGTGGGAAGCTGCCGGCGCCACAGATGTTGTCCCGTACCGAGCCGGCGAAGAGCTGGCCGTCCTGCAGGACCACCCCGCACTGCCGGCGGACCGCGTGCACGTCGAGTTCGGAGAGGTCCTGGCCGTCGTAGAGCACCGCGCCCTGCTGCTGGCGTTCGAAACCGAGCAGCAACCGGAGCAGTGTGGATTTCCCGCAGCCACTCGGTCCGACGATGGCGACGAACTCACCCGGGCGGACGTGCAGGTCGATGTCGACGAGCACCGGCGGCTCGTCCGGCTGGTAGGCGAAGGTGAGCCGGTGCAGCGCGACCTCGCCGCGCAACTCGCCCGGGTCCACCCGGTCCGGACGTGCCTCGGGTTCGGCGCGCAGGATCTCCCGCAGGCTGCCCAGCCGGGGCACCGCCGCGATCACCTCGACCCCGGCCGACACCAGCACCAGCAGCCCGCCGAGCAGCATCGCGAAGCCGACGTTGAGAATGAAGAAGTCGGCCGGCGCGACCCGGCCGGCGAGCGGCCCCATCAGCACGGCGAACAGGACCAGTTGACCGGCGACCGGCAGCACGGTGCCGAAGGCGACAAGGCCCGCCTGACTCTGCCGGACCCGTTGCAGCGATGCGCGGGCCGCCGCGGCCACCTCCGACCAGCGCGCGTGGGCCCGGGTCTCGGCGGCGGCCAGTTTGATCTTCACGATGCCGCCGAGCAGCTGGTTGGTCATCGCCGCCGCCCGGTGCTCGGCCGGCAGCGCGGACCGTTGCTGACGGACGATCAGGACGGCGAACGCACTGAAGGTCAGCATGGTGACGGCGACGATCCCCGCTCCCCACAACCCGAGCACGGGCTCGACCACAAGGAGCATGCCGAGGGTCACCGCGACCGTCGCGGCCGCCGAGACGAGTTGCGGCAGCAGCGCGCTCAGCGCCTCACCGACGAACGAGATCCCCAACATCGAGTTGGCGATCTCACCACTGCTGCGACCGGTGAAGAACCGGGCCGGCAGCCGCATGAGCCGGTCCCAGATCGCCAACTGCGCGCCGGACTGCAGCCGGCCGTCCAACCGCAGCAGACGCAGGTTCTGCACCACACCCACCAGCCCCGCGACCACCGCCGCGCTGAGCATCAGCGCGACGAAGCCGAGGAGGCCGGTCACCTCGCCCTGCCGGGCCAACTGGCCGAGCACCTCGCCGGTGGCCAGCGGCACGCCCAGGCCCAGCAGCGCCACGCAGATGGCGGCGAACAGCAGACCCCGCACGTCACGGGCCGCGCCGACCAGCCCGGCCCGCAGCAGGTGGCGCATCCGAGCGGTCGGCGGCAGCGGCGCCTGCACCTCGGTCGCCTCGGCGGCGAACGTCGCGGCCACCGTCGCGTCGATCGGAGCGTACGACCGGGTGTCCGGGTCGACGTGGTGGTAGCGGCCCCGGCGGAACACCAGCGGCACCGCGAGGGCGTGCTCCGGGTCATCGCCGGCCCGCCACCCCACCAGCGGACCCAGGTCCCGCCGCCACCAGCGGTCCGGCAGCCGCACCGCACGGAGGAACAGGCTGGACGCCCGGGTCACCGCGTGCACCGCCGCCCGGTCGTCAAGCGGCGCGCGGCTGCGGTCGGCCGGCTCGTTGATCGGGCTGCCCATCCCCTCGGTGACCACCCGGAGCACCGCGGCCGCCCGCCCGTACCGGTCGAAACCGGCCTCGGTGTCCGGGACCGGAACCGCGCCGCCCGCGCCGATCACCCCGATCGACCGGCGGGCCGCCGCGGCGAGCACCGCCGCGTCGGCCTCCCGGCGCCGCTGCACGGCGCTCAGCAGGGCCGCATCGGCCTCCTCGATCCGGGTCTCCACCATCCGCAGCAGCCGAGCCACGTGCTGGTCGACGGCCGAGCGGAGCTGACCGTTGACCAGCAGGTCCCAGCTGCCGTGGCTCTCCACCGCGCAGGACGACTCGGCCACCACCCAGTCCCGCTCGGTGACCAGCAGCAGCTCCCGCTCCCCCGACATCTCCGCCGGGCCACCGTCGTTGCGTCGCAGCTGCCCGCCGGCGCTGCGCAGCCACCAGGCGCCGCCGGTGGAGGTGAGGGCACTCCCCTGCGCCAGCGACATGATCTCGCTGCCACACAGGGTGGACGCCTCCCGGGGAGCCTGCCCCCGGCGCAGCGCGTCGGCGACGGTCACCAGCACCAGGTCCACCGCCGCGACCAGCTCCGTCGCGGCGGTCCGCGCCCGCAGCGACGCCCCCTCGTCCGCCACCCGGCCGAGCCGGACGTGCCGCTCCAGCAGGGACAGGTGACGCCGGGACAGCCCGCGCAGCTCCGTGCCGGGCAGCGGCACCAGGATCAACTGCCACGCACCGATCGCCGTGGACGTCGGCACCAGGCCACCGGCGGGCAGCCGGGCCACATGGTGGCGACGCGAGGGACTCATCCCGGCCCGGCGCACCGCGAACAGGTCGGCCTCGCCCCCGGTCACCAGCCAGCCGGCCACCGGACCGTCCAGGCGGCAGACCTCGCGTACGCCGTCCGCACAGAAGCCGATCAGGCCGCCGGCCGGGGAATTCTCCACCGCGCCACTCATCAGCGTCTCCTCGGATCGTCGTGGTCAGTGGTCCCGGACCAGGCGCGCGTACGCCCCGTCCTGGGCGACCAGTTGCTCATGGGTGCCGCGCTCGACCTCCCGACCGCCGTCCAGCACCACGATCAGGTCGCAGTCGCGGACCGTGGACAGCCGGTGGGCCACGATCAGGCAGGTCGCCCCCCGACGGCGCAGGTGCATGTCGATCCGGCGTTCGGTCTCGGCGTCCAGCGCGCTGGTGGCCTCGTCCAGCACCAACACCCGGGGGTTGCGGACGAGCGCTCGGGCGATCTCCAGCCGCTGCCGCTGGCCACCGGAGAAGTTGCGGGCGTTCTCCCGCACCGGGCTGCCCAGGCCACCCGGGCGGGCCGCGACCTCGTCGTAGAGGCACGCGTCGGTCAGCGCGGTGACGACGTCCTCGTCCGCGACAGTGAGGTCCCACATGGTGACGTTGTCCCGGACCGTCCCCTCGAACAGCCGTTGGTCCTGGTCCACCATGGCGACGGTGGCCGCCCAGAGGCCGTCGTCGGCCGCCGACCGCTCCACTCCGTCCACTGTGACCCGCCCGGTCCAGGGACGGTAGAGACCGGCGACCAGCCGGCCCACCGTCGACTTGCCACTGCCCGACCGCCCGACGAGCGCCACCCGGGCACCCGGCGGCAGGTCCAGGCTGAAATTCTCCAGCAGGGGACGGCCCAGCGGGTTGTAACCGAACGTGACCTCCTCGATGCGCAGGTGCCCCTCCATCGGTGTCAACGGGCGGGCGGGTCGGTCCTGGGTCGACGGCAGGGGATACCGCTCCACGTCGCGCAGCCGGTTGAGGTCGGCGCTCATGTCCTGCAACCGCGAGCCCAGCGCCGTCAGATTGCCCAACGGGCGGTTCATCGCGGCGGCCAGGCTCTGCATGCCCACCAGCACGCCGACGCTCATCGCCTCCGCCACGACCTGCCGGCTGCCCAACCCGAGCAGCACCGCTGTGGTCCCCGAGGCGAGGAGCGCCGGCAGGACGGAGAGCACAGCGGTGGGCACTCCCAGCCGCTGCTGACGGGTGGCGACGGTGGCATGGCGGGCGGCGAACCGGGCCACCGCGCGTTCCTCCTCGCCGCCGGCCTTCACCGTCTCGATCATCTGCACCGTGGTGTAGACGGTCGTCACCAGCTTGCTGCGATCCGCCTGCAGGCCGGCGACGGCGGTCGACCGGGTCGAGGCGACATAGCGGAGCACGCTGACGTTCAACCCGGCGAGGACCACCGCGCACAGTCCGAGCAGCAGGTCGTACTGGCAGAGCAGTGCCCCGTACGCCAGCACCAGGCCGGTGTCCACCACGGTGGTGGCCGTCCGGCGGGTGAGCACCTCGGCGACCACCTCGTTGCCGCGGACCCGCTGGCTGAGATCGGCGGCCTGCCGCTGGTCGAAGAAGGCCGGCGGCAGCCGCAGCAGATGTCGGAAGAACCGGGCGGCGCTGGCGAGGGCGAGGGCCGTCTCCGCGCGTACGGTCAGGCGTTGCTGGAGCAGGCTGGCCAGGAAGGTCAGCACGGTGGCCACCGCCACCGCCGCCACCAGGCCGGCGAACGCGGCCCGATCCTCCTGCAGCAGCACCCGGTCGACGAAGACCTTGGCCATCACCGGGATGGTCAGACCGACCACGGCGATCAGCAGGCCGAGCAGCAGCATCTGCGCGATCGCCGAGCCGGGGCCGCGCCACCGCTCGGCCAGCGCCCGGATCAGCCGGTAGCGGGTGCCGCCGGGCCGGAACTCCGGGCCGGGCTCCATGGTGAGCACGATGCCCGTGAAGGCGCCGTCGAACTCCTCCCAGCTCACGGCGCGGGGACCGGTGGCCGGATCGTTGATGAAGACCTTGCGGCCGAGCCCCTCCAGCACCACGAAGTGCTCGAACCGCCAGAACAGCACCGCCGGCAGCGCCACGGTGGCCAGGCCGGCCAGGTCCATCTGGAAACCCTTGGCCACCATGCCGTACCGGCGGGCGCCCTTGAGCACGGTGGCGGCGGTGGAGCCGTCCCGGCTCACCCCGCACACCCGGCGCAACTCCTCCAGGGGAACGTGCCGACCGTGGTGCGCGAGCAGGATTCCCAGCGCGGCGGCACCGCACTCCACCGCCTCCATCTGGATCAGGGTGGGCGTGCGGACCCGTCGCCGCCGGATCCTGGGGAGTCCCGTCGCGCCGCTGGCGGCGGTCGTCGGCGCGCTCATCGCCGCAGCAACCAGTCGATCGGGTGTTCCCGGTCCACAGTGAACCAGGCGGTGACCTCGCTTGCCGAGTTGAGCTGGAACGGCGGCGGGGACCTGGTCCAGCGCAGGCCGCCCGGGGCGGCCGGGTCGGGCTCCAGGGCAACAGTGACCCGGACCACGCTGCCGCGGGCGAGCAGCCGCCGGACGTCCGGCCCGGTGCCCAGGAAGGCGCGCAGCGAGGCCTCGGTCTCCGGGAACGCGCCGACCGTGGTCACCTGGCCGGCGAGGGTGCCGAACACGTTGCGCGGCGCGGCCGCGGCGGCCACCTCGACGGACACCCCGGGTTGCAGCAGCGGCGCGGCGACGGCCGGGGCGTAGACGACGGCCTGCAACGCGTCCCCGGCGGTGTCGAGCCGTTCCAGGTCGGCCAGGTGCGTGCCCGGGGTGACGATCTCTCCCTCGGAGACCAGCCAGGCGACGACGTACGCGTCACCCGGCGCGGTCTCCACCCGCACCTTGCCGTCCGGTGTGCGCAGGCTGTAGAGAGGGGTGCCCTTCGGCACCCGCTGGTGCGGTGCCGCCCACACCTTGGTGACCTGGCCGCTGTCGAGCGCGTCGAGGGCCGAGATCCCGTTGGAGTGGATCAGCACCCCGGCCGCCTCGACGGTCCGGGGCACCACGGTGCGCACCGACCAGACGCCCGCCGCGACCACGACGATGACCAGCGCGGTGGTGGCCAACCAGTTCGGCACCGTGGTCAGCCGGACCGCCCGGTCCAGTTGTTCGGGCGCCTCCAACTGGCGCAGCGCCTGCCGCCGGAACTTCATGACCGGCCCCCCGCTCCGGGCGGGCCGGTGACGCGCCGCGACCCGAGCAGGAAGTCGGCCACGCTCGGCTCGACAAGCGGGTCGAGCCCGGACAACTCGGCGAAGGCCTGGGAGTCACCGGCGCCGAGAGCGCACGGGGCCAACCCCATGGCGGTGGCGACGAGATACATCTGCTGGGTCAGCACACCCGCGTCCTTGAGAATCATGGCGTAGCTCATCCCTTCGTACTTCCACATCAGCCGCTGGACCCGGGCGGTGACCACCAGGACCGTCTGCGGCGGCCGAGGCAGGGCGCCGGCCGCCCGGGCGTACGCCAGCAGCCGGTCCGCGGCCGGTCCCCACCCGGCGACCGGCTCCAGCCGGTGCCCCATGGCGTCGTAGTGGTAGAGCCCGGGGTCGAGCCCCGCGCAGCGCGCGACCAGTGGGTAGATCTCCAACTCGTAGACCCCGCCGCCGCCCGGGTAGGGCCGGTGGCCGACCTCCTGGCCGCCGGCCTCACCGACGGCCCTGGTGTGCTGCGATCGGTGCAGGAATTCCGCCAGCCGTTCCAGGGGCAGCGGCGCCGCGTCGTCGTGATCGCGCACGCTGTGGCGGTCCGTGACGACCTGACTGAACGCGGGGTCCGCCTTGGCGATCGTCGCCAGGTCCGGCAGCGGCAACTCGACCGCCCGCCCCCCGTCGTACGGGCGGCGCAGCGGTTGCGGCGCGAAGCGTTCCCGCATCCGGTAGGTGCCACCGACCGGCAGCGCGTGTCGGCCGGCCCGGGAGCGGTGGTGCAGCCGCAACTCCTCCGGTGACCAGTAGGCCAGCGGCGCGTTGTCGCACTCCGCCTCGAACTCGGCGTCGGTGACCAGGATCCGGGCGGTGGCCAACTCGTCGAGCACCCGCCCGGCGACGTTCGGCGGCACGCCGAGCGTGCGGGCCACCGTCTCGGGGCCGACGCCCGGCGCGGCGGCGGCCAGTACCGCGCCGACGGCGTCGTCGGCGCAGCCGACAACGAGGGTGCTCAGCGGTGATGCGGCCACCAGCATGCCCCGTTCGTGCTGGAGGGCGGCGAAGCGGGAGAGCCGGTAGCGGACCCCGGGTGTGTGCAGTCGGCTCTCCGGCAGACTGCCCCGACCCAGGCCGGTGGGCACCAGGTCGAGCAGCGGCCGATCGTCGACCTGGACGCGGCGCTCCAGCCAGGAGTGGGCGAGCAGCCGGCGCAGCAGCAACTGCGCGGGCAACACCCGGTTCTCCCCCTCCAGCCCGCTGATCAGCCGGCCGACCTCGACGTCGTTGACCCAGTCGGCGGCGAGCCGCAGCAGCAGCGCCCGCCGGCCCATGCCCGGTTGTTCCAGGGTGAGCTGGAAGCGGGTCTGCCGCAGGGTCAGCGAGCCGTCCTCACCGAGTCGCAGCTCCGCGTCACGGCGCAGCCGGTACGACTCCTGCACCGGCGGACCGCCGACGGAGCCGCTCACGACGGCCGCCCACCGGCCGGGTCCACCACGGTGGTCATCCGCGCACCCCCACTAGAAGAAGACATTCAGCGGATTGGCCGACGTCTCGTCGACGGCCAGCGGATCCCGACCGAGGCGGGCCGGCACGTCCCACAGGCGGCCGGGACCGAGTCGACGCCAGAAGTGCCGCAGGCCCGGCACGACGACCTTCACCACCGCCAGGTCGACGTCCGGACGGGACTGGTCGACGACGATCACCTCCAGGCCGGCCCGCTCCGCCCGGCGTACGCACCGACGCACGTCGTCCCCGACGTCGCCGGTGGTCAGCGCCGGGTGGTCCGCCGCGGTGCGCGGCGCCCGGGTGGGGTCCGGGGCCAGCCAGGGCTGGTCGACCACCCGCACGGTGCCGAACCAGCGCGCGGTGTCCGGGTCGTCGACGCCGTACCGGTTGCCGGCGGTGGCCGGTCCGGCCACGGCGGGCAGGAACTGGTTCACCTCGGTGAGCGCCCGGGTCAGCGCGACCCGCGCGTCCAGGTGCGCACCGAAGCCGACAAGCACGTCCTCCGGCCCCGCACCGACCCGCCGGGACACCGCGGCGAACGCGGGTACGCCGAGGTCGGCGGTCAGGTCGAGGGCCCACAGCTCGCGGCCGAGGGCGGTGGCGTGGTGGTCGACGCAGGCGGCGGTCCACGGGTCGGCGAACGAGGCGAGGTCGACCCCGGGCATCCGGGAGCGGTGGTACCACCACAGGGCGACGCTGTCCCGCTCCACGAGTTCGCAGAAGCCCTGCACGATCGCCTCGGACCGGTTGCCGCCGGCCGCGCAGCCGTTCGAGTCGGCCGAGCACACGCCCAGCCCGGTCAGCTCCGGATGCCCGTACCAGCAGTGCGCGGCGGGCAGCTCGCGCGGTGTCTGCCGGGTCAGCGACCAACCCGTGGTCCAGTCCAGCTCCACCTCGTCGGGCAACGGGCGGGGGATGCGGTGCAGGTGACCCAGGTCGGGGTTGAGCCGGTCCCGGTCGGCGTACTGGCGTTCCGAGAACAGCAGCAACTCCCGCAGGTGCACAGCGCGCTCCGGGCCGAGCTGCCGGTAGGTGGCCCGGTGCACCGGGCGGTCGCCGCGCCACACCCCGCAGTAGCGCTCCACCGCCTCCCCGACCGCGCTCATCCGGGCCTGCAGGTCGGTCCGGCCCTTGCCGCCGCTCTGCCCACGCAGATTGCGGCGCAACGCGGCGAGCTGGCGGGGCTGGGCGAAGTTGTGCCCGGCCGAGTAGGTGTGGGTGACGCCGTTGTCGGTCGCCTCCAGCGAGGTCAGCCGGCTCACCACGCCCAGATACCGGCTGACGTGGTGGGCGAGCGCGGCGTACGCCTCGGCGGGTTCGCGGGTGCGGGAGTCCCCCGCTCGACTGGGCTGGGTGCCGCTGGGGGGCAGGTCGATCCGTGGCTCGGCCTTGCCGACGAGGTCCGGGTCGCCGCAGGCGGGGCACTGCGGCTGGCGTACCAGTTGGTGGCTCTCCGTGCTCAGGTCCCGGGTGTCCAGGGCGACCATCCGGCCGGTGAGGCGGGGCGACGTGCCCCGGACGGCCAGCACGGCGAGTTCGGCGGCGAGTAACCCGGCCGCCATGGTGGCCAGTCCGGGCAGGACCGCGCGACCTGGCTGCGGCAGCGGAGCAGCCAGCTCCTGCCCGTCGAGGAAGGCGTTCACCTGTTCGTTCTCCTGCCACCGTTGCCGCAGGCAGACCCAGCAGCCGGTGCGGCCCGGCACGAGGTGCGGCCCGAGGAAGACGACGTTGCCGTGTGGCCGGGCCAGCGTCCAACCGCGACCGGTGGCCAGGTGGCGGTCGTTGATCAGCGCCAGCCGGGGGTCGAGCATCGACGACGGCAGCACCAGCACCTGGGCGGTGTCCGGGTCGGGTTCCGTCGGGTCCGGCCCGACCACTGTCACGGCGAGCCCGAGGGCGCGCAGCGCGTCGGCGGTCTCGGCCACCCGGGGCGCACCGAGGTCCACGATGGTGACCGCTCCCCCGGCCATCCACCGCTGTCCGGCCTGGGGTGGGACACCCCGGGCGTCCCAGCCGGCGGCCACGGCCGCCGAGGTGCGCGCCGGGCCGGACACCAGCAGGCCGTGGTCGCGCAGCCGGGCGAGGGCGGCGGCGACGGCGGCGACCGGGTGTCGGGTGGCCAGCCGAGCCACCACGTCGGCCAGCGGCGCGGCACCGTCGAGCTGGTCGGTCAGGTCCGCGGCGACCGGGTCGTCGATGAGCAGGCTGCGGGTCTCCCCCAGCACCACGAGCGGACCGTCGGGCAGCCGCACCGGCACGTAGTCCGATCGGAAGCGCGGACGCCACATGGTTCCTCCCGAGCCTGGTGGCCGGACCGCCGGCCCCGCCGGCGATCACGGCTGCTGCCATCGTCGCGGTCCCGGGCGTCCGATCCGAGTGATGCCACCGGTTTCTGCCGCCGGCGGCGTCGTGGACGCTCGGTGGCCGGTCAGCCGGCGGTGACGGTCAGCGCGGTGTCGTTGAGCCCCAGCACCGACGTGCCGGCGGCCTGCGCCGGCACGAGCAGCACGAAGGTCTCCACCCGGGTGACCCGGACCGACTTTCCGCTGGCCGCGGTGCGATGACCGGTGGCGATCAGATCGGGGCTCTGCGGCGCCATCTGGACGGTGGCCGGGCCGCCGGGCGCGGGACGCAGCGTGTCGGTGGCGTGGATCGTCAGGAAGGTCAGCGTGCCGGTCGGCACCGCGACCGCGCAGTCCGACCACTCCGCCCGGTCCATCGTCCGCTGCACCGCCGCGCCGGCACCTGCGAGCTGCTGCCCGTAGACCTCCCAACCACCGGCGAACTGGCCGTCGAGCAGCGGGCTCGACGCGACGAGGGACCGGTTGCCCGTCGTGGACCCGATGCTGCGGGCGAACACCTCGGCGGCGAGGGCCCGGCGGCTGGTCTCGTCCAGGGCGGTACCGCCCGCCGTGGCCGGTCGGCCGTCGATGCTCCGGGCGACCACCAGCGAGGGTTGGGTGACCTGCACGTTGTGGCTGAGCTTCCACTGGCCGTCGGCGCCGCGCACGAACTGGCTGACGTCGGTGGGAGACAGCTCCGAGCCGGTCAGCCGGAGGGTGGCGGTGGCGAGGAAACAGGTCGGGTCACCGGGCGGCACCGCGAAGGCCGGGTTGATGTGCTGGAAGGACGGTTGCGTCCGTTGGTTGTAGGTGGCTCGGCGTGCCGCGGCGATGCTGAGGTCCAGTGCGGGCGGAGCCTCCTGGGCCCGCAGCGCCTCGACGTCACCGGCCACCGAGGCCGCCGAGTCGGCCTGGTCGAAGGCGGTGAGCACCAGCGCGGCCCGGTCCCGACCGAAGGTCGCCGGATCGTGGGGCGCCGGGGTGGCCGCGTCCACCGGCTCGCCACCACAGCCGGTCAGCACGAGCAGCGCCACAGTGGCGGCGGCGAACGGCATCGCCGGCACCGGCGCGGTGAGGGTACGCGGGCTCCTGACGGATCTTCTGCCCAGCATCTCGTCCTCCATCCACCACCGGTGCACGGGAATCGCGCCCGATGCAGTCGAGTATGTGAGCGGCTGTCGGGCCACGACGGCGGCGGCGCGGCCTCGTGCTGCCCGGCCTGTCGACGTTGCACGAGACGATGTCATCCGGCCCGGGTCGGGGTCATCGATCGGTGTCATCGAGCCGAGCGACCCAGGCGACCAGAGCCGACCGGGAGGCGACGCCCGCCTTGCGGTAGATGCGGGTCAGGTGCGCCTCCACGGTGCGGGGGCTGATGTTCAGCTGCCGGCCGATCAGTCGGCTGGTGGCCCCGGTCGCCGCCAGCCGCGCGATGTGCCACTCCCGGTCGGTCAGGGCGGCGACCTCGCGCGGGCCGACCGGACGGGCCAGTCGCAGGCCCACCCGTTCCGTCCCGCACCACCCGGCCAGTTCCAGCGCGCGGCGGCGGGCCCGCGCCGCCAGGCCGGTCTGCTTTGCGGCTTCGGCCGCCCGAGCCAGGGAGGCCAGTGCCAGGCTGCGCCGGAGCACCATCCCGCCGGAGCGGAACAGGTCGGCCGCGGTTTCCAGGTGCGGCAGCGCCGCCAGGGCCTCGCCGCGGGCGAGCAGCACCTCCCCGTACGCCGACTCGGCGAAGCCCCGCTGCCCGGGGAGACCGACCTGATCCGCCTCGGCCATTGCCAGCCGCGCCTGCCGTTCGGCGTCGGCCATGTCGCCGGCGGCGAGAGCGGCGGCGCAGAGCAGCTCGAACCACCTGGGCCGGAGGGTGCTCTGGAGACGACTCAGCCGGCTGTCGCCGCCGGCTGACCGCACCAGTTCGGCACAGGTCGCCGGATCACCGGAGAGCAGCGCCGCGGTCGCCAGCGCCGTCGCGGCGGTACGACCGCACCAGCTGGCGAGGTCGGTGGCGATTCCGGCGGCGCTGCGGGCCAGCGCCACCGCCCGGTCGTCGTCCCGCAGGCCGCCGCGCCACGCGGTCGCCTCCGCCTCGAACGCCAGGGCGAAGCTCAGCAGGTGGTGACTGCCGATGCGCCGGGCGACGATGCCCGCCTCGGTGGCCAGTTCGATGGCGGCGGGCAGCTGGCCGCCGTGGTAGGCCACCTGACTGCGACCGAGCAGCAGCTGACACAGTCCGTCGTCGCGGTGCGAGGCGCGGACCAGCGTCAGCCCTCGGTCGAGGTGCCGTCCGGCGTCGGCCTGCCGTTCGAGGTACAGCTCGGTGAGGCCGAGCGCGGTGAGGCAGTCGGGGTGGTCCCGCACGCCCCCGTCCGGCAGCGAGTCGACGATCCGGGCGCCGGCGTCGAGCAGGTCGCGGGCGTCGTCGAGCGCGCCGTCGTGGACGGCGGCCAGACTGCGGACGGCCAGCAGGCTGGCCCGGTCCGCGCCGGAGCCGCCGAGATCTCCGCCGAGCACGTCGGGCAGCCCGGCCACCGGGCGGCCGGCCAGGATGCCGGCGACGCCGATCTCGGTGGCGAGTCGGTAGCCGCCGGTGGGTCCGGCACCGGCTGGCAGGGCGGCCAGCTCGCGCCGGCTGATCGCCGCCGCTTCGGCGTAGTTGCCGAGCAGGCGTTCCACCCGCGCCCAGAGAGCCACTGCCTGTGCCCGTCGTCCCTGCGGGTCGGCGGGGAACAGCGGCACGATCTCCTGGAGCAGTGCCCTGCTCTCGGCCAGGTCACCCGCCTCCCCGGTGATCTGGGCCAGCACGAGGGACACGTCGTGGCGACGCTGCGTCAGACCGGCCGTCGGCCGCAGCGCACGCAGCGCCACCCGCAGCCAGCGGATGGCCAGGTCCGGTGTCTCGCGCCGGACCTCCTGCGCGGCCCGGCAGAGCACGTTGACGCAGCGGTCGGCCCAGCGACCGCTCGGGAGGGCGAGCAGGCGCTCCGCGTAGCGGGCCCGATCCGCGGCTGGCGCGCCCAGCTCGACCAGTGCGGTGAGCGCCCGCGCGCACGCCTCCACCTGCCACGCCGGGTCGGTGTCCTGCGCGACCGCCATCCGCAGCACCGGGTGCCGGAAGGCGAACCGTCCAGTGCCGGGGACACGGCGGATCAGGTCGAGCCGGGCCAACCGCCAGCCGGCCTCGACCGCGAGTGCCGCCGGGACCTGCGCGACCTCGGCGAGCAGATCCGCGGCGAAGGGCGCGTCGACGATCGCCCCGGCCCGTAGGCAGGCCAGGTCGACGGGGGGCAGGCCGGTCCACTCGCGGCGCAGCTCGGCCATCGCCGCGTCGGACAGCCGGGCACCCGGCGCCACCCGGACCGGGTCGGCGCTGGTCGGGGTGGGGTCGACCGGCAGCGCCGCCAGGTAACCGGGGTTGCCGCCGGTCAGGTCGTACCGGGCGCGCACCTCCGCCTGGCCGTCGCAGGGGTGCAGCAGCGCGACCTCAGCGAGGCTGAGCGGGCGCAGCTCGATCCGATCGTGTGACGTCGACTCCCCATCGGCGTGTTCGCCGGGATCCGGTGGACCGAACGGCATCGGGGTCGCCATCTGCCGCGGGCGGTAGACGAGCACGAGCAGCAGCGGGGCGGGCACCGGATACCGCAGCAGGTGGGCGATCAGCCCGGTGGAGGAGGCGTCCGCCCAGTGCAGGTCGTCGAGGACCAGCACCAGACCGTCCCGGGCCGCCAGGCCGATCAGCCGGCGGGCCAACTGGTAGGTCCGGAACCGCCGGGCGTCCGAGGCCCGCGCCGGCGCTGGCGGCACCGCGGCGGCGGACTCCGCCCAGGTCTGCCCGGTGGACGGTCCGGCACGCAGCCCGCGTCGCAGGGACTGCCCCTCGGTGAAGGCGTGCCGGAACACGTGGAAGGGAACTCCGCGCTCATCCGGCGAGCAGGTCCCGACGGCCCAGGGGACGGTGGGGACGGGCCGCTCCACGGCCTCGTGGACGAACCGCGTCTTGCCGACGCCCGGCTCCCCCACCACTTCGCAGACCATTTGCCAGCCGCGGTTCAGCACGGTGGCCTGGGCTCTCCTGATTCGCGCCAACTGTGATTGCCGCCCAACGAAACGTGGGTCGCTTGACGCATTTTCCAGCCCAGTTGTCATCACGCAGATCAGACGCTTTCCGGCGCACTCAAAGGGGATTGGTCGCACTATACCGAAGCAGCAGCGAATGTCGAATATGCAGTTGAGGCCAGCTCTTGCCCACCAACCGGCATCGTGACACAAGCGCTGCCCGGCGGCATACACAATTCGTTGAAAGGGACCGGTCACCCAAAGGGTGCAACGATATCCCTGAAACCCATTAAATCACCCCGCACCCAGCGGGCCGAGACACCATCAGCCGAGTTGGCGCACGCCGCGGGGTTTGTTTTTGCTAGCGAAATGAACCATGGACAAGGCCCTTGCGCTGCTCGGGCCAGGACACCCGGCTGATTGCCAGGCCGGAGCTTCCCTGATATCAGCAGAGTCATCATCGCCTATACGAAACAACCCAAGCGATTATCTCAACTGGCGGGAAGGTCGACAGGCGCCCCGAAGACCAACGGCGGCACGGTGGGGATGATCCCGTCGCCTGCCACGCTGGGCTTCGGACTGGACGTGACGACGTCAACGGCCGCGCTCGTCGCCGCGCCGCCCACCCGGTTCCGGCCCCCGGCCAAAACCACGATCACTTCGATGAGGTGCCGTTGGCGGTGCTACGACACGGCGACATCCGCCTGTTCACCGGGCGGGTGCCGCCGTGGCCGGAGGCGCAACAGGCGATCGAGCAGGGTCAGGCCGTCGCGCGACGTGCCGGCGGGCCGTTCCACTTCACCAACCCCGGTAGCGCCGGACGTGCACCTGCCGCGCTGGTGGGACACCCGAACCGCCGAACGGGCACAGCACCCGTTCCAGCAGCGCGGCGATCAGCTGAAGGAGGCCCAACTCGAACAGGCTTTGATGTCGTAGCCGTCGACGTAGTAGGTGGTGCAGGCCCGGATTGCCCTGACCTTGCCGCCCGGGTCCTTCGACGCGCTCTGGCCACGGCCGACTGCCAGGTCGCCGCTGGCGCCGTTCGTCAGCGTGTACTCGACCCGGCCGCCGGTCGCCCCGCTCTCCTTGCCGGAGTACACCCAGACCCAGGCGGTCCCCTTGCCCGGATTGTTGTCCGCCTGCGCCTGCGTCTGGTGGTGCGAGATCGACGCCGCGGCGAGAGCGGGCTGCGCCAACGCAACCGTCAGGGCCGCCGCGACCGCCGCGACGACGCTCACCCTCTTGCCCAGGGAATTCTTGAACGGTCGGGCCGACCAGTGCCCGGGTTGCCTAACGGGCCGAGACGGAGACGTGCGCGGTGACGATCCGCCAGCCGACGGGCAGGCGTACCCAGGTCTGGGTCTGCCGCCCGGTGGCGGCGGTGTCGGCGTACCCGAATCGGGTCGTCACGACCGCCAGATCCGGGCCGAACGTGGTGACCATCGGGTCGACCAGCCGGCGACCGGCCGGCAGTGGTGGCTGCGCGGCCCGCCACTTGCGCTGCTCGTCCAACCCGTACTGATGGTCGGCGAGGCCGAACCGCACGGTCCGGTCGGAGTCCCAGAAGTACCCGCAGATCCGGTCGGCGTCGCCGTCGGCCAGCGCCCGCTCGTAGTCGGCGAAGGCCGCCGTCACCTCGGCGACCACGTCGGTCTGGTCGATCTCCATGCGGTACGTCCCTTCGATCCGTTGGGTCGGCGGCTGGTCGGCCCGGTCGGTGGCCGTGACACCCCCGACCGGGCCCGCCGGCTCAGCCGCTCAGCGCCGAGGTCCGCTGCTCGCCGTCGGCCCGATCGACGCCGGAGCCAGCCGGATCGGGCTCCCGGTCCAGTGCGGCCTCCTCTGGGTCGGGCTCGCGGGGCGTCGGGCGACCCAGCGCGAAGACCACGCAGATCGCCGCGACGAAGAGGTAGCCGAGTGCCACCTGGCCGTTGGCGTTCCACTCGATCCGCTCGCCGTGGATCAGCCCGATGAACGACAGCACCGCGCCGGTGCCGGCGAAGATCGCGGCCCGGACGAACCGCTTGTCGATGATGAAGACCACCACCGCGCCGAGCACCAGGCCGGCGAGGATCGCGCCCTGACCGAGCACCAGCAGCCCGTCGTAGATCACGCCCGCGCCGTTGAGCGCATCGTCGCCGACCGCCGCGGCGGTGGTCCCGGCCGCCGCCAACGCGTTGTCGATCTGCCCGGTCGCCCAGGCCGCGATGTTCGGGATCAGCGCGGCGACCACGGCGGCGGCGTGCGCCCGGGGGGTCGCCTGGAACGCCTGCGCCCCGATCAGCAATCCGATGTAGAGCAGGATCGGCACGATGGCCGCCGTCGGGAAGATCGCGCCGAGCAGCCCGAACATGCCGAGGAAGCACAGCACCGCGATCACCACGCCGGTCGCCATCGAATAGCCGCTGCGTCCGCCCGCGGCCTTCCAACCCGGGTGTCCGACGTAGACGGCCGGCGGGAACGGTGAGCCGAGCGCCGCCCCGATCACCGCGCCCGCGCCGTCGGCCAGCAGCACGCTGCGCAGGTTGTAGTTGTCCCCCGCGGTGGCGGCGCTCTCCACGTTGGTCATGCCCTCGGTGAAGTTGTAGACGCCGAGCGGAATCGCCGTCGCCAGCAGCGGCGCCATGTCGGCCAACCCGGTGAAGAGCAGATCCAGCTTGAACGAGGGTACGGCGATCGCGATGTCCCGGGCCGCGGCCGTGACGTCCGGCACCGACATCGCCCCGCCGGCCCAGCCGATCGCGGTGCCGAGCAGCAGCGCGGCGAGGCCGATCGGGAAGTTGAACGGCAGCTTCACGTCGGTGAGCAGACCGATCAGCAACAACGCGAACACCGGCAGGGCCACCCAGGCCATCCGCCACATCTGCCCGGCCGGGTTCATCGAGATGAACGTGATGGAGATCCCCGCGAGGGTGCCGAGCAGCGCGGCCCGGGGCGCGTACCGGCGGATGTACGGCCCGACGAACGCGCCGATCAGCACGATCACGCCGATGATGAAGGCCCACGCCAGCCCGGCCTCCCAGGCCCGCACGGGATCCTGGGTACGCAGGTAGATCGGCAGCATGATGACGAAGATGACGATGAACATGTGCGGCACGCTCGGCCCGTACGGCAGGGCCGTCACGTCGGTGCGGTTCTCCCGTCGGGCCAGCCGGCGGGCCAGGTAGGTGTAGTAGATGTTGCCGGCGACCAGGGCGATGCCCAGCGCCGGCAGGATCGTGCCGAACACCTCCCCCTCGGGAAGGTTCACCACGGCGAGGCAGAGCCCGGTCAGGGTGAGCACGTTGACCAGGACGTTGACGCCGAAGCCGAAGAACGCGTTGGTGTCGCCGCGCACCCAGTACGGGAGCGGGGCGACGGTGGGCTTGGTCGAGACCATGACTGCTCCCGGTCAGGAAGAGGGCTGCAACACGGGGGTGGTGGGCAGCGCGGCGCGCACCTGCGCCGAGTCGGCGACCCACCCGAAGATCCCGCCCTGGGCGGCGATCATGTCGAGCCCGACCCGCTGAAACTCGGGGAAGTAGGACCCGACGCAGTCGGCGAGCACGAGGCACTCGTACCCGCGGTCGTTGGCCTCCCGGACGGTCGTGTGCACGCACACCTCGGTGGTGACCCCGGTGACCAGGAGACTGCGGATGCCCCGCTCGACGAGCAGGCCGTCCAGTTCGGTGGCGTAGAACGCGCCCTTGCCCGGCTTGTCGATGACCGGCTCGTCGGGCAGCGGCGCCAGCTCGTCGATGATGTCGTGGCCGTACTCGCCGCGGACCAGGATCCGACCCTTGGGTCCGAGGTCACCGATCCGCCTGCTCGGCGCCCCGCGGCTGAGCTTGGCCGGCGGGCAGTCGGACAGGTCGGGCAGGTGCCCCTCGCGGGTGTGCACGACGGTCAGGCCGACGGCGCGGGCGTCGGCCAGCAGTGCCGCGAGCGGTGCGATGGTACGACGCAACTGGCCGACGTCGTTGCCCAGGCTCGCACCGAACCCGCCGGGTTCCAGGAAGTCGCGCTGCATGTCGATGACGAGCAGCGCGGTGGTCGAGAGGTCGAAGGCGTACGGGCCGGGCCGGGCGGCGGGGATGGTCAGCATGGGCGCACCTCACTGGGCCGTGGCGGCGATGACGTCGTCGGATGTGGTGACGCAGCCGAAGACGCCGCCCTGCATGGTGACCATGTGCAGTGCGGCGTCGTGGTTGGCCTTGTCGGTGGCGCCGGTGCAGTCGGAGAGGATCAGGCACTCGTATCCCCGGTCGTTCGCCTCGCGCATCGTGGTGTGCACGCAGACGTCGGTGGTGATGCCGGTGAGGATCAGGTGGGTGATGCCCCGGGTGCGGAGCACCAGGTCGAGGTTGGTGGCGTAGAAGGCGCCCTTGCCCGGCTTGTCGATGATCACCTCACCGGCCACCGGGGCAACCTCGGGCACGATCTCCCAGCCCGGCTCGCCCCTGATCAGGATCCGGCCGGCCGGGCCGGGCGTGCCGATCTCGGCGCCGATGCGCGCCGACCGCCACCGCTTGTTCGCCGGCAGGTCCGACAGTTGCGGGTCGTGCCCCTCCCGGGTGTGGACGACGAGCATTCCGAGCGATCGGGCGTGCTCCAGCAGCCGGGCGGTGGCCGGCAGGCCGGCCCGGGTGAGGCCGATGTCGTAACCCATCGCGTCGACGTAGCCACCCGGCCCGCAGAAGTCGGTCTGCCAGTCGATGCAGAGCAGTGCGGTACGCGCGGTGTCCGCCGCGCCGTCGTACGGCCACGGGTAGGGGTTGGCCGGTACCGGCCCGATGCTGCCCATCCTCTCGCCTCCTGTCGTCGTCGCTGGTGCCTGTCTGCCCTACCGCCGGGCGGCGGCGCGGCGGTAGGCCCGCCACCCACCGGTGGCGCTGATGTCCTCGGCCGGCGGGCCGGCGGCGTACGCCTCACAGAGGAAACCGAGCACGTCGCGCCCGTCGTCGAGCCGGATCCAGCCGAGCGAGAGTGGCGCCGGGACCCCGGCCAGCAACCCGCCGACCGCCGCGCCGGGCAGTCGCCACAGCTCGACCTCGATCGGATGGCCCGCCGGCCCGTCCGCCGCTACCCGGACCAGGCCGGGCAGCCCCTCGCCGTCGGGCGTGTCCATCCGGAAGAGCCGGTAGAGCGGCGCGGTGCGGGCGGCGCCGACGAGGGCGGCGCCGTGCCCGACCAGCTCACCGTTGCGGGACTCGCCCGCCAGGTGCCGGCCCACCACCGCGATCAGCAGTTCCGCCGCTGGTGAGCTGACCTCGACCGTTCGGGTCGGTGCGCCGCCGTCGGTGAGGGTGGCGGCCAGCCGGGCCAGGGTGGTGTCGCTGAACGCCGGGCCGACCAGGGTCAGGCTCGCCGGGCGGCCGGTGCTGGTGAACCCGTTGGGTACGGTCACCGCGGCCAGGTCGAGCAGGTTCGCGAACTGGGTGTAGCGGCCGAGCACGGCGTTGCGCCCGATCGGGTCCTCGGCGATCTCGTCGAGCGTGAACGTGGTGCCGACGGTCGGCACGACCAGCACGTCGATGTCCTGCCAGAGCTGGTCGACCTGTGCTCGCAGCTCACGCAGGCGGTGCTGGCCCCGGAAGGCGTCGATGGCGTCGTAGCGCCGCCCGGTCTCCAGCACGGCCCGGGTGACCGCGAGGACCGACTCGGGATGCGACCGCAGGAAGCCGCCCAGCGCGACGAGCCGCTCGGCCACCCAGGGTCCCCGGTAGAGCAGGTCGCCCGCCTCGAAGAAGTCGCCGAGCGGCACCGACCGGGGGGTCCCGACGAAGGTGCGCAGCCGTTGCACCCCGGCGACGAACCGGGCCTCCTGCCCGGCGTCGCCGAAGAACTCGAGGTCTTCTGCCCGGGGCACCCCGAGGCGTAGCGTCCCCGGCATGCGGGCAACCACCCGCTCCGCCGGCAGCGGACGCCCCCAGGGGTCGGCCGCCGTGACGCCACGGGCCGCGTGCAACACCTCGACGGCGCCGGCGACGTCGGCGGCGAAGACCGACACGCAGTCCAGCGAGCGGCAGGCCGGCACCACACCGGCCGTGCTGAGCAGACCCCGGGTGGGCTTGAGGCCGACGATCCCGTTCAGTGCCGCCGGCACCCGACCGGAGCCGGCGGTGTCCGTACCCAGGGCGAAGCTGACCTGGCCGGCGGCGACCGCGACCGCGGAGCCGGAGCTGGAGCCGCCGGAGATCAGCCCGCCGCCGAAGACGCTCTGGCAGCTGCCGTACGGCGAGCGGGCGCCGGTCAGGCCGGTGGCGAACTGGTCGAGGTTGGTCTTGCCGACGAGCATCGCGCCGGCGTCGAGCAGCCGGCGCACCACCGGCGCGTCCTCGGCGGCCCGGTACCCGAAGTCCGGGCAGCCGGCGGTGGTGATCATCCCGGCCACGTCGATGTTGTCCTTGACCGCGAACGGGATCCCGTACAGCGGCAGCGTGGGATCTCCGTGGCGGGTCAGCGACTCGGCGCGGTCCCGCAGGCGGTCAGCCGGGACGGTACTGATCCAGACCGGCCCGCCGTCGCGCCCGGCGAGCCCGTCCAGGATGCGCTCGGTCTGGCCCGCCGGGCTCAGGCCGCCGTCGAGGTACGCCGACCGAAGCTCCGAGATGGACCCCACTGGCTTTGGCATACAGTCGATTGTCGACCGTTCTGTTACGGAAACCCGCGCGCTGTGTAACGACGACATGACGGCACTCGGGCCGCCCCCCGCGCCTAACCGAGGTACGAACGCGCTCCGTGCCCGGCGAGCACGGTCAGCACCTCCTCCGGGTCTCCCCCGGCGACCGCCTCGAACAGCCGCTCGTGCCGGTGGACCCCGTCCAGCGGCTGCGCCAGCTCCGCCTCCCGGCGCAGGTTGATCGCCATGTAGAGCTGCAACTTCACCAGGATCGAGCCGTACACAGCGGACAGTTGCCGGTTACCGGCGAGCGCCACCAGCGCGACGTGGAACTCCCGGTGCGACTCGGCGACCGCCATCCGGTCGCCGGCCCGGGTCGCCTCCCGCAGCTGGTCCAGGGTCGCCCGCAACCCGGCCAGGTCGCTCTCCCGGCCGACCGGGATCCCGGCCCGCACCGAGAACTGTTCCAGCACGTCCCGCAGCTCGTACAGCTCCCGAACGTCGCGGTCCGACAGGGTGGCCACCCGGACTCCCCGCCGCGGCACGTGCTCGACCAACCCCTGCTGGGCCAGCAACCGCAGCGCCTCCCGCAACGGAGCCCGGCTGATCCCCAGCCGCCGGGTCAGCTGCTCCTCCACCAGGCGTTCGCCCGGGTCGCTCTTGCCGCTGAGGATCTCCCGGGTCAGCCGAGAGACGGCGAGGTCCACCAGACTGACACTCTCCAACTCACCATCCACCGGCGATGCGGCCACGTCGTTCACGCCGATGAGTCTGCCACCTGCCCCCGTCACGACCGGTGTGGACGGGTCGGCCGTGCAGGACGTATCTGCGGCGCCGTCGCCATGCCGCCGAGGGGTCCGCTCGACTCGACGGCCACGCCGGTCCGAGCCGGAATCTCGGTTGGTGCGGCGTCGCGCTCCGCCGACGTTGCGTAGTGTTCCGGTATGGCACAACGACTCGTCAGCGTGTGGCAACCGTTCTTCCTCGCCAGTGAGAGCCGGGGCGCGGCCATCGACGCCGCAATCGAGCTGGAGAAGCTGGGCTACGCGCGGCTCTGGTTCTCTGGCGGTTTCGGGGAGAACGTCGCCCCACGCTTCCGGGAGATCCTGGACGGGACCAGGCGCCTCGGGGTCGCGTCGGGGATCGTGAGCATCTGGCACTCGTCGCCCCCGGAGGTGGCGGCGTTCGCCCTGGACGCGGAGCAGGCCCACCCCGGCCGGTTCCTGCTCGGTCTCGGCGCGAGCCATGCCGTGCTGTTGGAAGGCAGCGGCACGACCTACCGCAGGCCGTACTCGAAGATGGTGGGATACCTCGACGGTCTCGACGCCGCCGGGCTCCCTCCCGAGCGGCGGATCCTGGCCGCACTCGGCCCGCGGATGCTCGAACTCTCCCGTGACCGCGCGGCCGGGGCACACCCGTATTTCGTCCCTGCCGAACACACCGCCGAGGCCCGGGCCGCACTCGGACCGGACCGCCTGCTCGCCCCCGAGGTCGCGGTGGTCCTCGACGCCGACGCCACCGCCGCCCGCGCCACGGCCCGGCAATACACGAGCGGATACCTCGCACTGCCGAACTACACGAACAACCTGCGGCGATTCGGCTGGACCGACGAGGACTTCGCGGGAGGCGGCAGCGACCGCCTCGTGGACGCGCTGATCCCCTGGGGAACGGTCGAGCAGGTCGCGGCCGGGCTGGAGAAGCACTACCAGGCCGGTGCGGACGAGGTGGCTGTCCAGGTGCTCAACGGTGGCGACGCCACGACATTCCCCGCCGACGCGTTCCGCGCTCTCGCCGCGGTCTTGGTCTGACCGTCCAGAAGGCACCCAGCCGCAGCGGGCTGCCGGGTCGGCACACGCACCCTTCCTGACGTCATACGTCAGACGATGATGCTAGTCTATTTCCGCGCGGTAAACGCGGGGCACCTCCTGGGCGTTGTCTCGACAACCAGAACGGGCGGCCCGCTCATCCGCGTGTCGCCGACGCGGGTCGGCCGCCGCACATCGTCATCCACGCATACACAAGGAGGTTTGACTGTGC
Organism: Micromonospora sp. NPDC005215; assembly: GCF_040607915.1. Lineage (NCBI taxonomy): Bacteria > Bacillati > Actinomycetota > Actinomycetes > Micromonosporales > Micromonosporaceae > Micromonospora > Micromonospora sp. NPDC005215. The sequence continues at coordinate 65,246 of NZ_JBEXHQ010000017.1, read as the reverse complement.
CACTTCGTAAACTCTCCGCCCCCTGGATAGGGGCGGCCATGGCCGTCATGGTTCTGGTCGCCGTCGGGGCGTACGTGATCATGACGGGCGGATCGGCGTCCGCTGCCACCACCGCCGGCTGCGGCAAGGCACCCGGACTGAGCAGCGGCACCCACACCATCCAGAGCAGCGGAAAGAGCCGCAGTTTCATCCTTCGGCTGCCTGACAACTACAACAACACCTATGCCCACCGGCTGGCCTTCGGGTTCCACTGGTTGGGCGGCACCGCCGAACAGGTCGCGTCGGGCGGCAGCGACGGAGCCCCGTGGGCCTACTACGGCATGCTCTCGCAGGCGAACAACACCACGATCTTCGTCGCCCCGCAGGGCATCGGCAACGGCTGGGGCAACTCCAACGGTGAGGACGTGACCTTCACCGACGACATGGTCCGGGTGATCGAGAACGCGCTCTGCGTCGACACGACGCAGCTCTTCTCGGTCGGGTTCAGCTACGGCGGCGCGATGAGCTACTCGTTGGCGTGTTCCCGACCGACCGTGTTCCGGGCGGTCGCGGCAATCGCGGCTCCCGGGGCGATCAGCGGATGCAGCGGCGGCACCCAGCCAGTGGCGTACCTGGGAATCCACGGCATCAACGACAACATCGCGAGTGGACGGTCGCTGCGGGACAGGTTCGTCCGGAACAACGGTTGTGCCGCGCAGAACCCACCGGAGCCGGCGGCGGGTAGCCGAACCCACATCACCACCGCCTACTCGTGCCAGGCCGGATATCCGGTGGTCTGGGCCGCGTTCGACGGCGGCCACCAGCAAGGTCCGGTGGACGGGTGTGCCGGCTGTGAGAGCGGCGCGCGGAGCTGGGTCAAGCAGGAGGTGTGGCGGTTCTTCAGCCAGTTCGGCTCCACCGTGCCGCCCACCAGTGCCCCGCCCACCACCGCCCCGCCGACGAGCCCGCCGCCGGGTGGTCAGCAGAACGTGCTGATCGTGGGTAACCCGTCCGGCCGATGCATCGACATACCGAACTCCAGCACCAGCAACGGGACCCGCGCCCAGTTGTGGGACTGTCACGGCCGCACCAACCAGCGCTGGACCCACACCTCCAACCGCACCCTTACCGTCTACGGCAACAAGTGCCTGGACGCCAGCGGGGCGGGCAGCAGCAACGGCACCGCCGTCCTCATCTGGGACTGCAACGGCCAGCCCAACCAGCAGTGGAATCTGAACTCCAACGGCACCATCACCGGCGTCCAGTCCGGCCTCTGCCTCGACGCCGTCAGTTCCGGCACGGCAAATGGCACGCAACTTCACCTCTGGGCCTGCCACGGCGGCGCCAACCAGCAGTGGAGCACGCGCAACTAGTACCGCATCCGGCAGCTGCCGAAGACGCGCCGCCCGGGTCCTGTCCCGGGCGGCGCGTGCCCGTCAGGCCGCACCGGGCACGGGTCGATCTCGGTGGGTGTCGGTCAACGCCCTGCCACGCCTACAATTCCGCGATGGACGACACCAGCCGCGGCATACGTGTCAGACGCGGCGGTCCGGCCGATGCACCTGCCGTACTGAAGATGCTCGACGCCGCCGTGAAGTGGATGAACGATCGAGGCAATACCGAGCAGTGGGGCACGACGTCGTTCTCCGAGAGGCCCGGCGGGACCGAACTGGTCGACCGGTACCTGACCGAGAACCTCGCGTACATCGCGGAACTGGACGGCACACCAGCCGCAACCCTGGTGTTGGACTCCGGGCCCAGTCCGCGCGCACCGATCCCGCCCGCGGACGAACCCGAGCGGTACGTCCGCCTCCTGGTCGCCGACCGACGGTTCGCCGGTCGAAACCTCGGGTCGGCCCTGTTGGCACACGCCGTGCGGGAGACCCGGCGAGCCGGCGTGCGGTTGTTACGGGTGGACTGCTGGGCGGGCGGCGGTGGCGAGTTGGTGGCGTTCTACGAGCGCCAGGGGTTCACCCCCACCGACACCTTCCTAGCTGGGTCCTGGCCGGGGCAGGTGCTGGCCCAGCGGGTCGGTTGAGCCTGTCGCCCGGTACGCCTCGTCGCGACGTTTCCGCTCCAACCGCTTGGGCAGCTCAGCCCCGACCCGCTCGCAGAGGCTCGGCGGAGGGCGGCAACGCGCGCGCCCAGGCGTGCCAGTAGGCGGAGCCGCTGGTCTGGCGCAGGATCGCGTCGGTGCGCGGCACGCCGTCACGCGATTCGGTAGTACGTGCTGACGAAAGCCGCGTATCGCTCGGCGTCGTAAGACTCCTCCACCCACGCGATCTGGTTGAGGACCTCTCGGGCTTCCTCGGTGCCCAGGGTCGCGAGGTACGCCCTGGTCCTGGCCACCCCCGCCCCCAGCATCAGTTCCCCATCGAGGGCGCCAGTCGCGTCCATGCTGGTTCGGCGGGCTCGGTGAATCAACAGCGCGTCCTCCACGGCACCCGCATGCCAGAGCTGAACGGCGCAGATCCGCATCAGGGCCGTGTTGCCGGGGACGGTACCCAATCCAGCGTAGGTGTCCGCCTCGTGCCGGGTCTCACGCGCGAGGACCTCCCGAATGGTCGGGACCTGGTCAGCGCCGACACGCAGGCCATAGGCCGCCAAGTGCTCTTCGGCGTCCCGCTCGTACCGGTCATAGATGTCCATCTCCACCCGCCCTGTCTAGCAGGCACCCGCCCGCGTCATGGTGTCACCGCTGACGCCGGTACGGCCGTCGTGAGCAGGTACTCGGCCTCCAACCGGAACCGACCGCCGTCGGTGACCCCACGGTCGCCGACGAACGAGCGCAGGTCCGCGCGCAACGCCTCCCACCGGCACTGGGCCACGAGCCGGTCCCGTTCGGTGACGACGTGCCCGGCGGTGTCGATGAGCAGGCTGGTCGCCGCGTCGGCGTTGGCGAAGCTCAGGCCCAACCGGTGGACGACCGTCGACGTGATCCGCAGGTCGGCGGCTGCCAGGAGCGGTCCGACGAGCGTGCGGTCACCCCACCGGCTCGGCGGGGCGCTGCCTACCGGCGGTGGCGGTAGGTATCCGCCGAGGACCTGACCCATGGCCGGCAACAGACTGCCCGGTGTCCAGGCGGCCAGCAGGACTCGGCCCGAGGAGGCACACACCCGGCTCAGTTCCCGGGCCGCCGCTTCGTGGTCGTTCGCGTAGATCACGCCGAACACCGACAGGACCACGTCGGCCGAATCGTCGGGAAGCGGTAGGCGACCTGCGTCGCCGACCCGCCAGTCGACCGCCAGGCCGTCATCCGCGGCGCGACGCCGGGCCAGTTCCAGCAGCGCGGGCTCCAAATCCACCCCGACGGTACGGGCTCCGCACCGGGCGGCCAGTACCGCCGCGTTGCCCGTACCGGTGGCCACGTCGAGCACCCGGTCGTCCGGCCGTATCGCGGCTGCTGCCACCACCGCTTCGGCGACCGGCATCAGCCGCTGTGCCATGGCCGGGTAGTCGCCGGCACCCCACGTGGTCACGAACGAACTCATCACGCCTCCCCCATCGTGGGAAGGCGCCCTTGGATCCGATGTGTTTCCGGGTGAGCGTGGCGGACCAGGTCCGTCGCAGCGCCTCTCACCTGGCATCGTCGACCGTAAATGATCGCAATCCGTCCCGGCAACCCGGGGCCGGGAACTGGTAGGCGTTTCTCAGCTCGGCCGCAGCCGGGGCTCCGGCGACTCCGGCCCGATCGGGGGCCACGGACCGCCCGTCGTGGCAGGTGTGCACACGCGGCATGCGGGGCGGCGGCGGTACCAGTAGACGAGAGTGGCGCCGGCGAGCAGGAGCCCCCAGAGCGGGAAGGGCATCAGCACGACCAGGAGATGATCCGAGAGGTCGGTGCCGGCGCCGAAGGACTGTTGCACAAGCGAGTGGCCGGCGATGCACATCATGAGCGCCACGATCAGCCCGGGTATGACCGCCGCGTAGACGGGTACGGGCCGACCGCCGACAAACGGAAACGAGCGTGGGAAGACCTCGCCGCGGGGCCGGATCAGTCCGAGGGTCAGCCAGGTACCGGCCTCGCCGGCGACCGCGAGGGCCAGTCCGAAGATGCGGAGACCGGGATGCGCGGCGAGGGTCTCGGCGCTCTCCCCGACGGGCCAGGGCGTCAGCCAACTCAGTCTGGTCACCACGTACGGCAGTGGGCACAGGGCGGCGGCCCAGGTCAGGACGCGACCCCAGGACGCTGCGGAGGCTGGTGTCGTCCACGCCGCTCCCGGCCGTCCGCAGGACTGACAGTGGCCGCGATGGTGTCGCAGGAGCCGTACCAGCACCACAGCCCAGCAGGCGCCGACGGCCAGGGATCCGAACACGACAAACGGTCGGTAGCCAATGGGTTCGGCGTCGCGGGCGATGTAGCTCAACCACAGCAGCAGTGCGACGAAGGCCGCCGCTCCGGCGGCGATGCCACCGGCGCCCGCGGCGCGACCGCAGTGTGGCCTCGCGGAGCTGATCAGGCGCGTGACCAGTGCGGCGACGATCGCGGCAGGCACTGCCAGAGTCATCAGGTACGCGGTGATGGTGAGCACCTGGATGTCGGGCACCAGGAAGCCGAGCATCGTCGCCGCGACGGCAGCGACCACGATGCCGGCGACCCGCACCGGTGTGCCAGACCGGCCGCTGCGGAGCAGAGTGGCCAGCGCCAGTCCGACGACGCCGGCCGTGAGGGCGAGCGCGACAGCCGTGTCCGAAGGTACGTGGGTCATGAGGGACAGGTCCGCGAACCGGTCCTGCCGGCCGAACGGGTAGCTGCTCGGGCGCAGCCACCACAGGAACCCGACAGCGATCAGCAGTAGGGACCCGACCAGGACGCCGGCCTCCGGCCAGCCGGCGACATATCGATGGTGCCGTAACGCCGGAGGTTGTTCTGTCGGTGCCGCGGTCATCTGCGCCCTCCCCGTGGGTGTGCCGGCCACGTCCGTGGCTGGCCTCGTGTCGCCAGGATCTCCGCGTTCAGGAACCCCTCGCCATCTGCCGATCGGTAGATACCGGTAGGCGGTACGGCACGGTTACGGTGAACTCGTGATCTCGCTGAGCGCGCCGGCAGCCCGGTCCGGGCGGTTGACCCCCAGACGTACGGCACGAGCGGGCGTGGCGGTCGGCGCCTGCCTCGCCGTCGTCGTGTCGGCCGGCGTCTGGGGTCCGGGCGTTCACCCACCACTCGCCGTCGCGGCCGCACTGGCCGTCGCGACGCTCGCCGGGCACGCGGCGATCTGGCCGCGCGCCCGCCACCTGACCGGTGTGAGCAGCGGCCTGGTGTCCTTGCTGTCGCTCGGCACGGTGGGGCTGTGGCACCAGGCCGGTGCTCCGATGCCGGCGGGGCCGTGGCCCCTGCTGACCACGGCGGTCCTGATCGCCTACCTCGCACTTGTGTGCCGGACGGCGACGTCCCGCATCTCCATCCTGACGGTCGCCGTGGCGATCCTCGCGGAGAGTGTCCTGGCCGTGCCGATCACCGGCGCTGCCGAGCTGGGTTGGCGCGACCGCGTCGCGGTCTGCGTCTTCTGGTCGCTGGCCGGGTTCGCCGGCGTCGCCGCCGGCCTGTACCTGCGCCGCCTCGACGAGGCCCGGGTACGCGCGGTGCGACTGGCTCGCCGGGCGCAACGCGTCCAACTCGCCACCGACCTCCACGACTTCGTCGCCCATGACGTCAGCGCCATGGTGATCCAGGCGCAGGCCGGGCGAATCCTGCTCGACGAGGGCGCCGACGTCGCCGACGTGCTTCAGGCCATCGAGGCCGACGGCACCCGCGCGTTGAACGCGATGGACCGAACCATCCGGCTGCTACGGGAGCTGGAGGACGCCGCCGGAGCGGTCCGCACGCCCCTGCCGGATGCCACCGAACTGCCCGACCTGATCCAGCGATACGCGGCCGCCTGGGACGGACCCGTCACTGTCGCCATCGATCCGGGGCTCGAATCCTCGTTGCTGCCCGAGGCGAGCACGACCGTCTACCGCGTGGTTGTCGAAGCACTCACGAACGTGCGCCGCCACGCCCACCCCGGTGCCGCCGTCGACGTACGTCTGCACCACAACCTCGGAGGCGTCACCGTGGACGTGACGAACAGATCACCCGCCGATTACCAGAGCCCGGCTTCGCTCCACGGTCGACGGGATCCGCTGCGACGGCACGGCGGCAGCGGGCTGAGCGGCCTGGCCGAACGGGTGGAGATGCTCGGTGGCACGCTCGACTACGGGCCGCAGTCGCCGGCTGGTTGGCAGTTACGTGTCGACCTGCCCGCGGACGTGCTGCGGACGACAGCATGACCATCCGCGTGCTCCTCGCCGATGATCAGCATTCCGTCCGCTTCGGGTTCCGCACCATCCTGGGGGCCGCCACGGACATCAAGGTCGTCGGCGAGGCCGCCGACGGTGCGACGGCGCTGGCCCTGACCCAGCGGCTACGTCCCGACGTGGTCATCGCCGACATCCGCATGCCGGGGATGGACGGGCTCGAACTGACGCGCAGGCTGTGCGCGGCCGACGCTCCCGTTGCCACTCGCGTCGTCGTAGTGACCACGTACGATCTCGACGCCTATGTGCACACCGCGCTCCGCCACGGGGCCAGCGGATTCCTCGTCAAGCACTCCGGGCCGGCCCTTCTCGCCGAGGCGGTCCGCGCCGCGGTGGCCGGCGACGCGTTGATCAGCCCGACCGTGACCGTCCGGCTGCTTCGCCAACTCTCCAGGGCCACCAGCGCGCCCACCCGCAACCCGGAACCGGCGCTGTCCGACCGCGAGATGGACATCGTCTCCCTGGTGGCCGACGGCCTGACCAACCCCGAGATCGGCGCCAGACTGTTCATCACCGCCGGAACCGTCAAGACCCACCTCGCCAGCGTCCAACGCAAGTTGAGGGTGCGAAACCGCGTCGGCATCGCCCAGTGGGCCTGGGAGACACGAGCCCACACGTGGACGCCAGGAGCACCGGGGCGCGAAGCGCCCTGAGGTACGGCCCGGACGCGCGGTGCTACTTGCTGCGCGAGCGCAGGAACAGGATGACGACGATGGCGACCGCGACGAGGACGAAGAAGCCGATCAGCACCGGCTGGGAGACCGGCGTCTTCGGGCCTCCGACCACGGCAAGGTTGTCCAGCATGTCAGTCTCCGTCCATTGAGGAGTCGGGCGTCTGGGCTACTCCCTTCCCGAATCACTCGACGCGCAACCCACACCGGTGCCGCGAGGGCTGACCGAGCGCGACGCGCACCCGCGACCTCCTGATCCGTAACAGGCCCGAAACTACCGGTTGAAAATCCTGGAACTGTCTGCCAACCTGAGAGCCATCGATGAGTGTGAACGTTAACATGATCGTTTGACCACCGGAGGCGCCGCACGCGACCGTCAGGCCCGCCCACCTGTCAGGTGACCCGTATCCGAACAGGGCCTCCGACTCGACCAGCGGCTGAGATCACCCCTCACACCACCGGAGGATCAGCATGATTTTCCCGGCCCAGTCCCACCGGTCGGATCCGACCACGATCGCTCACTCCTTCCGGAACAGCCGCGATAATTCGGCCCGTGAGCGGGTCGCCACTGCGCGTCGTGGCCCAGCCCTCCCAGCTGCGGAGGCGACCACGACCTCCTGCCGCACCGGTCGGGTCCGCTGACGCGGCAACGCCGACGAACCGACAACACCGGGACGGCCGGAACGAGCCTGCCCGCCCCGCACCCACCCACCACCAGGAGGTACCGACCGTGCGAGCACCTGCACACCACCCGCCGCCCGCGGCGAATGCCCACGCTGACCGCGCGTCCTCCCGTCTTCGGGGACGGCTGTTCAAGCTCGCCGCGGCCGGGATCGCAGCCGCAGTCGGGCTGTTCACCATCACGGTGGCGACCGGCTCGGCATCGGCCGCCGACAACCCGTACCAGCGGGGTCCGGACCCCACCCGCAGCAGCGTCACCGCCGTGAACGGCCCCTTCGCCAACACCTCGGTCAGCGTCCCGACCGGGTACGGCTTCAACGGCGGCAGGATCTACTACCCGACCGACACCAGCCAGGGCACCTTCGGAGCCATCGCGATCTCGCCGGGCTACACCGCGTTGTTCTCCGCCGAACTGGCCTGGATGGGACCGTGGCTGGCCTCCCACGGCTTCGTCGTGATCGGCATCGAAACCAACAGCCGTAACGACTTCGACACGGCCCGAGGCACCCAGTTGCTCGCCGCGCTGGACTACCTGACACAGCAGAGCCCGGTACGCGACCGGGTCGACCCCAACCGGTTGGCCGTCGCCGGCCACTCCATGGGCGGCGGTGGCGCGCTGAGCGCAGCCACCCGACGCTCAACGTTGAAGGCAGTGGTCGGCATCGCGCCGTACTCCCCGTCGTCGAACCTGGCCAACGACCGGGTACCCACAATGATCTTCGCCGGGCAGGCCGACACGGTGGTCACCCCGTCCTACGCCACCGGCCTCTACAACAGCCTCCCGACCACCACGGAAAGCGTCTACCTCGAAGTCGCCGGCGCCGACCACGGGTTCATGGTCGGCCGGTCGAACCCGGTGCTGGTCCGAACCATGCTGCCATTCGTCAAGATGTTCATCGACAACGACGCCCGGTACAGCCAATTCCTCTGCCCACTGCTGGACTCCAGCGGCGTCGTCACCTACCGCAGCACCTGCCCGTTGCTGCCCTCGACACCGACCACCCCAACGGCGACCCCCACCAACACACCCGCTCCCACCAACACGCCGACCCCCACCGCCCCGCCCACCGTCGCACCCGGCTCCGCCAGCGAAATCGTCGGCACCCAGTCCGGGCGGTGCATCGACGTCACCAACGCCTCCCACAACAACGGCACCCGGGTACAGCTCTACGGCTGCAACAAACAAACCAACCAGGCATGGACCTACACCACAGGCAAACAACTACAGGTGTACGGCAACATGTGCCTCGACGCCGCAGGCACCACCAACGGCGCAGCCGTCCAGATCTACAGCTGCCACAGCCAAACCAACCAACAGTGGAACGTCAACTCCAACGGCACCATCAGCAACGTCCAGTCCGGACGATGCCTCGACGCCTGGAGTACGGCCAACGGAGCCCAGATCCAGCTCTACGACTGCCACGGACAAACCAACCAACAATTCAGACTCGCGCCCCTCGCATCCTGACCACGACCGACTACCCGCCCAACCCCTTCGAGGGCACGCAGACCGACAAACTGCAGGGCGTAGTCCCGCACGCCTGACACCGGGCGGGCTCGGCGTCACACCGGGCCCGCCCGCATCGCCCAGACACCTGAGTTGGCAGCCGCCAGGGGCGAGCTGCATGCAACGCACGTGCGAGATCACCGGTCACGGTGCCGAGTTGGCTGGCGCCGTCGTCGTCGCCGAAGACGTTGTCATCCTCAAGGTTGACCTGAGCGAGGTTGGCGACCGAGGTCTCGTAGCCCGGCTGTGCGTACACCGTGGCACGGATGCTTTGGGCAGCGCGACCTGTGAGGTCGCGACGGCCTTGCTCGCGTCGGTGATGCTCGCCTGGTCGGGGTAGACCTCGAAGTGGATGTGGGGCCACCGCCCGGCGTAGCAGGCGGGGAAATGCTGGTGAAGCGCACCGACCCGGCGGCGTCGGCGATCTGGACGCCGCGGAGGTAGTTCTGGTCGGTGACGCCGTCCGAGTACATGGAGTAGCTGCCGTCGCGGTCGCAGTGCCAGACGTAGACAGCGGTGCCAGCGAACGCCTTCTGGCCGTTGGCGAGGTCCCGGATCGTCAGTTCGATTGTCAGCGGCACACCCTGAGCCGTACCGGAGGCACTTCCGATGCTCGACCGGATGTCGCCGCGCACGATGCCGCTCTGCTCCAACACGTCGGGGCCGTTCGAGCCGTCCCCCGGGTACGGCCCGGCGGTCTCGTCCGGGATTTCGCCGAAGGCTGGCCCGATGAGTGCGCTGTGCGGAGTTCGTGAATTCGCTGTGGGCGTGCGAGCGTGTTCCAGATTCCACGGAGAGATCGGAACGGGAGCGCGCCGCCCGCACCGACCGCCGTTCTGCGGGGCATCGCCGCGTCAGAAGTTGTCGAACCGCTGACCCTGCTCAGCTACCGTCACGCCGGCTCCGTGTCCGGTGCGTCGTCGTCTCGGCCTCGTCGAGCTGCCGGCGCAGATCGATCGCCTCATCGGTGCGGCCTAGACCGTTCAGGACGTCGGCGAGAGTGCGATACGCCGACCACAGATCGTCGCCGAACCGCTGCGGGACCTGCTCGGCAAGGCCCTCATACAGGACGATCGCCTCGTGGACCGCCGCGAGCGCTTTCGGCAGGTTGCGGTCAATCGTGACGCAGACCCAGGCGTAACGCCACAACGATCCGGCGAGGTCGGGGAGGTAGGCGGTGGGGTTGGCCTCGGCCAACCGCCGATGGATCGAAACGGCCTCCTCGGCCGGGGCGACGGCCTCGTCCCGGCGGCCCACCTCGGACAGGCGGATACTGAGGCTGTTCAACGACGCACCCAGGTCGGCACGGTAGGCGGCCGGGTTCGCCTCGGCCAACCGCCGATGGATCGCGACGGCCTCCTCGGCCGGGGCGAGCGCCTCGTCCCGGCGGCCCACCTCCGACAGGGATATGCCGAGGTTGTTCAACGATATGGCGAGGTCGGGAAGATAAGCGGCTGGGTTCGCCTCGGCCAACCGCCGGTAGATGCCCATGGCTTCCTCCGCCGGGGCCAGCGCCTCGTCCCGGCGGCCCACCTCCGACAGGGATATACCGAGATTGTTCAACGACATGGCGAGGTCGGGAAGATAAGCGGCCCGATTCACCTCGGCCAACCGCCGACGGATCGCGACGGCCTCCTCCGCCGGGGCCAGCGCCTCGTCCCGGCGGCCCACCTCCGACAGGGATATACCGAGATTGTTCAACGACATGGCGAGGTCGGGAAGATAAGCGGCCCGATTCACCTCGGCCAACCGCCGACGGATCGCGACGGCCTCCTCGGCCAGGGCCAGCGCCTCGTCCCGGTCGCCCACCTCCGACAGGGATATACCGAGATTGTTCAACGACATGGCGAGGTCGGGAAGATAAGCGGCAGGGTTCGCCTCGGCCAACCGCCGGTAGATGCCCGTGGCTTCCTCCGCCGGGGCCAGCGCCTCGTCCCGGCGGCCCACCTCCGACAGGAACGTGCCGAGGTTGTTCAACGACGCGCCCAGGTCGGGGAGGTAGGCGGCCGGGTTCTCCTCGACCAACCGCCGACGGACCGCGACGGCCTCCTCGGCCAGTGCGACGGCCTCGTCCCGGCGGCCCACCTTCGACAGGAACGTGCCGAGGTTGTTCAACGACATGGCGAGGTCGGGGAGATAAGCGGCCCGATTCACCTCGGCCAACCGCCGACGGACCGCGACGGCCTCCTCGGCCATGACGAGGGCCTCGTCCCGGCGGCCCACCGCCGACAGGAGCGTGCCGAGGTTGTTCAACGACCTGGCGAGGTCGGGAAGGTGAGCGACCGGGTTCGCCTCGGCCAGCCGCTGGTAGATGCCCGTGGCTTCCACCGCGGGGACGAGGGCCTCGTCCCGGCGGCCCGCGTTGTTCAGGCGCCAGGCGTGCCTGGCGTGAAGCTTCGCACGGTCGGTGGGATCCGTGGTCGTGGTGAGGCGGTGGCGGGTGAGGGTGGTGGTGATGGCGGCGGCGGCGGTGTCGAGGTCGATGTGCACGTCGTCAGGAAGGTGTTCCTCGATGGCTTCCAGGACGGTGGGGTCGATGTCGGGGAGATTGGCCAGGCGGGTGAGAGTGGCGCCTCCGGCGGCCAGGGCAAGGTGGGGTTGCTGGCGGATGAGGGGGTACAGCACGTTGGCGGCGATGTGGGGCCAGCGGCGGGCGGTTTCGACCAGCACGGTGAGGGTGCTGGGTGTCCAGCCCGGTGGTGTGCCGTCACCGGTGGTGAGCAGGGCGGTGGGGGCGGTGAGGGTCCAGTCGTCGAGGAGTCCGGCGGTGTCGGCGCCGGTGTGCGGGTGGCCGGGGGTGCACAGGGCGATGAGGTCTTCGCCGAGCCGGTCGGGGTGCAGTGCTTCCAGGACGGTGCCCGGGTCGGTGGGTGGCGTGCAGGTGCGGTGGTCGTCGATGATCTGGTCAGCGGCCTGGATGCTGGCGGCCAGGTCGACGCCGGTGAGCGCGGTACGGGCGGCCGGGCGGGGTAGCGCCCCGGTCAGGGTGGCCACGTACGTGGCACGGCGCAGGACCTGCGGCGGGGTGGGCAGGGGATCTTCGGTGCGGGTGTGCAGCTGGTGCCAGTTGGCGTATTCGCGGCGGAGCAGGTACGCCGAGATCGCGTGCGGGGCGGTCGGGGCGGTGGTGCTGTGGCGGTGGGCGTCGACGGCGGCGAGGGCGGCCATGTGTACGGCGAGGACCTGCGCGAAGTCCGGATCGGCCAGGCCGGGTGGGGGCGGCCAGGTGCTGGCGTCGCGGACGCCGAGCGCGGCGGCGAAGTGCCGCGCGGCGGTGCCGTACAGGTCGGCTCGGTCCCGGTCGGCGCCCAGCGGCGGCAACGGCACGTCGTCGGCGTCCAGATCGAGGTCGCCGTCGAGCCGGTCGGTGACCGCCGGCCACCAGAACCCGACCGAACGGGCCAGCAGCAGCACCCGCAGGACCACCGGTGTCTGCACGGCGATGTTGTGCAGGTCGCCCAGCAGGGCCAGGAGGTGGGAGGCGGGCCACCGGTCGGCGTAGTCCACCACGGCGAGGACCCGCCCACCGGCGGGCAGCGCCACCCGGCTGGCCGGTCCGACCGGTCCGGGCCCAGTTGCGGCCGGGACGCCCACGGCCCCCGCGCGTGGGGTCAGAGCGTGGACCGCCCGCCACACCGTCCACCCCGATCCGGCGCGGCGGGTGGCGAACTCCTCGGCCAGGCGGGTCTTGCCCTGCCCACCGGCGGCGTGGACCAGCCGCACCGCGACCGCCTCACCCTGCGCCCAGGCGTTCAGGTCGCTCAGCTGCTGGTCGCGGCCGGTGAACGGCACCACCCGGTAGCGGGGCAGCAACAGCCGGCTCGGCTGCGCCCACGCTTTCGCCTGTGCCAGCTGCGGCGGCTGGACCGGCAGCGGTTCGAGTTGATATGGCGGCGGCACCCGCGGGGTGATCGTGACCTGCACCGAACCGGCGACGTCACTGACCTGGATCACGTCGCCGATGACCAGGCTGCCGGTCACCGCCACCCCGGCCGCGGCGTCGCGGCCGCCGGTCAACAGCCGGCGAAGGCCGCTCACCGGTCGAGGTCGGCGTCCCCGCCGACGTCCTGGACCTGCTGCACCGACCCGGCCACCTGCGACCCAGCGACCGACTGCCCACCCGCCCGCGGCGCTGTAGATGCCGGCTGCGCTCGCGGCGGCGCTTCCTCCGGCCCAGGTGGAGGCGCCCCCGCCGGGCCGATCCGCAGGTTGCCGCGCACACCCCGGGCCTGCACCAACCCACCACCGACCGTGGAACCCGTCACGGACTGTCCGCCCGACGCCGGGCTCCGGCGGGCCAGCGCCACCCCGTACACCGACAGGGCCAGCCCGAACACCGCCCCAACCCCACCGACCACGCTGGCGACCTTGTCGGCCGCGTCGAGGTGGGTGAGCGCCCCCCACACCCCGACAGCGAGCAGAATCAGCCCACCGGCCAGACACACCCCGACCCGCCACCATCGCGCCATCGGTCCATCATCGACGGTAACCGCCACCGGTTGACAGCCCTCGACAGGTCACCGACAACGCGTCGACTCCACGGACAGCTCGCTGCGCGCCTCTCTCGGCGGTTCGGATGACGTCCGAGGAGGGGATGGCTATCCGAGCGTGTCGCGGGTGCGTGCCGCGATGCGGATGGTGGTGCCTGCGGGTCCGCTGTCGACGAGGACGTAGTCGGCCATCCGCCCGACCACCCAGAGGCCCATTCCTCCCGTTTCGGACAGGGGCGGTCGCTCGGTGCGCGGGAAGTAGTGCCCAGTGTTGAAGCCCCGCCCCTGGTCGGTGACTTCACAGGTGAGCTGACCGTCCAGGAGCAGGCGTACGGCGCCTCTGCCACCGCCGTGCCGAATCACGTTGATCATCAGTTCGTTGATCGCGACGACCCAGTTCTCGATCTCGTCGTGGGCAAGGCCGCACCGGCGACTGGCGGCCTCGACCTCCCGTCGGACGCGGGTCAGGTCCGCGAGGGCGAACGACGTCGAGAACAGGGGCTTCCCGGGGGTGGGGGCATGCTGGTCGAGCGGTGGATTCACTACTGCTTCCCCTCCCTGTCGGACGTGGAGCCGGTGACCTTACCGGTGGCACGAGGGAGGATAGCTCTCCGGAACGGATTCACCGGCCGACCAGTGCATCGATGTGACATCGGAATACCCCACCTCACGGGCACGACACTGTTGATCTCGCTCCTGACGTGCCATCGAAGGCGTGCCGGCGTCTAGGCTGCCTGGGTGCCCGATGCCGAACTGGTGACGAACGACGAGCGGCTGCGACGTATCGAGGCGATCACCGACGCCGCCCTGTCGGGGCTGAACATCACCGAGTTACTCGACGAGCTACTTGAACGGGTCCGGGACCTACTCAAGGTAGATACCGCCACCATCCTGCTGCTGGACGACCACACCGGCGAGCTCGTCGCGACCGCGGCCAAGGGCCTGGAGGAGGAGGTCCGCCGCGGTTTCCGCATCCGGGTCGGACGTGGCTTCGCCGGGCGAGTGGCGGCGACGCGCGCCCCGGTCACGATCCACAACGTTACGCCCGACGACGTGGTCAATCCCATCCTGCTGGCCGCCGGCATCCGAGCCCTGCTGGGCGTGCCCATGCTCGTCAACGGCAACCTCGTCGGCGTACTACACGTCGGCTCCCTGGCCCTGCGTCAGTTCGGTCCCGACGACGTGCAGCTGTTACAGCTCGTTGCCGATCGCGCCAGCCTCGCAGGTCAGGCCCACGCGCAGGTCCTCGACCGGCAGGCAGCGCTGGCCCTGCAACACAGCCTGCTACCAGGCCGGCTACCCGACATCCCCGGTTTGGACCTGGCCGCCCGGTACGTACCCGGTCACGACCTGGGCATCGGTGGCGACTGGTACGACGTGTTCACGTTGCCCTCGGGCTGGCTGGGCGCCGTCATCGGCGACGTCTCCGGCCACGGGCTGCCATCCGCCGTCATCATGGGACGCATCCGCAGCGCGCTTCGCGCCTACGCCCTCGACTCCGAGGATCCCGCCCAAGCGCTTACCTCCCTCGACCGCAAGATCCACCACTTCGAAGCGGGCACCCTCACCACCGCCGTCTACGCCCTGATCTCACCCGACCGCGCGACGGTGCACCTCTCCTCCGCAGGCCATCTCCCACCGCTGCTGGCTACCCCCGGCCAACCCACCCAGCCCGTCAACCTGACGGTGGACCGGCCACTCGGCGTGGGCCGACCGCCAGCCAATCGCCGCACCACCGTTCTGGACCTACCGCCCGGCGCGGCGCTCGTCTTCTACACCGACGGACTGGTCGAACGTCGCAGCGAGCTGATCGACACCGGCATTGAGCGCCTCGCCGACGCCGTGCGGTCCGGGCCTGCCGAGGAGTTGTGCGACCACATCATGGCCACCACCGCCGAGGAGCGCCCCAACGACGACATCGCCCTGCTGGTCATCCGCCGTCGATCGGAATAAGCCGCTCGGGCAGCTGACTACCGCCCTCTGTCCTCCGGCTCGTCCTGGAGTGCGGCCCGACGGCTTCGAACCGCCAGGAGCCTCCGGGCAGCCGACGAGTCACCGAGCTGCGACACCTCAGCCTTTCGGCTAGGTTTCTGGTGCCCTTTCGTCTACTCTCTGCTCAGACGGTTGGCGCCGGACAACCGGAGCGCGGCCGGTGCGATGCGGAGGAACCATGACCATCACCACCGACCGGCCCGCACCGATGAGCGCCCACAGCAAGGAGGCCTCGGCCGACTCGACCGCCACGAAGTTGCTTCTCGCGATGGCGGCGATGCCCGCCGATCACCCGTCGCGGGCCGCGCTGCGGGACCGGGCGATCGAGGCGTGGCTGCCACTGGCCAATCACCTCGCCCGACGCTACAGCGGGCGAGGCGAGCCCACCGGGGACCTGACGCAGACCGCGGCGTTGGGCTTGATCAAGGCAGTGGACAAGTTCGACCCGTCCCGCGGTGTCGACTTCGCCGGCTACGCGATCCCCACCATCGTCGGGGAACTCAAGCGCCACTTCCGGGACCGCACCTGGGACATCCGCGTGCCCCGCCGCCTGCAGGAGATGCGCCTGGCGATCTCGGACGCGAACAGTATCCTGCTGCAAACGCTGGGGCGTTCGCCGACTGTCGCTGACATCGCCGCACACCTCAAGCTCACCGAGGAAGAAGTCCTCGAAGGTCTCGAAGGCGCCCGCGCGTACAACGCCGTTTCGCTGTCCACCCCGATCGGCGACGGTGAGCGCGGCACCGAGTTGGGCGAGATGCTGGGCGGCGACGACGCCGAGTTCGCCAAGGCCGAGCTGCGGGTGGCGCTCGGCCCCGCGCTGGCCACGCTCGACGAGCGGGAGCAGAAGATCCTCACCCTGCGCTTCTACGGCAACCAGACCCAGAGCGAGATCGCCGACCAGATCGGTGTCTCGCAGATGCACGTCTCACGCCTGCTGGCCCGCGCGCTCGTCAAGCTGCGGACGCACCTGGCCGACGCCTACTAGCCCGCCCCGCCCCACCGCTTATCGATCGTTGCCGTGCCACTGCGCTCGGCTGCCGGCCTGGCCCGATGGGGTCCACCCTCCCGGCATGACGGGCGCCGTGCCACCGACTGACGTCCACCACGCCGCACACGCCCTGTTCGATCGGGATGGAACGCTCGCCGTCGACGCCGTGGACGCCGTGGACGCCGTGGACGCCGTGGACGCCGTGGACGCCGTGGACGCCGTGGACGCCGTGGACGCCGTGGACGGCGAGATGGTCAGCGTCGGTGGACGCCCCACGAGCCGAGCAGCGCCTGCGCAGCATGCGGGAGCCCTACCAGCCCTCCGACTCCCCCAACTTCCCGGAATCTGTAAACAACCCTTGATATTAAACTTCACGAACGTCAATATGTGGAGGTCGGGGGTCACCGAAGCCTGGGGAGTGAACCATGAGGAGCCGTCGGATTTTCGCAGTGCTGGCCGGGGCGGCGATGACCGTCACGGCCGCCGTCGCCTTTGTCCCCAGCAGCATGGCGGCCGTGCCCTCGGCCAACGCCGTCCCGATGGTCGCCTGCACTGCCCCGGCCTGGGCCGAGGGCACCACCTACCAGGCGGGCGCCCAGGTCACCTACGGCGGCCGGCTCTACCAGGCTCTGGTCGCCCACACCGCGCACCCCGGAGCCGGCTGGAACCCCGCCGCGACACCGTCGCTCTGGCGTGACCTGGGCGCGTGCTCGGGAAGCACCCCGCCGCCCACCACGCCACCACCGACCACCCCACCGCCCACCACGCCGCCACCGACGACCCCGCCGCCCACCACGCCGCCGCCAACCGGTGGGACCTGCGCGGTGAAGTCGCGGCCCGCCGGCAAGGTGTTGCAGGGCTACTGGGAGAACTGGGACGGCGCTTCCAACGGCGTGCACCCCGGCCTCGGCTGGATCCCGATCACCGACAGCCGGCTCAACCAGCACGGCTACAACGTGATCAACGCGGCGTTCCCGGTGATCCGTTCGGACGGCACGGTCCTCTGGGAGAACGGCATGGACGCTGGCGTAAAGGTGGCCACCCCAGCCGAGATGTGCCAGGCCAAAGCGGCCGGCGCCACCATCCTGATGTCGATCGGCGGGGCCGCCGCGGGCATCGACCTGAGTTCCGCGGCGGTCGCCGACCGGTTCATCGCGACGATCGTGCCGATCCTGACGACCTACCACTTCGACGGCATCGACATCGACATCGAGACCGGCCTGACCGGCAGCGGCAACATCAACACCCTGTCGACGTCGCAGGCCAACCTGATCCGGATCATCGACGGCGTGCTGGCCCGGATGCCGTCGAACTTCGGCCTGACCATGGCGCCGGAGACCGCCTACGTCACCGGCGGCAGCGTGGTCTACGGCTCGATCTGGGGCTCCTACCTGCCGATCATCAAGAAGTACGTGGACAACGGCCGGCTCTGGTGGCTGAACATGCAGTACTACAACGGCAGCATGTACGGCTGCGCCGGCGACTCGTACCCGGCGGGCACGGTGCAGGGCTTCACCGTGCAGACGCAGTGCCTCAACAACGGCCTCACCATCCAGGGCACCACCATCCGCGTGCCGTACGACAGGCAGGTGCCGGGCCTGCCGGCGCAGAACGGGGCGGGCGGCGGCTACCTGTCGACGTCGCTGGTGACCCAGGCCTGGAACTCTGTGCCCGGCCTCAAGGGCCTGATGACCTGGTCGGCGAACTGGGACGGGTCGAAGGGGTGGACCTTCGGCGACAACGTGAAGCGCCTGCAGGGCCGCTGACAGGTGACGGCGCCGGGCCCACCGTCAGCCGGCCTACCGGCAGGCACGGGCCCGGCGATTCGACGGGTCGGCACCGAAACCGCGACTCGGTCGTCTGCTCCGGCGGCATGCTGACCAGGGACGAGTAACAACGGCCCGACCCACCGACCGCGACCCCCGCGACGCCGAGGACCACGACAGCTTTCCCGACCCAAAGATCGTCACCGACGCCGACGGGGCAGGCTCCCCAAACGGCGCTGGCCGTCTTGGGCACAGGCGAGTCGTGCCGGGAACAGCGCACCCCTGCTGCCGTCTGCGAGCGCTGGCAGGAAGCCGTGCCAGTCATGCGAACCAAAACTCGATCCCGCTGCGATAGGTAGGCATGACCGCCCAGGATGACGCCGAACTCCTGGCCCTGATCGCAGGCGGCGACCGGAACGCGTTCGAGGCGTTCTACCGCCGGCACGCGCCGTGGCTACGCCTGCGCCTGTGCTACCGCTGCGCCGACGATGCCCTCGTCGACGACGTCGTGCAGGAGACATTCCTCGCCGTGTGGACCGGCGCCGCGGCCTCGTTCCGGCCTCGCGACACCGACGCCGCTGCCTGGCTGTGGAGAATCGCGTCGCGCCGGCTCATCGATGCGCTGCGCCGCCGCACATCCCGCGACCGGCTCGGCCGGCTGCTGGCCCGCCTGCGCGGCAACGACGAGTCGTCCGCCGAGGAGGAGGTGCTGATCGGTCTCGAGCACGGCGACCTCGGGGGCGCCCTCGCCCGCCTCTCCCCGGAGCTGCGCGCGGTCATCCGCGCCACCGTCCTTGACGGCCTCTCCACCGCCGAGGCCGCCGTCCTGCTCGGCATCCCCGCCGGCACCGTCAAGACGCGGGCGATGCGGGCCCGCCGGCAGCTGCGAGAGGAGTTGACATGACCTGGCATCTGCTCGACGAGGACCTACGCGTCTACGCCACCCGTACCCTCGCCGCCCCTGGTCTGTGGTCCACGGAGGCGCACCTGGCCGCGTGCGGTGAGTGCCGCGAACGCCTCGCCGCCGCCGCGACCGTCGACCTGGGGTGGGCGATCGACGGAGGCTGGGCCCGCCTCGACGTCGCCCTGGACGCGCCGCGGCCGGGGCCCGTCGAACGCTTGATGATCACGGTCGGCGTTCCCGACCACACCGCGCGGCTGCTCGCGGCGACGCCGGCGCTGCGGCTGTCGTGGCTCGTGGCGATCGCGGTCACTGCCGCGTTGACGGCAACTGTCGCCGTGTTCACCGACCCGGTCGTGTTCCTCGCCGTAGCCCCGCTGTTGCCGCTGGTCGCGGTCGCGGTGTCGTTCGCGCCCGGCATCGACCCCACCTACGAGATCGCGGTGGTCGCTCCGATCCGCTCGTTCCGGTTACTGCTGTTGCGGTGCCTCGCGGTCCTTTCCGCGACCACCGCACTGTCCGCCGTGGCCAGCCTCTTCATCTACGGGTACGGGCTGCGCGCGACCTGTTGGTTCCTGCCGTCGCTCGCCCTGACCGTGCTGTCGCTGCTGCTCTCGCCGCGGCTCGGCGCGGGTCCGGCCGCGGTCGTCGTCGGCCTCGGCTGGGCGGCGGTGGTCGCCGCCACCTTCGGCGACCGGCTCGTCTTCACCCTCGCCGGGCAGGTTGGCGTCGCGGTCGTCGGCGGGATCGCCGCCGTGGCACTGTCCCGTCAGCGCGGCACCTACGACCGCTACCACGTCCCCAACCTGATGAGGAGGGTTTCATGACTGCCGTTCAGGCAAACGGTCTGGCGCTGCGGTACGGGCGCACCACCGCGCTTGAGGACGTGTCGTTCACGCTGCGCACCGGCGTGACCGGGTTGCTCGGCCCGAACGGCGCGGGCAAGACGACGCTGCTGCGGATCGTCGCGACCGCCCTGCCCGCCGATGGCGGAACGCTGCGGGTCTTCGGCCACGACCCGAGCACACCACCCGGGCGGCTCGCGGTCCGGCGCCGGCTGGGCTACCTGCCGCAGGACCCCGGCTTCCACCCGTCGTTCACCGCGTTCGAGTTCGTCGACTACGTCGCGATTCTCAAGGAGCTCACCCACCGGACGACGCGGCACGCCGAGGTCGCCCGGGTGCTCTCCGCCGTCGGCCTCGACGAGCGACGGCGATCCCGGATCCGGACCCTGTCCGGCGGGATGAGGCAACGGCTCGCGCTGGCGGCCGCCCTGGTCGGCGACCCGGACCTCGTCGTCCTCGACGAACCGACTGTCGGTCTCGACCTGGAGCAGCGGCTGCGGTTCCGGGAGCTGGTCGCGGACCTCGGCGAGCGCAAGACGGTCCTGCTGTCCACGCATCAGACCGAGGACGTCATGTCGCTGTGCCAGGAGGTCGTCGTCCTCGATCGGGGCCGAGTGCGGTTCGAGGGCACCCCGGCGGAGCTGGCCGGGCTCGCCGCCGGTCGGGTGTGGACGAGCGCGACGCGGCAGGCGGGGGCGTTGGCGTCGTGGCGGACGGGCACGGGGCTGCACCGTCACGTCGGCGACCCGCCACCCGGGGCCGCGCTGGTGGAGCCGTCGATCGAAGACGGCTACCTGACGCTGGTCGGCGCCGCCACCGACGCCGAGGCGCCAATGATCGCGGGCGGCGCGCGATGACCGCGGCCCTGACGGTGGCCGCGCCGGTCCGTCCAACGCCGTCGTCCACGGACGGGCGTCGGCAGGCGCTCCTCGCACTCGCCCGGTTCGAGGCGGTCCGGATGCTGCGACACCCGCTCACCATCGCGGCCGCGCTCCTGTTCCTCGGCCCGTGGCTGTGGGGCTGGCTGTCCGGCTCGGCCAACCGATATCCGGTGCTCCCCGACGAGTTGATCATCATCCAGCTGCTCGCGTTGCCGATCCTCGGCGGCGCGGCGCTGATCGTGGCGAACCTCGTCACGCTACGGGCGCACCGGCACCGGGTCGACGCGTCCTACGACGTGCTGGTGCTGCCGCCCGCCTGGCGGGTCGGCGGGTTCCTGCTGGCACTGCTACCGCTGGCCGGCCTCAGCCTCCTGCTCGTCGCTGTCCGGGTCGGGGTTTCCGCAGTGCTTCCGGGCGCAGCCGGGAGCGTCGACGTCCCCGCGTTGGTGACCCCGTCGGCGCTGGTGCTACTCCTCGGTGCGGTCGGGGTGATCGCCGGCATCCTGATCCGCTCCGTGCTGATCGCTCCGCTGCTCGTCCTACTCGTCCTGGTGCTGGAGTTCGCGGCGATCGCCGCGACCCTCATCGAGACCGGCTGGCGGTTCCTGCTTCCGGTCTACGTCAGCGAGTTCGGGGTCCCGGTACCCGCCGGCGTCTCCGACCGACCCGCGGCCCGGCACCTCGCCTATTTGGTCGGGATCACCGTGCTGCTCGTCGCGGCCATCCTGGCCCGGGCCAGGGCGCGACGGTCGGTCGTCGCGGCCGGGCTCGCCGTCGGGCTGATCCTCACCGTCGGCGGCGGGCTGACCCAGTCGCGACCCGACCCCGGCATCGCGGCGGCTCGCGCGACTGTCGAAGACCGGCCGGAGAGCATCCAGTCGTGCGTCCTGCGCGACGACGTCACCTACTGCTACTTCGACGGGTTCGACGGCTTCGTCTCCGGGTGGGAGTCGGTGGTGACCTCCGTACGCGAGGTCGTGCCGGACGTCGCCACCTCGCCGGGGCCGCCGCTCGCGGTGCGGCAGCGGACCGCACTCGACGAGATCTCCGCGGAGGGCCAGACCGGCTCAGTCGCCGAAGACATGCGCGTGGTGGCCGGTTGGAAAGTCGCGGACGCGGCGGCCGGCACCCCGGAGGCGATACGGGTGGGCACGGTGTGGGGCGACGACCGCGCAACCGCCATCCTCGCCGCCGGAGTCGCCTACCGGCTGATGGCCGCGCAGGCGTACGACGGAGGATTCTCGCTGTGCGGAGCCCGGGCGGCGCTGCTGGTGTGGCTGGTCGGGCAGGCGTCGCCGGCCGCCCTGGCCGGGATGCGCTCGCTGGACGAGACGAGCACCGGATCGCTCGTCTTCAGCGACCCGTCCGCCATGTTCGGCATCTCGGCACCCGACCGGGCGGCGGCACCGGCGTTGGAGCTGCTGCGGCAGTCCGCCGAGGTGGCGCCGCTCGTCGAGCGGCACTGGGACGAGCTGACCGCGTCTGGCACACCGCTGGAGCGCTTCGGTGTCATCTTCGGGGTTGCGGTCCAGCCGCCGTCCCCGGATCAGGGCGAGCCGCTGTGCGGCGACTGAGCAGGATGCCCACCGCGGACGACGCCGACGCCTCGGGCCAGGCCGTCAGCGCACCCGGGCCGAGGCGGGGCGGACGCCTGCGGACGGCTGCGGTGCTGGTCTGGCCGACGCTGCGGGCGATGCGGATCGCACCGCTGCTGGCGACTGGGATCGTCGGTGTGGCGATCGTGACCCCACCGGCCGTGACCGAGTCGGTCCTGCCCCCCGACAATCACCTCACGTTGCTGCGGTTGGTGATGGCCTGCGTCGGCCTCGGCGTCACGTTCGCGCTCGACGACCCCGCGAAGCCGACTGCGGAGACCCTGCCGGTTCCGGCCTGGCTCGGCGCGCTGGTACGAGCGGTCCCCGCTGCCGTCGTCGGCGGTGCGTGCTGGGCGGCAGCGCTGCTTGTGACACGGTCCGGGCCGGAGACCGCGTCGCTGCCGTACCCGGACCTGACCCGTGAGGCCGTGACCGTCGCGGCGGTCGCGTTCCTCGCGTCGGCAGTCGGCTGGCGACGTTCGCCGCGCGGAATTGGCAGTCCACTCGCCGCCCCGATGCTGCTGCTCGGGATGACAGTGGTGGCGCTGCTGCCGACCTCGGTGGCTCTACTCGTCGGCGTGGGCGACGGCTGGGCCGCAGCCCACGACCGCTGGATGTGCCTCTTGGCAGGGACACTGTTGGCGACCGTCGGCGTGCTCATCGTCCGGCGGTCCCCTGGGCGCGGCTGACAGCCGTCCGGCATCGCCGCCAACTCTCCTGGTCGCGATCAGAGCCTCCCCGGCAGTCCTTCTCCGAGGAGGCTCTGACCCCTGTTCCCAGGCAGGTGTGGTTATCTCACAGGCGCGGGTCCTGCTGGACCGTGAGGGCGTTGAGGATCGGGTCGTCCTCGCCCTTGTCGCGGCGAAGCTCGATCTTCAGATCACCACCGGCGTGCTCGACGGTGACCATGTTCGTGTCCGCGGTCAGCGCACCCACCTTCGCCTGCACGTCGTGGTCGTAGAGCACGACCTTGCCGTCGACCAGAACGTCGAAGGCACGCTTGCCGGCCTTGACCTTCTCGATCTCCGCGAAGTCGAGGGCGATTCGGTACGTCCCGGCGGGGGCGTTCCTGAACACGTAGCTGAACGTCTCGCCGGTCCGCTGGGTGCGGAACAGCGCGTCGTCCTCGGTGCCGGCGATGTCGGCCCTGGTGGCACGCGCCTTGCCGCCGACGTAGCCCCACGGCCGTGGGCCGAGCTCCTGGTCGGGCGACCAGACGAAGCCGTCGGTGCCGACGTACCCGGATCCGCCGACGTCGAGGCCCTTCCAGTAGGCCGAGGTCGCCAGGCGGACCGGCGTGAACTGGGCCTCACCCTTGCCGGCGTTCGACGCCACCAGCACGTCGCCGACGAGCACGCCGGGCTCGACGGAGGCGTTGTCGGCCGTCGCCGTGACGGTGGTGGACGCGCCGACCGCGAGCGTGACCGGGCCGGTTGCGGCCGCGCCCGTGAGGGTCAGCCACGGAAGGTCGGCGGCTTCGTGCCCGCCGTCGCTTGTGCGTTTCTGCTCGCTGATCCGCACCTCGAGCGGGGCGGAGCCGGTGTTGGTCACCGTCACGTCGGCCGTCGTCTTCTGGTCCTTGTCGAGGAGCCAGTCGAGGTCACCTGCGGTGACGGTGGCGACGCCCGTGGTCAACGCCGTGTCGACGACCTCGGCCTGATCCTTCCTGGCGATGGTCACGGGGTGGCTGGCGGTGACGTAGTTCGGCGCGTCGACCTGCACGGTGTTCTCGCCGACCAGCGCCTGGGCCTTCCACCGGCCCTTCGCGTCGGTCGTGATGACCCGCTCACCCGCCGGCCCCTTGAGCGTGACGATCGCGCCCTCGATCGGCTTGCCGTCGTTCTTGTCGGTGACCGTTCCCTCGATCGTGCCCGCGGCCGGGAGGGTGTACTCCAGCCCCAGACCGGCCTTCAGGATGGGCTGGTCAAAGGAGTACTGACTCGCGGGGTTGCGCGTCAGGCTCTCCAGACCGACAGTCGCCGACGACCCTCGGGTGAGGGGGTTGTCGCCGCCGACGCCGTCGCCGTACCCGATCTGGATCCGTCCGTCCGCGATCAGGGTGACCGAGAAGCTCACGCGAGCCGTCGGGTCGCTGTAGAAGGCGACGTTGCGCCACTCGATGACCTGCGCCGCCAGCCCGTCCACCTCGGTCGTGCCGAAGTAGATGCCTGCCTCGTCGTCGACGATGAGGTCGTCCCAGAGCGGGTAGATCGCGTCGATCGGGTACGGCGACGGCAGTGCCGTGTTGTTTCCCGACGTGCTGGCGCGGTCGAAGGTCAGCGTGCCGTTCGTCGTCACGCACACGCCGTCCCAGGCACTGTCGTAGAACGGAGACAGGAAGCTGGAGTCGAACCACAACACACCGCAGAGGTCATCGCCGTGCCACCCGGACTCCTCAGTGCCCTGGCGGTAGAGCCCGTCGGTCACCTTCATCGAGTACGAGCGGCCGGCGGGAGCCACCGGCACGGGACCCGGATCCGGCTGCTCGGGCTGAGGCTCCGGCTCCGCCGCGTCAGCGCGCGGATCGAGCGTCACCCGCAGCGCGGCAATGGTCGGGGCCTTCAGGCCCTTCGAGCCCCGCAGCTCCACGGTCAGCGGACCGCCCTCGTGCCGCACGACGGCGGAGCGCCAGTCGGCGGCGTTCGGCCCCACGGCTGCGGCCGGGTCGTACGCGTACTCCGTCAGCGACCCGTCCACGACGACGTCGAACACCCGCTTGCCCCTGGCCACCTTCTCGATCTCGGCGAAGCCGAAGTCGATCGCGTAGGTGCCCTTGGGCGCGTCGGGGAAGCGGTAGAACAGCTCCTTCTCATGCGTGGTGCGCTGCGACTGGAACAGGGCGTCGTCCGTCGTACCGGAAATCCCGGCCTTCGTGGAGGCGACAGTCGTCCTGCCCTCGTAGCCCCACGCCTTCGTGCCGGCAGCCTGGTCGGCGGACCAGGTGTAGCCGGAGCCGTCGGTGAGCTTTGGGCCACCGGCGTTGACGCCGACCTGGTACTTCGTGGTCGTGAGCGTCACCGGGACATAGGTCTTGGACTGGCGTCCGGAGTCCGACCTCACCACGATGTTCGCGCCGAGGACACCGGGCTTGGCGCCCTTCGAGGAGATCGAGACCTTCACGGTCGTCGACTGGCCCGGGGCGAGGGTGCCGCCGGTCGAGGAGAGCGACAGCCACGGCAGGTCGGTGAGCAGGTCGTCCTCGACGTCGACAAGCACGACGTCGTCGGCGATCTGGTCCGCCGCCCACAGCGCGCCGGTGGAGTCGGTCTCGAGGCCGCCGCCCTGGCCCGCCTTCTGGCCCGGGAACCACCACGCGTTCACCAGCGAGCAGTCGTCGGGGTCGACCTGCAGCAGGCGGGTGGGCCGGTTCGAGGTGAGGTCGGTGTACCAGATGGTGTCGGACGCCTGGTTGTACGCCAGGCCCATCACCTCGGGCAGCGGCGGGGCGCAGAAGGACAGCAGCGCACCCGGGTTGTCGTGCGACGTCCCGGCGACGGTGCCGATCATGCCGTTCGCCCGGCCGCCGACGTAGAACACGTCCTCCGTCGGGTTGTAGGCGAGCCCGGTCAGCTGCAGCGTGGACCAGTCACCAGTGATCTGCCGGGTCTCCTTCCCGGTCGTCCGATCGAAGCAGTGGATGTAGCTGGCCGGGCTGTCCTCCATCTGGCACATGTCACCGGTCTTGGTGTCGAGCGCCATGTCGAACGCCCGGTACGCCGGGTTCCACGACGCGTCGAAGACCTTGCCGGTCGACTTGCCCGTCACCGTGTAGGCGGTGTTCGTCCGCGCGTTGTAGTCGTGGACCCAGACGTCGCCGTCGTACCCGATGCCCGAGGGCTCCTTGTCCGCGATAGTGCCGGGGATAGGGATCCGGGTGATGACGTCACCGCCGGCGGTCGCGCCGACCGTGCCGGCGGCCTGTGCTTCCGCGGCCTTCGCCGTCGCCGCCTTGCCGTCGACGTTCGACGGCTTCATGCCGCTCGCGCCGGTCTTCCACGCGGCGAGGTCGATAGTGCTGTCCGCACCCTTTCCGGTGCGCGTGGTGGCGGAGGCGGCGTCAAGGTCGGGGTGGCGCGCGGCCTCGCCCAGGTTGTACGTGAGTGGGGCGGAACCGTTGTTTGTCAACGTCAGCGAGCCCACGCCGTTCTGGTCGGCACCCAACAGGGCGTCGAGGCCGTCGGCCTTCAGGCCGGCGACACCAGTGGTCAGCCGTGCGTCGATCTTCGCCTTCGCGTAGAGCTTGTCGAGCGAGAACGGGTACGTCGCTGTCGCGTAGTTCGGCGCGTCGACAGTCATTGTGTAGTCGCCGACCGGGAGCTGACGGTGCACGATGCCCGTCCCGTTGGTCGTGACGGTCTCGACGAGCCCATTTCTGGTGCTGAAGGAGACATTGGCCCCGGCGACCGGCAGCCCGTCGTTCTGGTCGACGACCGTCGCGTCGAGGTACCCGAAGTCAGGCATGTCGTAGGTGACGGTCATTCCGTCGTGCAGCACCGGGGCGCTGTCGGAGAACCGGATGCCGTCCACGCCGGCCCAGCCCTGGATGCCGGTGACGGCGTGCGCGCCGGCGGTCACCGGGTCGGCGGTCCCGATGCCGTCGCCGTACCCGAAGATCATGGTGCCGGAGCGGGTGAGCGTGGCCGAGAAGTTGACCGGCTCGGTGTACTCCGACCGGTCCGGATAGGCCCAGAGCTTGGCGTTGCGGTACTCGACGACGAACGCGTCCTCACCGTTGACAGTGGTGGCTGCCGTGAAGACACCGCCGCCGGGGGCGAACTCAACGGGGGTCTGGACGGAGAACGGGAAGATGCCCGCCCCGCCATAGCCGGGTCCGGTGCTGGTGTCCGGGGAGATCACGCCGCGCAGGCCGATGCCGAGGGTGTCGTGGCTGCCGTTGTAGAGCGCGATCGGGAACGGCAGCTTCACAGTGGCCCACACACCACTGCTGAACGCGACCGGGTCGGTGCCACGCAGGTACTCGCCGTCGGAAACGGCACAGCTGTAGCCACCCTTGTCGACGACGAGCCCCACCGCGATCTCGCGCGACTCGTTCTGCGCGCCGACGGTCAGCGGGAGGGTCGTGGGCGAGAAGCAGGCGTTGGGCTTGACGTTCAGCGTGTACCCGCCCTCGGGGACAGCGCTGATCGTGAACCCGCCGTTGGCGTCCGTGCGTACCGGCTTCAGCGGCGTGTCCTTGACGGAGACGTCAGCGTTCGGGACGGGCCGCTTCTTGTCGTCGACGACCCTGCCGCTGATGTCGTGCCGCGCGGCGGCCGTGAGCGGCAGCGCGACGGAGGTGTCCTGGCCGAGGGTGATCGTGACGTTGGCGGTCGCGGTCAGGTAGCCGAAAACCCTGGTGCTGAGCTGGTAGTCGCCGACCGGAAGGTTCGTGGTGAACCTGCCGTCCTTGTCGGTGCCGATCGACCGGCTGAACGGTCCGCTGATCGTCACGTCGGCGGCGGGGACCGGGGCGCCGTTGGCGGTGACGACACCGGTGAGGGTGCCACCCTTGCGGGGCGCCAGCTCGAGCAGGCGCACGAGGTCGAGCCGGCCTTCGCCGTACTTGTTGTTGACCTCGGCGGTGCCGCCGCACTCGGTGTCGTCGACGTCGACGGCCGACTCGCCGAGCAGGCGGCGGGTCTCCTCGACCTGCCCGATGAGGGTCGGGTCGTAGCTCCACAGCGCCGCGACGGCGCCGGCGACGTGGGGGGCCGCCATCGAGGTGCCGGACATCTCGACGTAGCTGTTGCCCGGATAGGACGAACGGACAGCGTCGCCCGGAGCGGAGATCTCGGGCTTGATCCGGCCACCCTCACCCTCGCCCTTGCGGGAGAACAACGCGAGCGTGCCGTCCGACGCGTAGGCGCCGACGGAGTAGGCACTCTCGGCGGAGCCGGGCGAGGAGACGGTGTCGCAGGCCGCGTACGGCGTGGTGTTGCCCGATGACCAGACGCTGAAGATGCCCGCGGCGCTCCAGGCCTCGTCGATGGCCTGGAAGAAGTCGTTGAAGCTGTGCTCCTCGGTCTGACCCCAGGAGTTGTTGATGACGTGGGGACGCTTGGACGGGTCGGGGTTGTTCCCGTGGACGTCGGTCGGGGCGAGCAGCCACCAGCCGGACCGGAGCAGCGACTCGACGCCGGTGCTGTCGCAGCAGCCGTTCGTCGCGATCCACTGCGCGTCCGGGGCGACGCCGACGTGGTTGGCGCCGTCGTCGCCGACCATGGTGCCCATGGTGTGCGTGCCGTGTCCGTTGTCGTCGCACGGCGCGTCCGTGCACGTGCCCCGGGTGGCCATCCAGTTGTAGTTGTGGTCGACGGTGCCGTCGGGCTTCGTGCCGCGGTACTGGTGCGTCAGGGCGGGGTGGTCGAACTGGACGCCCGAGTCGAGGTTGGACACGGTGATGCCCGCCCCGGTGGCGCCCATGGCCCAGGCCTGGGGGGCGTGGATGGCGTCCAGACCCCACGTGGAGGTGCCCGCCTCGGCGGCCTTCGGGGCGGCGGGGCGGGCTGCCCGGTCAGCTGGGCTCTTCTCGTCGACGGGCTTGACCAGCGCGACCTGCGGCGTCGCGTGGATCTCGGCGACCTGCGTCTTCGCGGCCACGTCGAGGGCGAGCTTTTCGTTGCCACCCTTGACGAGCACCGTGTTGGCGATCGGGTAGGAGGTGTATTTGACGCCGGCCCGGTCCAGTTCGGTGGAGACGGATGCCAGGGAGTTCTTCGCCGCCGCGGTCAGCGCGTCGTAGACGAACCGACCGCGAGCGGTCCAGTCGGTGATCTTCTTCGTCGGCTCGAGGTCGGCTCTGGTGTCGAACGTGATCCAGAAGTCGGACGCCGGAGACGTGCGGAAGCGGTCCTTCAGGGTCGAGGCGATCTTGTTGGCGGCGGCGCCTGGATCCGGCTCGGCGGCGGACGCCGGTGGTGCCTGGATCAGGCTCAGGCCAACCGCTGCGGCCAGCGCAGCCGCGAGGGCTTTGAGTGTCATGAGAGTCCTTCGACCTACAGGGGTTGGTAGGGGTCGTGGTTCTTGTGGTCGTCGGCACCGTCGGCGTCGTGGGCGTCGGGGGCGCTGACGCGCGGCTCGCGGGGCAGCTCGGGTGGTGGCGGGTGCTCGATGGCGGCGTCGTCACGCGCGACTTGTCGCTCAGGCACGCATTGCCCAAGGGCTATGAATCATGGAGCCATGCTCGGCGCGCCGGGTGGCCGTCGCTATCCAGCGGATACGTCAATTTTCACGACGGGCTGTCGAGGGAGTCCTCTTCTGCGAACACTCCGGCCTCCACCGCCTTGACCGCGAGCGCGGTCCGGGAGGTCACCTTCAACTTGCGCATCGCCGCACGCAGCTGTTGATCCACAGTGGCCGGGGACTTGGCCAGGATCCGGCTGATCTCCCGGTTGGTCTTGCCGGCGACAACCAGTTGGACCACGTCGAGTTCGCGCGGTGAGAGCTGGTCGCCGTACCCTCGTCGGCCGCCACGCCACAGCCGCGGAACCTCGGCGCCGTGTTCGCGGAGCCGCTGCGCGACACGGTCCGCGTCGCCGCGGGCTCCGAGCCTGAACAGTTGCTCGTACTGTGCGGCCAGCAACTCTCGGCCCTGTTCGAGCTGGCCCTGCGCGATGAGCGCCTCGGCTTGACGCTCGCGGGCGAGCATGGCGTCGTAGGGGCGCGGCAACGCGCTCCAGGCACGCGCCGCCCGACCGTAGGCCGTCGCCGCGCGGGCGTGGTCTCCGACCGCGGCGAGCAGCAGGGCGCGGCAGACGGCGAGCGCGGCGCGGGGCGCGGGCGCGGTACGGCCACGCAGTCCTCTGGCGAGCTGGTCGCCGAGGCGGGTCGCGGTCCTGAGGTCGCCCGCCGCGAGGTACGCCTCGATCTGGGCGGGGACGAGGTCCGTCGCCCAGATCCAGATGCCCTTTCTCCGGACGGTGTCCATCGGCTCGTTCGTGATCTGCAGCGCTCGGCCGCTGTTTCCGTCCGTCAGCCACAGTCTGGCCAGCGCGGCGGCGGCCTCCATCGTGTCGTCGGCTGCGCCGAGACGGGCCGACTCCTCGAGGACCAGGCGGAACTGCTCCTCTGCGGCGCGCCGCCGTCCGGCTGCGGCTGCCAGCCGGGCCGAGAGCCGGATGCTGCCGAGGTAGTGCGCCGGCCGGTCTCGGTCGGCGTCGGCGAGTGCCGCGCTCTGTTCCGCGAGACCCTCCCACCGGCCGGTGAGCCACGCCAGGTTGGCCTGTTCGAGGCGGACGTTGTGGTACAACCGGGACGCCTGCTCGGTCTCGGCGAGATGCATGGCCACGGCGAGGTGTTTGTCCGCGTCGGCGTACCGGCCCCAGATCACCGCGCCGGTCCCGACGTTTGCGTGGATGCGAGCCACGTCGAGACGCTCCGCCGAGGTCGCGCCGTCGATGGGCAGGCCGGCGACGACGTCCCAGGCCTCCTCCTCGCCGAGCATCAGCAACGCCGCGGCTCGGTTGCCGGCCAGGTTCAGCCGTTCCGCGGGAGAGTCGAATCCGGTGGTGAGTTCTGCGGCGCGATCCAGCCAACGCCGATGGGTCGACGCCGGCCACGGTCCCGCATAGGCCCATCCGAGGTAGGTCATCGCCCGGGCCGCCTCGACCGGGTCATGGTCGAGGTTGGCCACCGCCTGCTCGAGCTCGCTGAGTGCGGCCTGCGCCTCACCCGCGGTGATCAGGAGCCGACCCAGGGGGTTGCGGATCTCGGCCTGCTGGCGGGCGGAGAGACCAGGGGTCTCCAACACCGAGCGCAGGGTACGGATCACCCGGTGGTGGACCTGATCGACCTGTTCGCGACGGCCCAGTGCGGCTACTCCGGCGATGCGCGCTACCCGTGCCCGATCCTTCGGCGGCAGCACCGCCCACGACAACAGTTCGACAAGCATGTCGACCGCCTTGGTGTGGTCACCCGACGCCATGGCCAGCTCGGCACCCTGCTCGGCGTATCGCGCCCAGGACTGCGTCTCGCCCGCCTCACGGAAGTGGTGGGCAAGGCGTGCGACGGGCGGCGGGTGGATGTTCTCCAAGGCACGGCCGGCCAGCAGGTGGAAGTGTCTGCGGTCGGTCAACGGGATCGCTTCGTAGACAGCCGCGGCGGCCAGCACGTGCCGGAATCGCCACTGGTCGCGGTCGTCCGCGTCCAGGACGCCGGCGTCGGCCGCCTCCGAGATGGCGCCTCGACACGCGGCGGGTGACAGGCCGGCGGTGACAGCGATAGTGGCCGCCGGCGACCGCTCGGCCAACGTGGCAGCGGCTCGCAACACCTGCTGCGCCGGCGGCGACAGACGGCCCACCCGCTCCCGGGTGGAGTCGCGCACCGTTGGCGGCACCCGTAGTTCGCGCAGCTTCAGCCGGACCCACTGCCCGTCGCGGAAGACGAGGTCGGCGCGGTCGCACATGAGGCGAACCGACTCCTCCAGCGCCAGGGGAACGCCACCGGTCCGCTCGTGCAGGAACGTCGCGAACTCCTGCGATATCGGGTTGCCGTCCAGCATCGAGGACACCAGCGCCGCCGTGTCGTCGGGTCGCATCGGCGCCAGGGCGATCCTCAGCTGGGTCACGCCGGCGGGCAACCGGGACGTCAGCCGCAGCAACAGCGACCCGTCGTTCACCTCCTCCGGCCGATAGGAGATCACGAGGCTTGGCCCGTCCGTCTGCTGCCGGGACGTGACGAACAGCAGGAACTCCAGGGTCACCTCGTCGGCCCAGTGGGCGTCCTCGAGCACGAGCACGTCGACACGCAGAGCCCGCAGCAGCTCGTCCAGGGCGCGGAACAGGCGATGCCGGGCCGCCTTCGCATCGTCCAGGGGCTGCGGTGCGGGCGGCAGGTCCGCGGACCATTCGGGGAACAGGGGCCGTAACGCACCCGCGAGCGCGGTGAGCGGCAGTCGCGACACCTGGCGGTCGATCCCCCGGAACGCGTCGACGATCGGCCCCAAGGTCAGCGACTCGCGAAGCGGTGGGCACACCGAGACCAGGGCGGTGCGCTGCGCCGGCGCGGCCAACCACTCTCGCAGCAGTCGGCTCTTCCCGATCCCCGCCTCGCCCTCCACCAGCACGATCGCCGGTGGCCGGGCCACCGCGCCCCGGAGCGCCGCCATCTCACGATCACGACCCACGAAATGCGGCGTAGAGACCGTCGGCGAGGTCCCGTCGTCCTCGGGCGAGGGGTCGAGCATGCGTGATGATCTCCCTTTTCGCTGCTCGGGCGCAAGTACTCGCGGCGACTCCCGTGGCGGGATCCTCCGCCGGAGCAAGCGATGTCCACCCACGGCGCGCCGTGCCGCGCCCTGCCCGGAGGACGAGCCGGCGGCCAGCCGGTCCCCCGGACAGCGGTAGCCAGGCATCCCCGATGCCCTGGCTACCGCACGTCGATGTTCGTCCCGGTCAGGAGACGCTGCCGGCGACCGTCGTCCCGGACTTCGTGACGCGGTACGTGATCTGCGTGCCGCTCCAGAAGTGGAAGGTGAGGGTGACGACCGAGCCGTCGTTGACCTCGGCGAAGAACTCCGGCTTCAGGATGATGGTGTTCGCCGCGTAGTCGGGTTGGAAGGTGCTCCAGAACTCCTTGTACGACGTCCAGTTGGCCGGTCCGGCGGGGCTGCCGTCGGCGTACTTGGCCTCCATGGTGGCGAGTTGGTCACCACGGAACTGGGTGGGGATGGTGAGTGAGGTGGTCGTGCCGTTGGCTGCGGCCTGCGTCGGCGGATCGTAGGAGATGATGCTGATGGGCCACGGCACGCCCTGCGAGAAGTGCGCTTCGAGGTTGGCGTTGACGCCCGGTGCGCGGTTGCCGGCCAGCCGGGTCAGCGCCGCGCTGGTCAGGGTCAGGGTGCTGCCGGAGACGGTGTAGTCGGTGCCGCTGGTCAGGACGGTGCTGCCCTGCCGCAGACTGCGGAACGCGGCGCCGTTCAGGTTCAGGGTGAGCGACCTGCTGGTGATGGTGCCGGTACGGCGAACGTAGATCTGGTCCGACGACGCGGTAGCGGACCGGGTGGTCCAGCTCGCCTTCATCAACGCGTACAGGCCCGGGTCCCGCCACTGCAGGTCGTTGCGGTTGAGGAACGATCCGGCGTCCCACAGCATGGTGGTGAAATTCCTGATCCGGGCCTGGTAACCGACGGCCTCGAAGAACTTGAGCACCTCGCCGCGTTCGATGATGCCGGGCCGGGTGTAGTCGTAGGCGAGCAGGCCCCACTCGCCGACGATCACCGGGATGCCCCTGGCGACGAAGGCGGCGTGTACCCGGTCGAAGCTCTGGAGCAGATCCTGCTCGACGTTCGTGTCGTAGCGGATGCCGCCGGCGATGTTGGCGCTGAACGGCCAGTAACCGTAGAAGTGGACTGTCGCCGCGATGTTCCGGTCACCGAGCTGGCTGATCGTGGCCGCCAACGCGTCGAGCTGCGCCTGGTTGGAGTTGGTGTTCAGGGTGGGCAGCACGAGCACGCGGGTGGCGTTGTTTCCGCCGGACTGGCGCAGGAGCCGGACGAACGCGACGTTCAGCTCGCGCAGCACCTCGTCGCTCTGGGCGTCGCCCGACGTGCCGGTGAACTGCGGCTCGTTGATGCTCTCGAACACGAGCTTCGACGAGTGGCCGCGGAACGTGGCGGCGATCTGGGTCCACAGCGCGGTGTAGCGGTTCATGACGTTCGTCCGGTCACCGGGATAGCCGTTGATCCACTGCCAGGAGTCGTGGTGCAGGTTGACAAGCACGTAGAGGTTCTCCGCCAGCGCCAAGTCCACCACCTGACGGACGCGGCCCAACCAGGCCGCGTCGATGGTGTACGTCGGGGCGGGGCCGTGGTGGTTGCTCCAGGTCACCGGGATCCGGATGCTGTTGTAGCCCTGCGACTTCACCTGGCGCAACAGTGCCTGGGTCACCAGCGGGTTGCCCCAGGCGGTCTCGTCCGGGATGGCGTCCAGGGTGTTGCCCAGGTTCCAGCCGGGCTGCATCGCCGCCACCGTCGCCATCGCGTCGCCGCCCGCTGGCGGGGGGTCGCTGGGGGTGGGGGTCGGGGTCGGGGTCTCACCCACTCGTCCCGAGCAGGTGACCCCGTTGAGGGCGAACGATGTTGGTGCGGTGTTGCCGCCCGTCCACGACCCGTTGAAGCCGAAGTTGACAGTCGCGTTCGTGGCGATTGCCGCGTTGTAGCTCACGTTCTTCGCGGTGACCTGGTCACCGGACGAGGTGACCGTCGCGCTCCAGGCCTGGGTGACCCGCTGACCGGACGGGAACGTCCAGGTCAGGCTCCAGCCGTTCACCGCGTCACCGAGGTTGGTGACCTTCACGTCGGCCGTGAAACCGCCCTGCCACTGCGACGGCACTGTGTACGCCACCTGGCAACCGGCCGCCGCCTGGGCGTTGCCGGCGACCATCAGCCCCGCCACCAACAGTGTGACCACCGCGCCGACGACGAGGCTGACCCGTCGGTATGTCGTTCGAACGTACTGCGGATTCATCAGGAGAGCTCCTCGCCGTGGTGGCGTCTGGGGTGGGGTGGGGTCCGCACGTGCCGGCGGCCGGTGTCGTCGGCCGGATAAGGAGAAGGAGTCACGTGAGTGGGGCGTGCGGGTGCTGTCGTGTGACCACACCCGCACGCCCGCCTGGGCGGGGAAGCCCTCAGAGGGTGAACACGAGTGTGGAGATGCTGCGGGCGCCGACGTTGATGGTGGCCTGACCGCCGTTGACGCTTGTCGGTTGACTGGCCGCGTTGGCGTTCTGCGAGGTGAGGTAGTGCTCGGCTCGGGTGACGTTCTGCGGTACCTGGATCACGGCGTTGTTGACAGCGCTGTTCGAGCGGTTGAGGATCACCAGAGTGACCTTGCCGTCACCCTGGTAGGCGGTCACCTCAAGCGGCGAGGCCTTGGAGCTCTTCGTCAGCGCGACCCGCTGGTAGCCGGGGCGAACGTACTTGGCGTACTGCGAGAACGCGTACCCGCGCTTGAGGGGAGCGCCCGCGATGGTGCCGTACGCCGACTCGCCGTCGCCGATGAAGGAGTAGTAGCGCTTGCCGTACCACCAGATGTAGGCGCTCCAGTTGGCCTCCATCGACCGGTGCACAGTGCGCATGATGTCGTCGAGCGTCTCGTTCCAGACCGTCTGGTTGCTGGGGTTGCCCCAGATGTTGGAGCCGCCACCGTCGGCGGCGTGCAGGTTCCACTCGGTCATCCACACCGGCTTGTTGTACTGCTCGGCAAGGGGGTACGACTTGAGCCGGCCGGCCGCCTCGGTGCCGTACAGGTGGCCGCCGACGTAGCCGATGTTGTTGCGGGCGGTGGTGTCGTTCAGGGTCGGATCGGTGAAGCCGTAGTTGAGGTTGACCGCCTCGGCGACCATCAGCTTGGTGTTCTGCACCTTCGTGCCCTGGTCACGGACGAAGTTGCGCAGCTCGGTGCCGCTCCAGTCCATCGAGTCGTAGTCCGGGTGCCAGTCGGGCTCGTTCTGCACCGAGGTGACGTCGATCGTCACGCCCTGGCCCCGCATGTACTGGACGTAGCTGTTCAGATGGTTCGCGTAGTCGTCGTAGTAGTCGGTCTTCAGCTTGCCGCCGTTGACCCGGCTGTTGTTCGTCTTCCACGCGGCCGGCGCGGTCCAGGGCGACGCGAGGATCTTCACGTTCGACCCGGACGCCTTCGCCGTCTTGAGTGAGTTCACATGCGTCGCCCACTCGCTGGACTCCGGCGACAGACCGGTCCGCACGATGGACAGGCCCAACTGGTTGGCACCCAGCCCGACAAGCGTCTGCGTCTCGGCCGTCGACCACGCGCTACCCCAGATCGACTGCGCGGCCCCGAACCCGTCGACGGTCTGATACCTGGTCGCGCTGTTCACCGTGATGTCCGCCGGCCCGTTCGGCGGCGGCGTCGTCGGTGGTGGGGTGGTCGGTGGCGGGGTCGTCGGTGGCGGCGTGGTCGGTGGTGGGGTGGTCGGCGGTGGCGTGGTCGGCGCCGGACCGCCGGTGCAGGCCACCCCGTTGAGCGTGAAGCTGGTCGGAGCCGGGTTGCTACCGGTCCACGACCCGTTGAAACCGAACGACACAGTGCCATTGGTGGCGATGGCCCCGTTGTAACTGACGTTCTTGGCGGTGACCGCGGCGCCGCTCTGGGTCAACGTCGTGTTCCAGGACTGCGTGACGGTCTGTCCGGCGCTGTAGGACCAGTCCAACGTCCAGCTGCTGACCGGATCACCAAGATTGGTGACGGCGACGTTGGCACCGAATCCGCCCTGCCACTGCGACGACACGCTGTAATCCACCGCACAACCAGCGGCTGCCGCCCCCGCCGGCATCGCCACGGCGACCGCCGTCGATGCCAACAGCACCGCGCCGGCCGACACCGCAGCGGCCTTGATGACTCTGGGTCTCCTCATAGATCATTCTCCTGAATCGGGGTGACGCGAACACTGCTCAAAGAATTGCAATCTGGACCTGTCGATCTGCCTGTTCGACTGATCACGGCGAAGCCGAACCCCGCACCGTGCGCACTGCTGGGATGTGCCGAAAAGGCAGCTGACCGCAGGCCTTGCGCCAGAGTGAGATCAGTCGGTCGCTCCAGCGGGACCAGTCCTGCTGGGGGTCGCGACCGACACGGATTCCACGACGCGGACCGATCGCCGCCAAGCCACGCCGCCACCGCGTTAGCGCTAACAGGTGCTGCCCATCGCACCTGACACTGACTCGCGGTGATGCTCTGCTGGCGGCCGAGCTCCCGACGGCACGCCACTCTCGCCCACATCGACTGTCGTAGATAGCACGTCACGCGTCAAGGTATGGCGGCGAGGTTTCGCGAAAGCATGCCGAAGCCGGCCCGAGGCTGGAGGGAGTCGCTTCCCACCGGATCCGCGCACGAAATGTTGTCGCAAACATTTCTGAGGTGTTCTCGGTGGACTTGGTGCGGCCAGGGCAGCCGGTAGAATTCCCGCGTGATCGAGGAAGGTCAATTGCCCCGCTCCCGCAAGCCGTGGCGCGGTGACCTGCCCATCGCCGCTATCGCCGAACTCGCCGGAGTCTCCCCGCCCACGGTCTCCAAGGTCCTCAACGGCCGAGGCGGTGTGGGCGAGCAGACCCGCAGGCGGGTGGAAGCACTGCTGCGCGACCACGGGTACCGGCGGCGACAGACCAGCGCGGCGACCCTCCGCATCGAGGCAGTCTTCGACCGGATGCTGCCCTCGATCGCCATGGAAATCCTGCGAGGTGTTCAAGAGGTCGCCAGCGCGCGGGACTGCATTGTCGGCTTCACCGATGTGCATCGACGCCTGCTGGCCGGCCAGCCC
Source organism: Micromonospora sp. NPDC005215 (assembly GCF_040607915.1). Lineage (NCBI taxonomy): Bacteria > Bacillati > Actinomycetota > Actinomycetes > Micromonosporales > Micromonosporaceae > Micromonospora > Micromonospora sp. NPDC005215. The sequence continues at coordinate 27,374 of NZ_JBEXHQ010000017.1, read as the reverse complement.
TGGGTGGAGCCCCTGCTGCTGCGGCAACCGACCGCCGTCATCACGGCTTTCTCCACCGTCACCGCCGATCACGGTGAGCAGTTCGCGGCCAGCGGCATACCGCTTGTCGCCATCGACCCGACTGGCGACCTTTCTCCCACTCCCGCCGTGGGGTCCAACAACTGGAGCGGCGCTCTCGCCGCCGCTCGGCATCTTCTCGATCTCGGGCACCAGCGGATCGGCCTGATCACCGGCCCGGTCACTGATCTGTCCGCGCGAGCTCGCCTGGACGGCTTCCGCGCCGCGTTGGACTATGCCGGTGTCGCGTTCGACGCGACGCTCGAACGACGCGGTGTCTTCACCTTCGACGACGGCCGTGACCTCGGCGCCCAGTTGCTTGCCCGGCCCGACCGGCCGACCGCTGTCGTCTGCGGCAACGACCTCCAGGCGCTTGGCGTCTACGCTGCGGCGCGGGATGCCGGCCTGCGGATTCCTGACGACCTCAGCGTCGTCGGCTTCGACGACGTCGATCAGGCGGCGTGGCTGGCACCGCCACTGACCACCGTCCGGCAGCCGTTCGGTGAGATAGGCGCGACCGCTGCCCGACTCGCGCTGAGCCTGGCCGACGGCCACCCTCTGACACAGGACCGGTACGAGCTGGGCACCGCGCTTGTCGTGCGTGGCAGCACCGCTCCGCCCGTTACCCGATGATCCCGCCAAGAATGCGATCCCGTGCTCCGGTGCTTCATGAACGGATGGGACCGCTCCTTGCCCGGTCGACCATCGCCGACACACCCACGACGTCGACGTGGACCGAGCTGGTTCGCGTCTGACCCGTCACCGTGCGGGAGACGCCTCCCCGGCCTGTTCGGGTCGTACCCCGAAACGGTGTATCCGCCGTGTCCGACGAGCAGGACCGCACCCTGGACACCGTCGGTGTGGTCGGCCGTGACGGCGGGCCCGTGCCGCGCAGGGCGGCGTGCTCCGCCTGGGTCAGCGCGAAGGTCTTTCCGTGGCGGCTTGGCTGCTAGCCTTCGCTCCCCTGTGGACCGAGGAATTCGTAACCGGGCACCCGGCCTGGCGGCACACACCGTCGGGCGTGGTGTTCCGGGAGGTTCCCGGCGGCACGTTCCGGATGGGACTGTCCGAGGCGGAGCTGGACGCGGTACGCGCCATCGAGCGCAGCGGCGAGGTCGAGGACACCATCGAGCCGTTCCTCGCCAACGCCGGGGACGCACAACCGGTACGGGAGGTGCGGGTCGAACCGTTCCTGCTCGCCCGGCACCCGCTGACCGTGGCGCAGGTCCGGCACTGGCTGCCCGAGTACGAGGACGACTACGCCGAGGCGGCCACCGCCACGGCCCGGCTCGGCGGCGACCTGTACGACCTGCTCAAGCTGTTGCCGTTGCAGCTGCCCAGCGAGGCGCAGTGGGAATACGCGGCCCGCGCCGGCACCACCACCTTGACCTTCCACGGCGACGGGAAACCCGACGAGGACCAGCTTCTCGACGACTTCGCGGACGAGACACGAACGGCCGCCGGGGAGAACGCGTTCGGGCTGGCGGCAATGGGGTCGGCGAACGAGATCTGCGCCGACGTCTGGATCCCCGGATTCCACGACGCGCCGGCAGACGCGCGACCACGCACCGGAGACGGGCGTCGCACCGTACGCGGCGGAGCTGGCGACCTCTACCCGTGGCAGGGCTGTGACGAGTGGCTGCTACTGCTCTCCGCCACCCGGTACGAACACGCCGACTTCACGGCGGTTCGCCCGGTTGGACCAGTGCCACCTCGCTGAACTCCGGCGCTTCTCGCTCGGCCACAGCTGTGGCGTCGAAGGTGGTCGATCGTCTGTCCTCGCTCGGGTCAACCCATGGGACCGCGACTGGCGGTGCTGATGACCGCCATCATGAGTAGGGTGCGCCGCCGGCGTCGGGTCAGCAGCGCGAAGCAGGCGGTGAGCGCCACCAGATCCAGCTCGGCCCACTCACCTGTGACATCGACGTGGATCGGCCCGCGCGGGCCGCCGGGGAGTCGCACCGCGAGCCGGTGCCCGTCGCGGGTCAGCTCACCGCCCCGGCGACCGGGCGCCCAGCGCGCCACCCCGCCCGGCCCCGGCACGTGCGACCGGCGCGGGTCGAGCCGCACCGCGGCACCGTGCTCGGCTTGGGCGGTGACCCCGATGCGCCGGCGGTCGGTCGGCGCGACCGTCCAGAGGCCCGAGCCGGTGCGGATCTCCCCGCACCGCAGGGTCCAGCCGGTACGTAGCGAGGCCCGCGGCCCGGCACCGGAGTCGAGGACGAAGGCCCCGTCCTGCTTGCGTACGGTCAGCGCGGTCATCGGTTCAGCCCTTCCGGGCGCGACCGGGGCAGGCCGAGGATGAGGACGACGCCGACGCTCAGGTGCAGCAGCGCGAGAGTCGCCTTCGCTCCCCCGCCGACGCCGCTCGGCGGCCCGACCAGGATCGACAGCAGCAGCACCGCGACCGCGATCGAGGTCCACCAGACGCGGGCCCGGTTGGTGAGGCGTTCCAGCGCCGCGAGCAGCGCCCAACCGGCCAGTGCCGCGACTGCGGCGGCCACCACGACCGCGGCCACCGTGATCTGCCGGGTCGCGTTTCCGGTGCGGGCCGCCAGGTCGACGCCGGCCGCCGAGTGCAGGATCGCGAACTCGGCCGCGGCCACCAGGATCGCGCCGGCCGCCACCGCGGCTCGGCGCAGGAGAAGGTTGTTCGTCATGCCCTGAGTGTGGGGACCGGCTCGGGCCGGGCACGTCGGTCCGGACGCCGCGGTGCGTACATCCGTCGGCGGCGGCGCGTACTACCAAAGGAGGTGGTCGGGCCCGCTACGAGCCCAGTAGCCTGCGCTGGTGGATGCGGCGACGTGCGACGTGGACCCGCCGCGGACGTGGCGTCGCGTCCCGGCGGGCGTGGCGGTCGTGGCGATGGGCGTGCTGATCGCGACCGAGCTGTGGTCCGCCACCCGCTCCGGGTCGACGGCCCTGGTCCGCGCCGATGTCGCGCTGGCGGTGGCCGCCCTGGCCCTCGTTCCGGTGGTCGTCCGCCGCCCGGAGGTCGCTGGCGTGCTGGCGGGTCTGCTGGTGGCCCTGTCGCCGGTGGCCACCCCGGTGGCGAGCTTCGCGGTGCTGTTCACCGCCCGCCACCGGCCGTTCCGGCAGGCCGCGGTGGTGGCGGCGGTCGGGGTGGCGGGCGAGGCGGCGCAGGCGGTGTGGCGGCCGATGCCGAGCCTGCCGTTCGGATGGCGGCTGATGCTGATGACGGCCGCGTACGCGGCCCTGCTGGGCTGGGGCACCTGGGCGCAGGCCCGGCACGCCCTGCTGGCGGCACTGCGGGACCGGGCCTGGCGGGCCGAGCAGGACCAGGAACGCCGGATCGTCGAGGCTCGGGCCGCGGAGCGCACGCGGATCGCGCGGGAGATGCACGACGTGCTGGCCCACCGCCTGTCGCTGCTGGCGGCGGCGGCCGGCGCGATGGAGTACCGGCCGGACGCGCCACCCGAGCGGCTCAGCGCCGCGGCCGGGGTGATCCGGGCCAGCGCGCACCACGCCCTCGACGAGCTACGCGAGGTCATCACGCTGCTGCGCAGCGACGACTCCGAGTCACCGGCGGACGCACCACCAGGGCAGACCCTCGCCGACCTGCCGCGCCTGATCGAGGAGGCCCGGGCGGCCGGGCAACACATCGAGGTCGACGACCCGCTCGGCCCGCCGGTCGAGGTCCCCCCGGCGGTTGGCCGCACCGCCTACCGGATCATTCAGGAGGCGCTGACCAACGCCCGCAAGCACGCCGCCGGGCAGCCGGTCCGACTCGCGGTCGGCGGAGCGCCCGGCACCGGCCTGAGCATCGCGGTGAGCAACCCGACCCCGCCCGACGGCGGTGGCGCCGGGCACGACGGCGCGGGCCTGATCGGTCTCGCCGAACGCGCCGCCCTCACCGGTGGCCGCGTCGCCCACCACATCGACGCCTCCGGTCGGTTCCACCTCACCGCGTGGCTGCCATGGCCGACGTGACGGGCCCGATCCGGGTCGTCATCGTCGACGACGACCCTCTAGTACGGGCAATGCTGACGATGATGCTCGACGGCGCCGACGGGATCGTCGTCGTGGGCGAGGCCGCCGACGGTGGTGCGGCGATCACCGCTGTCGACCGGCACATGCCCGACGTGGTGCTCATGGACATCCGGATGCCCGGCGTCAACGGCATCATCGCCACCGAACGCCTGCGCCGCCGCCCCCGGCCACCGGAGATCATCGTGCTCACCACGTTCGACACCGACGAGCACGTGGTGCGGGCACTACGGGCCGGCGCCAGCGGCTTCCTCCTCAAGGACACCCCGCCCGAGCGGATCAGCCAGGCCGTCCGCGCCGTCGCCGCCGGCAACCCGATGCTGTCGCCGGGCGTCACACGCCGCCTCATGCAGCGGGTCGCCTCCGGCGCCGAGTCCTACGAACAGGCGCGTACCCGGCTGGCCCTGCTCACGCCCCGGGAACGTGACGTCGTGCTGGCCATCGCGCAGGGACGCTCCAACGCCGAGATCGCCGTCGAGCTGCTGATGAGCGTCACCACGGTGAAGGCTCACGTCTCGCACATCCTGACCAAGCTGGACCTCGACAACCGCACCCAGATCGCCCTGCTCGCCCACGACGGCCGGCTGGGTTGAGCAGAAGGCCGCTCGGAGCAGGACGAGTAGGCCGGCCGGCGGCCCTCGGTGCCGGGACCGACCACGACGTGGTCGGTCCCGGTCCCTGACCTGAGGCGGCGGGCTGGTGCGGGTGGCCGATCAGGGGCTGGTGCAGGAAAGGCCGCTGGGTGCCGCGCTGCTGCTGCCGTTGACCAGGAAGCCGAAGGTGGTCGAGGCGTTCGCGCCGAGGGATCCGTTGTATTCGGCGTTGCGGACGCTGACCGTCCCGCTGGTGCCGGTGTTGATGCCGCTCCAGATGTTGGCGATGGTCTGTCCCCCGGCCAGCGTCAGTCGTACGGTCCAGCCGCTGAGGGTCGCGGAGCCGTTGTTTGCCACGCTGACCTCACCCTGGAAGCCACCGCTCCAGTTGTTGACCATGCGGTACGTCGCGGTGCAGGCACCCGGCTGCCCGGTGCTGGGCGGCGGCGTGGTCGGCGGAGCGGTGGTCGGCGGGGCGGTAGTCGGCGGAGCAGTGGTCGGCGGAGCGGTAGTCGGTGGAGCGGTGGTCGGCGGGGCGGTAGTCGGTGGAGCAGTGGTCGGCGGCGGGGTGGTCGTGCCCGGCACCGTGGTGGAGGCGGCGTTGAGAGCGTTGAGGACGGCGGTGTACGCCGCCTTCGGGTTGCTGTTGCGGTCGAACAGCAGCGGGCTCTCGTTGCCGCGCCAGGAGTCGCTGTCCCGGATGCCCCACGTCGTGATCCCGACGCAGCGGGGGACGTTCATGCAGGCCTGAGTCAGGCCCTGGTACTGGCTGGTCGACGCGTTGGTGACGTCGGCCTCGGTCAACGCCACGTCAACCCCGAGGGCCGCGAAGCTCGACAGCGTCTGTTGGAAGTTGCCCGGCAGCGAGCTGCCACCGGTGAAGTGGGTCTGAAGACCGACGCAGTCGACCGGGACGCCACGGGACTTGAAGTCCCGGATCATGTTGTAGACGCCCTGCGTCTTGCCGTAGCTCCAGTTCTCGATGTTGTAGTCGTTGTAGCACAGCTTCACGTTCGGGTCCGCCGCGCGCGCGGTCCTGAACGCCACCTCGATCCAGTCGTTCCCGGTGGACTGCAGGTTCGAGGACCGCCGGCTGCCGTTCTCCGCGAAGGCCTCGTTCACCACGTCCCAGTAGGCGAACTTGCCCTTGTAGTGCGCCATGACGCCGTTGATGTGGCTGATCATCGCGGACCGCAGGGCGCTGCCGCTGAGGCTCCCCCAGAACCTCGGCTGCTGGGCGTGCCAGGCCAGGGTGTGGCCCCGGAACCGCATGCCGTGCTGGGTGGCCCAGTTGTAGATCGCGTCACCGTTACGGAAGTCGAACTGGCCGGGGTTGGGCTCGGTCGCGTCGGGCTTCATCTCGTTGACGGCCGTCATCATGTCGAACTCGCGGTCCGCGATGGCCAGGAAGCCCGAGTCGTTGAGGCGGTCCGCCCCCATGGCAGCGCCGAAGTACCGGCCGCTGCGCTCGGCGGCGGCCTGCAGGGTGGTCCCGGGCGGACCGCTGAGATCGGCTTGGGCGAAGGTCGCCATGGCCATCGAGGACACGACGAGCGCCAGGGCGCAGGCCCCGCCCAGAAGCAGCCTGGTGGCACCCCTGGTGCGGTGTTTCGGTCGAGCGGGTACGTGGTTCATCTGTGTTTCTCCTCGGTGTTCCGTCTGATCCGATGCCGCACGAGGCACGGAACCGGCCGACCGCTGCACGGTCGGCGACTTGAGCACCGCGCTCGCTGGACCAGCACGTGACAGGTGACGACGAGTCGTCGTCAACCCGGCCGCGCTCGGATCGGTGACCACCGGCCGTTGCCCGGTCCGCCCGGTGGATGGCGTGCACGGGCGTCGTACGCCCGTGCGGAGTGACAGTGCCCTGCCGCGATAATATATCGAATCAATTCGATCTGCGACGGGACGAGCGGATTCGCCGCACCAGCTGACCCCGACACGCGCTGACCCGTCGGCGCGGTCGCAACGGACTGCGGTATCGCCGTCGACCAGTTGGCACCTGCCGCAGCCGTTCGACCTTTACCAAACGGGTCGCTGTGCTGGTGGACACGAAGCCGTTACTTGTCCGTCGCTTCCGACCGGGTGCGACGTAGCGTTGAGCGCTGCCCAGGGCGGGTCCGCATGCCGCGCGCCTGGTTGACGCCGATCAGCTGACCGAGAATGGTGAACGCCGGGTGCCCGTGACGAGTGAACCGCAGGTGGTCGCGCTACCGCCGACAGCCACCGCACCGATGATCCCCGCGGTGTTCCGATCCTCCCCGTCCTCGGCTCGCCGCACGCTTGTCGACATCTTCGACGAGTCCGTGCGCGCACACGCCGACGCAGGTGCGCACGACAGCGGTGCCACGGCGCTGACGTACCGCGATCTGGCCGATGAGGTCGAGGCCGTCCGGAGGTCGCTGCCGTGCCCGAGGCGAAACAGTGGCATCAGCCTGTGGTGCGCCGGGTGAAGGCTATGCCTCGGCAGCGGGTCGGCTGTGCACCACCAACTCGTCGATCTCCAACCGGCCGACGCGCAGCTCCCGCACGACCGCCCGGCGGATCACCAGCCGCCCGATGACCAACGCCCCGACGGCCACGGCCCCGACGGCCAGCGCCCCCACGGCGAGGGCACCGAGCGAGGCCGCCCCCGCAGCTCGCGCGCCGGTAGCCGCCGCGCCCGTCGCCACCGCGCCGTTGGCGCGCGCCCCGCTCAACCCCATCAGGCGTACCTCTCGCTTCATCCCCCCATTGTCCGCGCAACGCCGGCCACCCGCCGGCCCCACCAGTTTTCGAGCGGAGCCGGACACGGCACCGCGGCGCGCGACCAACGGCAGAAGCGGACACCGCCTTGCCGCAGGTTCGGCAGCCCTCTGTCCATCTCGATGCCCACCTCGCCGCGGTGCAGGCCGCGGCGGCGGCAATCACCGTGGCCCGGTTGACCACGGGTGGGCGGCACCCTCACCGGCGACGGAACGCCAACGGCAGGGTGGCCAGCCCGCCAACCACGGGAGACGCGATCCGGCGGGGCGTGCCGGCCACGATGACCTCGGCGTCGAGTGTGGCCAACTCCTCGAGCAGCGTGCTGATGATCAGTCGAGCCAGACCCGCGCCGAGACAGTAGTGCACGCCTCCACCGAACGCGGTCATGTACCGGCTCGGCGGCCGGTGCAGCAGGAACTCGTCCGCCCGCTCGAAGACGGATTCGTCACGGTTCATCGACGCGATCCAGACCGCGAGAGGGTCGCCGGCCCGGATCGGCACGCCGTCGAGGACCGTGTCCTCCTTCGCCACCCGCAGCATGTGCGTCACCGGCGCGGTCCACCGCAGGATCTCCTCGGTCGCGTTGCGCACCGGTACCCGCCCGTCCCGCAACGCCTGCCACTGGGCCGGGTTCTCGAGCATGGTGAGCAGACCGACACTCGCCGCGTGGCGGGTGGTCTCGCTCGCCGCACCGAGGATGTTGTCGCAGGAGACGACGATCTCCGCGTCGGTGATCTCGACCCCGTCGGCCTGCGCGCCGATGAGCGCCGACACCACGTCGTCGCCGGGATTCTGCCGGCGCCGTGCCATCACCCGGGAGTAGTGCCGGAGGATCGTGAAGTGCGCCTTCTGCGCAGCGGCGCCGTCGATGTCGTTGGTGTTGTCCGCAGCTGACGCGATCGCCCGAGCCAGCCGATCCACCTCGTCGTCCGCGATGGCGAGCAGGTCACCGGCAACCGCCAGCGGAATCTGCGCCGCGACGTCGGAGACGAAGTCGCACTCTCCCGCCGCCACCGCTGCGGCGAGCAGCTCACGGACCGTCCTTCTGGTGCGGTCGGCCAGTCCGGCGATGGCGCGGCTCGAGAACAGCGCGGCGATCGGCCGGCGCAGCCGGTCGTGCAGCGGCGGATCGGACATGCCGAGCATCCGACCCGCGCCGGGGTACGGCGTGTCCATGCTGGGCCGCACGATGACGCCCTTGGTCGAGGTGAACCGTCGCCAGTCGGTGAGGACCTGCAGGCCCGGCTCGTACGTGGTGACCGCCCAGTAGCCACTCTGTTCCTCGCTCTGGTGCCACGACACCGGGCACTCCCGACGCAGTACCGCCCACACCGCGTAGGGGTCGCCGCGCTCGTAGAGGGCGGGGTCGGTGAGCGAGGGCAGGTCGGCGAGCATCTCTGCTGCCGCCGCTGTGGGGATCGGTGGAATGCTCATCGAGTCGGAGGCTCCATTACTTCGGGTCGCGACTCTCGCCGTCCGGAATGCGACTGATCCTGACCGACCCCGGTATCGTCGACTTATCTCCGGGTTATCGTCGGTGCCGGGCGGACTGCGCCCCCGGGCCGGCGAGGCATCAGGCGTCCCGCCCGGCCATCGTGAGATCCGCGTAGGCACGCTCGAACGACGCCAGCTCCATGGTCAGCTCGTGCACCGGGACCCCGAACCGATGGGCGAACTCGCCAACCTCCTCCACGGTGCCCCCGCGTACCCGCAGTTCGTCGGCCGACGGCCGGTCCACGTGAAATCCCTCCGAGACCAGACGATTGGCCAGGAAGCCCGCCTGCGGAGTGCGGATCCGCACGGGGCCATCGGAGCTGCGGGCGATGACATCCGCGGTGCTCATGTCGGCGATGACCCGGCCGCGCCGCATGACGACGACGTGCTCGGTCAGGTCCGTCACCTCGTTCAACCGGTGCGTGGTCACCAGCACCACACGACCCTCCGCCGCAAGCGTCCGGAAGAGCCCACGGGCCCAGGCGACGCCCTCCGGATCGAGGCCCTCGGTCGGCTCACGCAGCACCAGCACCGGCGCGTCGCTGAGCAGGGCGGCGGCGATGCGCAGGCGGCGTCTGGTCCCTCGGCAGTAGTCGCCGACGCGATCCGCCGCAGCTCGGCCCAGCCCGGCGAGTTCGACGACGTCCTCAACCCGGCACGCCGGCGCGCCAGTCGACCGGGCGGCCCGCAGCAGGTACTCGCGGCCGTCGCGGGCGCTGTCGCCGGGCCCGATCACCGGCGAGAAGCCCACCTCACGCCCGGACCACGGCGTGGCCGACGAACTGCCGCCGAGCAGAACCTGGCCCTCGGTCGGTTGGCACAGACCGCAGATCAGGTCGAGCGTGGTTGCCTTGCCAGCGCCGTTGGGGCCGAGAAGGCCGGTGACAATGCCCGCCCGTACCTCGAACGACACCCGGTCCACCGCGACCCGCGTACCAAATCTCTTCGTCACCTCACGCAGGACTATCACCACGCGTCCCCTCCCCTGCCTGGCACGTCCGCCCGCCTGCGGGTACCGCGAGGATAGGGGCGCCGGCCGCCGGGAGGGACCTGCCGAACGTCGACCGTCAACCCCGAGTTCCGCCGGGGGATGCGCCCGCCGGTCGGCCCAATCCGCAGGTCACCACGGCATCCGTGGGCCGCAACCGGATCGCGCGCTTTGACCTCGTTCGATCGGCCTCGGTAGCATCGTTGCCGTGGACGAGCCACGCCCGCGCCGGACCCGAGCGCCGAGCCGGATCCGCACGATCGCGCACCGTCTCCGCACCAGTCCGCGGATCGTCGACACCGTGCTCTATGTCTGCCTACTCGGTGTGCTGGTGGCGGACGCGAAGAGCCTCGCCTCCCGCCCGTGGGAATACGTGACGGCGCCGGTCCTCATCGTCGGCGCGGTCACCCTCTCCCGGATTCGGCCGGCCTGGTCACTCGCCCTCGCCGCCCTGTCCGGTACGTCGTACCTGGTGGGCGCCGGCGGCTCGCCGGAGTGGCCGATCGCCCTCATGATCGTCATCGGCTACCTGGCCGGGCGCCGGTCGGCCGACCATCGCGGCGCCCTGGTCGGGCTGAGCGGCGCACTGGCCGTCGGTCTGCTGATCGCCCTCCTGACCGCGACGCCGAGCCGCTGGCTGAGCATGGCGCTCACCGTGCTCGGTGCCGCCGCAGTGCCGTGGCTGGCCGGGCGCTACCGGCGGTTGCGGGCCGACCTCGCGTACGCCGGTTGGGAACGCGCCCACCAGTTGCACCGTGAGCAGCGGATCCGGACGGCCGAGGCGCGTACCCGCGAGCGGACCCGGATCGCCGGGGAAATGCACGACTCGCTCGGCCACGAGCTGAGTCTCATCGCGCTGCGGGCCGGGGCGTTCGAACTCGACGACGGCCTGGACGAGCGACAACGCCGAGCCGCCGGCGAGCTGCGGGCCACGGCCGTGGCCGCCACCGAGCACCTGCAGGAGATCACCACCATGCTCCGCGAGGGGGACGGGGTGACCATCGACGCCGCGGTCCCCACCGTCGCCGACCTCGTTGCCCGAGCACGTGACCTCGGAGTTCCGATCTCGCTCAGGGAGACCGGCGAGACCACGGGCCCGGTCGGCGGTGCCACCACCCCCATCGCGAGCGACCCGCGAGGCTCCGGCCTTACACCGATGGCTGCGCACGCGCTGCACCGCGTGGTGCAGGAGGCGGTCACGAACGCCACCCGCCACGCGGCCGGGCTCCCGGTGTCCGTCCGGCTGGACCGCACGGCCGGCGAGGTGACGGTGACGGTCACCAATCCACTCCCGGCGACCTCGGCGCGGGTCGCCGGTCCGCATTCCGGCCAGGGTCTGCTCGGCCTGCACGAGCGGCTCCGCCTGGCCGGCGGTACGGTCAGCTCCGGGCCCCGCGACGGCGTCTTCGAGATCAGCGCCCGGCTGCCGATCGGAGCGCGGCCCGCCCCGGCCCGCCGGATCGCACCCGAGCCGACCGACGACCGGATGCTTCCGGACCAGGCGGTCCCGACGGCCGGACCCCTGCCCGGGCTGCCCCAGGCGGAGCGGCGCATGCGGCGGAGGCTGATGGCCGCCGCCGGGCTGCCCGCCGCCGCGTTCGGTGCGCTCGGGGTCGTCCTGCTCGGCTATCACCTGCTCACTGTCGTCAACACCGCGCTCGACCCGGCGGGCTTCGACCGACTACAGGTGGGGCAGCACCGCGACGAGTTCGCCGGATCGCTCCCCCGGCGCAGCATCAGCAGCGCCCCTCCGGTGCTGATCGAGCCGCCGGCGCCGGCCGGCGCGAATTGTGAGTATTATCTGACCAACCGCAATCCCCTAGTCATCTCCAGTGACATGTTCCGGCTCTGCTACACGGGCGACATTCTGGTGACCAAAGACAGGCTCACCCGGTCGTGACTCCGGTGGTGGATCCTCGGGAGACGAGCGAGGAGCCCCTGTGATCACCGTCCTGCTGGCCGACGACGAGTTGATGGTCCGGTCCGGCGTCAAAGCGATCCTGTCCACGCAGGACGACATCGAGGTCGTGGCCGAGGCGCAGAACGGGCAGGACGCCGTTGAGCTGGCCCGTCTCCACCGGCCCACGGTGGCCCTGCTGGACATCCGGATGCCCTATCTCGACGGGCTGGCCGCGGCTGCCCTGCTGCGTGACGAAGTGCCGGAGACGACTGTGGGCCTGCTGACCACGTTCTCCGAGGACGACCTCGTCGCCCGGGCGTTGGACGAGGGTGTCGCGGGCTTCCTCCTCAAGGCCGCCGACCCTCGTGACCTCATCGCCGGCGTCCGCGCGCTGGCCAAGGGTCAGACGCACCTCGCCCCGAAGGTCGTGGAACGGCTGATCAGCGAGGTCGCGGGCGGGCGGATGGCCCGCGGGATCGCCGCCCGCGAACGGATCAGCAACCTCACCCAGCGCGAGGCCCAGGTCCTCACCCTGCTCGTCAAGGGGTTGTCCAACAGCGAGATCGCCGAACGGATCCGGCTCGCCGAAGGCACTGTCAAGACCTACGTCAGCACGATCCTGCTCCGCCTGAACGCCAAGAACCGCGTGCAGGCGGCGATCCTCGCCTACGAGGCGGGGTTGGTCGGCGACGAGGACTGAGCCGGGCAGGCCCGGGGCACGGCCGTGGGTGGATCAGCGGGACAGCTCGTCGGCGAGGAGACCGTCGCGCCCGGCACCGCACACCCGTTGGTCCGCCACCACGTACCCGACCCGGGCACCAGGGAACGCGGACTTGGCAAAGGACCCGAAGTAGACGACCCACCAGCAGCGCCCGCGACGTCGAAGTGCTCGTCGTACGGCCGGCCCGGGCCGAACGAGACAGCCGCCGGGTATCGCGAGGTGATCTCGTTGAGGAACGTCATAGTGTCCAGCAGCGGATCGACGACGCTGGCGTGCAGCGATCCGGTCGGCAGCACGTGCGGGCCCGACGTCATGTCGTCTCCTTCGATCGCGCCGCCCGGTGGTCGTCCCATCCGAAACCGACGGCCCGGCCGGTGCTGACCGCCGTGGCGTCGATCCGGTCCACCGCCGCCCGACCGGTGAGCAGCATCGTCTCGGCCAGTTCCTCGACGAGCAGCGACAGGACGCACCGGACGCCGGCGGCACCCGAGACCGCGAGCCCGTACATCGCCGGCCGGCCCACGAAGACCGCCGTGGCGCCGAGGGCGAGCGCGGCGAAGACATCCGCGCCGCGGCGAACGCCGCCGTCGAGGAAGACCGGGCACCGGCCGTCCACAGCGGCGGCCACCTCCGGAAGCACCTCCAGCGTCGAGGGCACACCGTCGAGCTGCCGCCCGCCGTGGTTGGAGACCAGCACACCGTCAGCGCCGGCCGCTACCGCCGCTGCCGCGTCCTCGGCCGTCAGCAGACCCTTGACCAGCACCGGCAGGCCGGAGACGGCGCGCAGCCGGTCGACCACCGACCAGTCCAGCCGCTTGTCGAACGCCTGTCGGCTGTGCTCGGCGGGATGGTGCGTGCCGCCGTTCGCCTGGGCGTCGAGGTTCACCGGGCGGATGTGCGACGGCACCCGGAACGCGTTGCGCAGGTCCCGCAGTCTCCGGCCGAGCCGTGGCGTGTCGACGGTGAGCACCAGGGCGCGGTAACCCGCGGCCGCCGCCCGGCGGGCCAACGCCTCGGTGACCGGCCAGTCCCGGAAGACGTAGAGCTGCAACATCAGCGGTGCGGACGCCTCCGCCGCGATTCGCTCCAGCGTCTGGCTGGCGAACGTGCTCACCACGACCGGAAGTCCCAGCTCACCCGCCGCCTTGGCCACGCCCGTCTCACCCTCGGGATGAGCCAGTTCGTGGTAGGCGAGCGGCGCGACGCCGATCGGCGCGTTCCACGTATCGCCGAGGACCCGGACCGTGAGGTCGGGTTCCTCGACACCGGCCAGTACGCGGGTGCGCAGCCGAACCGTGTCGAACACGGCGCGGTTGGCCGCGACCGTACGCTCGTCACCCGCGCCGCCCGCGATGAAGTCCCAGACGTCCGCCGGCAGAGTGCGCCGCGCCCGGTCCGCGTAGTCGGCGAGCGACAGCGGTCCGGCCTCACCACCGCCGCCGTCGGTCATCGCGCGGCGGCCTGCTGACTGCGTTCCACGGCCTCGTAGAGCGCCTTGATGTTCGCGCTGCCGAATCCCCGGGCGCCGTCGCGCTGGATCAGCTCGTAGAACAGGGTGCGACCGCGGTGTGGGGCCCGGGTGAACAGCTGGAGCAGGTATCCCCAGGAGTCCCGGTCGACCAGAACGTTGGTCCTGCGCAGGTCGTTGATCCGGTCCCCCATCGCACCCACGCGGTGTTCGAGCATGTCGTAGTACGTCTCCGGGGTGCTGAGGAAGTCGACGCCCCGGGACTGCAACGCGCCGACCCTGGTGACGATGTCCTCGACCAGGAACGCCAGGTGCTGCACGCCGGCGCCCCCGTGCGCCGTCAGGAACTGGTCGATCTGGCCGGGACGCCGGGTGGGATCGGGCTCGATCAGGGTCAGCGTGATGCCGCCGGTCTCGTTGCGCACCACTATCGAATCCATCGCCTGATCGCCGACCTGGATGAACTCGGAGGAGTAGTACGGCGTACCGAACGCCGCGTCGTAGAACGCCACCGTCTTGCGCAGGCTACCGGCCGGCAGGCACACCGCGACGTGGTCGAGGGCGAGCAGGTCGCGGGGTACGAGTTCGGCGTCCGGCAGCGGCGACCACCGCCGGTCCGGGGGCATGATGCCGGCCGGGTCGGTGGCGGCCACGAGCGTGTGCCGCAGCTCGCCGAAGCCGGAGACGACCGCGTACGCGGCCGGGTCGTCGGTCGTGCTCGACGGACGTGGTGGCACCAGGGCGGCGGCCCCGGCCCGGGTCGCCCGCTCGAAGTCGGACTGCACGTCGTCGCTGGCCAGCGCCAGATCGGCGATGGAGTCGCCGTGCCGCTCGACGTAGGCGGCGACGGGGCCGTCCGGATCCAGCCCGACCGTGACGAGCATGGTGACGGCGCCGTTGCGCAGCATCGTGGATCGCCGGTCGGGCGTGCCGGTCTCCGGACCCGCGACCGCGACGGGCACGAGCCCCAAGCAGGAGGAAAGATAGTCGACAGCCTCGGCCTGATCAGCGACGAAAAGCTCGGCATAGGCGATGGCTTGTGGTGACATGACTGCTCCAGACGGATCAGTTCGGAGAACAAGAAAGAGCGGTCGGCCCATTCGCCACGACAGATTGCGGCGAGCAACGGAAACAATCTTAGAGCATCGGTATATAAACCCAATATCACCTGCGTATTGCGCCTCTGACCTGCGGTTATATCCGCATTGACGGTCCGCCGAAGCTGCTGATACGTTGGCTTTCGGCGCGCACCGAAGGCAAATTTGCGTCAATGCGGTAAACGGCGGAGCAACAGCAGGACGAGGGCACCCTTTCGGACCGGCGGCTGGTTCCGCAGTCGTTCGGACGTCGGTTCGTCCGCTGAGATGGGGAGTGCCGTGCGCAATGTGAAGGACGCCGCGAACATGACGTCGGTCCTGGCCGAACTGGCGCGGACCACCCCGGACCGGGACTCGGTCGTCTACGTCGACGACCCGGGTAACGACGTCGACGTGCGGCATCCCCGGCTGTCCTACGCCGAGCTGGACGCGGCCGCGCGCCAGCTCGCCGCCCGGATCCAGGAGCACCTCGCGCCCGGTGACCGCGCACTGCTGCTGTACCCCTCGGGCCTGGCCTTTCCGGTGGCGTTCTTCGCGTGCCTCTACGCCGGTGTGATCGCCGTGCCCGCACCAGTGCCGGGCCGATACCGGCACGAGCGTCTGAGACTCGCGGGGGTGGCCCGCAACGCCGGCGCGCGGGTGGTGCTGACCGATGCGGAGAGTCGAGAGCAGGTCGAGCAGTGGCTGGACGCCGAGGACCTGACCGAGCTGACGGTGCTGGAAACGGGTGCCGCCGCCGATCCTCAGCCGGACCTCGACGACGCCTGGCCAGTGGCGACGCACCGGACGCCGGCCATGTTGCAGTACACCTCCGGATCGACCGCCGACCCGAAGGGCGTGCGGATCAGCCACGGAAACCTGCTGTGCAACGTGGACACCATCGCGCGGACGTTCCCGGTGCACGAGGGCCGGCGGTACGCGGGTTGGATCCCGCTCTTCCACGACATGGGGCTGGTCGGCCTCATGCTGACCGGCATCCTCACCGGACGGTCGGTCGTCCTGCTGCCACCCGCGGGTTTCCTCCGCCGACCACAGCTGTGGCTGCGCACCATCAGCCGATACGACGTGGGTGCCACGGCCGCCCCCGACTTCGCGTACGACCTCTGCGTCCGACGGATCAAAGACGACCAGCTCGACGGCGTGGACCTGTCCTGCTGGCAGTACGCGATCAACGGTTCCGAACCGGTACGGGCCGCCACCCTTCGTGCGTTCAACTCCCGCTTCGCGGGCGTCGGGCTGTCCCCGCACACCATCGTGCCGTGCTTCGGCATGGCCGAGGCGACCCTGCTGGTGTCCGGCACCCCACACCGGCCGGTACGAACCGTGCACGCGGACGCGGCCGCACTCGAGCGGCACGAGTTCGCGCCGGCCGGGGGCGACGCGGTCCGGGAACTGGTGAGCTGCGGCGCGCCGCTCGACATCGACGTCCGCATCGTGGATCCGACCACCCACACCGTGCTGCCCGAGGGCAGGATCGGCGAGCTGTGGCTCAGCGGCGACACTGTCGCCCAGGGGTACTGGAACAACGAGACGGCCACCGCACGGGCCTTCGGCGCGGCGCTCGACGGCACGACGCGGCGCTACCTGCGCACCGGCGACCTCGGCTTCCTGCTCGACGGCGAGCTGTACGTCACCGGGCGGATCAAGGACGTCCTGGTCATCAAGGGCCGGAACCTCTACCCGCAGGACCTGGAACAGACGCTCCGCGCCGAGCACAGCGAGCTGAGCGGGTCGGTCGGTGCCGCGTTCCTGGTTCCGGCAACGAACGGGGCCGACGCCGAGGACGAGTTGGTGGTCGCGCACGAGGTGCGGGGGCGGCTCGACGGCGAGCGCCTCAGCTCGCTGGCAGTCCACATCCGGCAGACCGTGGCCCGTGAGTTCGGGCTGTCGGTGGCGCACGTGGCGCTGCTTCGTCCGGGCGGCGTCTCCCGCACCACCAGCGGAAAGATCCAGCGCTCCGCAGTGCGGCAACACTTTCTCGACGGCGAGTTGTCACCGATCTTCGCCAACCGCGTGGGCGCGGGGTGGCCCGCCTGAGCAGGTGTACCGCCTCACCACCGGAGCCGATCGTCACCCAGGAGGAAGAATTGTCATCCGATACCGCCCTACCCGATACCGCCGCCGTCATCGAGTGGCTCCGGGAGCGGCTCGCCGCACCGCTGCGCATGCGTCCGGAGCAGATCAACCCCTCGACACCCTTCGCCGAGTACGGTCTCGACTCGATCGGGGCGATGAGCGTCAGCGTCGAGGTCGAGGACCACTTCGGTGTGGTCCTGGAGGCGAGCGACCTGTGGGACAACCCGACGGTGGCCTCCCTGGGCGCGCTGGTGTCCCAACGGCTCAGCACCGGGACGGGCTCGCTGGCCGGCTGACCGACGGAACGTGATCTGCGTGCCGCCCGGCGGCACGCACCTTTTCGCATGTCCACCCGCACGGTGACGGCCGCACGATTGCGAGGATTCAGGTGACTCACGGGGGCGCCGGTCGGCGCGCACTGTCCGCTGCACAACTGGGGGTATGGCTCGCACAGCAGCTGGACCCCGGGAGCAACCGGCACACCGTCGGGGTACGGCTCGACATCGAGGGCGCGGTGGATCCACAGACGTTCGTCGCGGCCACCCGTCTGGTGATCGACGAGACCGAGGCGCTGCGCGTCCGTTTCGCTGTCGACGACACGGGTCCGTACCAGATCCTGGGGCACGACGACGAGCACGAGGTGCGGCTCGTCGACGTCAGCGGCCGGCCCGATCCCCGCGCGGCGGCCGAGGCGTGGATGCGGCAGGACCTGACCGCGCCGGTGGATCTCGGCGCGCCGGGAACCATCACCCACGCGCTCTTCCACATCGGGCCGGACGTGCAGAGCTACTACCTGCGCTATCACCACGCGATGCTGGACGGCTACGGGCTGTCGCTCTACCTGCGTCGGCTGGCCGAGGTGTATACGGCTCTGACCGAGGGGCGGGAGTGTCCGCCCCGGACGTTCGGCACGCTGGCCGACCTGGTGGACGACGACACGACGTACCGGGCCTCCGCCCGGTACGCCGAGGACCGTGACCACTGGTTGCGGACGTTCGCGGAGCCCCCGGAGTCGACCCGGCTGTCCGGGCGGGCGGCGGAGGCGATGCCGTCGGCGCCGCTGCGACGCAGCGCCCCGCTGGGCGATGCGCGGACTGCGGCGCTGGTCTCCGTCGCGCAGAGGCTCAGCCTGCCCTGGTCGGTCGTCGCGGTGGCCGCGGCGGCGGGATACCTGCACCGGATGACGTCGCTTGCCGAGGTGACCCTCGGGCTACCGGTGGCAGCGCGAATCGGGCGTACGGCGCTTACCACTCCCGGCATGCTCGCCAACGAGCTGCCGCTACGGATAGCGGTCGATGGCCACGAGACGTTCGCCTCGCTCACCGCCCGTACTGCGGCCAACCTCCGGGACACGTTGCGGCACCAGCGGTACCGCGGCGAGGACCTGCACCGGGAGATGGGCCTGTCGGGGAGCGAGGACACCTTCGTCGGCCCGATGATCGACGTCATCGCACACGACACGATCCTGTCGTTCGCCGGTATCCGGGCGACGACCCGGCAGCTGACCTCCGGCCGGGTCCGGGACTTCGTCTTCAACCTGTACGGCACGCCGCGCTCCGGCGTCCGGCTGGGCGTCGAGGCCAATCCCAGCCGGTACGGCGAGGACGACGTCGTCACCCAGCGGGACCGGTTCCTGCGGTTCCTGGACGGGGTGACCGCCGACCCGAACCGTCCCGTCAGCGAGGTCGATCTGTTCGGCACCGGTGAACGGCGGCGGCTGCTCGTCGAGTGGAACGACTCCGGCCGGGAGCCACCCATGGCGTCGCTTGTCGAGCGGCTTGTGGAACGGGCCCGGCAGTGCCCGGACACGCCAGCGGTGTCCGATGGCGTCACCACGCTGTCGTACCGGGAACTGGACGAACGGTCCAACCGGCTGGCCCGGCTGCTCATGGCGCATGGGGTGGCACCGGAGCGATACGTCGCGCTCGCCCTGCCGCGTACCCCGGACCTGGTCGTGGGGATCCTTTCGGTGCTCAAGGCCGGCGGCGCGTTCGTCCCGCTCGACCTGGCTCATCCCACCGCGCGCACCAGTTACATGCTGCAACAGTCCGGTCCGTCGCTCGTACTTACCGACCAGGCGTCCGCCTCCCGGCTTCCGGACAGCGACGCGACACCGCTGGTGCTGGACTCGCCCGACGTCCTCGTGGCCCTCACGGAGCTGCCTGGCGCCGACCTCGCACCGGGCGAGACGGCCAGTCCCGTGCTGGGCCAACACGCGGCCTACACGATGTACACGTCCGGATCGACCGGCCGCCCCAAGGGTGTGGTGGTCTCACGGGACAACCTGCTGCTGTCGCTGCGCGCGATGGAGGAGTGGTGCACGCCCGAAGCGGGCGACGTCCTGCTCTCCGTCACCACCATCGGGTTCGACCCCGCCCTCGTGGACATCCTCGTGCCACTGCTGCGCGGCGCGACGCTCGTGCTCGCCGCCAGCGACACCGCCCAGGACCCGGCCGCGGTGCGAGATCTGATCAAACGAACCGGCGCGAGCTGGATGTACGCGACTCCCAGCCTGTGGCGGAACCTGGTCTCGACGACCACCACCGGACTCGGGGACCTGAACGTCCTCATCGGCGGGGAGGCGCTCACCCCCACCCTGGCGCGTGCGCTGCTCGGCGCCTGCCGCTCGGTGACAAACATCTACGGACCCACCGAGACGACGATCTGGTCGACGGCCGCCCCGATCGACGAGCGCGCGGCGGACGATCCGTCGATCGGTCGACCGATCGCGGACACCCTCGTGTACGTGCTCGACCGGGCGCTGCGCCTCGTGCCGCCCGGGGTGCCCGGAGAGTTGTACATCGCCGGAGTGCAGTTGGCCCGCGGCTACCACCGGCGGACGGATCTGACCGCCGAGCGGTTCGTGGCCGATCCGTATGGCTCCCCGGGGAGCCGGATGTACCGCACGGGTGACCTGGGCCAGTGGAACCCCGACGGGCAGTTGCAGTACCTGGGTCGCACCGACGATCAGGTGAAGCTGCGGGGCCATCGCATCGAGCTGAGCGAGATCGACGCGGCGATCACCTCACATCCGGTGGTTGCCCAGTGCGCCCTGCTGCTGCGCGAGGATCAGCCGGGTGATCAGCGTCTGGTGGCGTACCTGACGATTCGGCCCGATGCGGTGTTCGACGTCGAGGAGTTGCGCCGATATCTGGCCACCACGCTGCCCGCCTACATGATCCCGTCGGCGTTCGTGCAGTTGGAACGGCTGCCGCTGAATCCGAACGGCAAGTTGGATCGGCGGGCTCTGCCGGTGCCGGTGTACGGCACTGTGGTGGGTCGGGTGCCGCGCTCGCCGCAGGAGCAGGTGTTGTGTGACCTGTTCGCTGACGTGTTGGGGGTGCGGCACGTCGGTATCGATGACGGGTTCTTCGATTTGGGTGGGCACTCGCTGTTGGCCACCCGGTTGGTGAGTCGGATCCGCGCGACTCTTGAGGTGGAGTTGCCGATCCGGCAGGTGTTCGAAACTCCTACGGTCGCGGCGCTCGCGGCGGTCCTGGACACCGCCGTGCGAGCACGTCCGCCGGTGACTCCGGTGGTTCCGCGTCCGGAGCGTGTGCCGTTGTCTGCGGCGCAGCAGCGTTTGTGGTTCCTGCATCAGTTGCAGGGGCCGAACGCGATGTACAACATTCCGGGCGCGCTGCGTCTGCGGGGTTCGTTGGATATCGCCGCGTTGAGCGAGGCTCTGCGTGATGTGTGTGCTCGTCACGAGGCGTTGCGCACGATCATTGTCGAGGACGATTCCGGCGCCCGACAGGTGGTGTTGCCGGCGGGTGATGCCGATGTCGGGCCGCAGGTGATTGATTGTCCTGGGCCGCAGGTGGACCGCACGTTGGCCGATCTGGCCGCGCGGCCGTTCGACCTCGCCACCGAGTTGCCGCTGCGGACCACTCTGCTGCGGGTGGCTGAGGATGATCACATCCTGCTGATCCTGTTGCATCACATCGCTGGTGATGCCTGGTCCATGCAGCCGCTGGCCACCGATCTGGCCGCCGCTTACACCGCCCGCATCGACCGGCAGGAACCCGACTGGGCGCCGCTGCCCGTTCAGTACGCGGACTACACCCTGTGGCAGCAGGATCTGCTAGCCGACACTGACGAGCAGCAGCTCGGCTACTGGAGCGCGACTCTCGCGGGTCTGCCCGAGTACCTGGCCCTGCCCACCGACCGGCCCCGGCCCGCGACGGCCGGTGGTGCCGGCGACCGGGTCACCTTCACCATCCCCACCGACCTGCACCAGGCCATCACTGCTGTGGCCCGCGGCCACAACGTCACCCCGTTCATGGTCGTCCAGGCCGCCCTCGCGGCGCTGCTCACTCGCCTCGGTGCGGGCACCGACATTCCCATCGGCACCCCGATCGCCGGACGCACCGACGACGCCCTCACCTCTCTCATCGGGTTCTTCGTCAACACCCTCGTGCTGCGCACCAACACCGACGGCAACCCGAGCTTCGCTGACCTTCTGCACCGCGTCCGGGACACGAACCTCAGTGCCTACGCGCACCAGGATCTGCCCTTCGAACGTCTCGTCGAGCACCTCAACCCGACCCGCAGCCTCGCCCACCACCCCCTCTTCCAGGTGTTGCTGACTCTCAACACCACGCAGCAGGGTGCGCTCGACACCGCCGCGACGATGCCGGGTCTCGACGTGGGTATCCACCCCACCCACACCGGTGCGGTGAAGGTCGACCTCACCATCGACCTCACCGAAACCCCGCACGGCCTCGACACCACAATCGAGTACCGCACCGACCTGTTCGACCCCGAAACGATCACCGCGTTGGGCCGTCGGCTCACCCGGATCCTGCAGACCGTCACGGCCAACCCTGAGCGGTCGATCACCGATCTTGACGTCCTCGACCCGGTTGAGCGGGAGTTGTTGCACCGGTGGAACGACACCGCTCACCCGGTGCCGGCTGATGTGCTGCCGCGGCTGATCGAGGCGCAGGCCACCCGGACCCCTGAGCAGGTGGCGGCGGTCGACAGGCACCGCAGCCTGACCTACGCCGAGTTGGACACCGAGGCGAACCGGCTCGCGCACACCCTCATCACCCACGGTGCCGGACCTGAGCGGTTCGTCGCCGTCGCCCTGCCCCGTAGCACCCACCTGCTCGTCGCTCTCGTCGCCGTGCTCAAGACCGGTGCCGCTTACCTGCCCATCGACCCGGATCACCCCGACGAGCGCATCCACGCCACCCTCGCTGATGCCCTCCCGGCGGCGCTGGTCACCGAGCGGAGTCTGGACACCGGGGTCCCGGTGGTGTCCGCCGCACCCGAGCAACACCGTGGCCAAGCCGGGCACCGTCCCGACAGACAACTGACGCCGCAGCATCCGGCTTACATGATCTACACCTCCGGGTCGACCGGCCGGCCCAAGGGTGTTGTCGTCACCCATGAGGCCATCACCAACCGGCTGCACTGGATGCAACACACCTACCGCCTCGACACCACCGACCGGGTGTTGCAGAAAACCCCGGCGACGTTCGACGTTTCGGTGTGGGAGTTCTTCTGGCCGCTGATCACCGGCGCGGCCTGCGTCCTGGCTGACCCCGACGCGCACCGCGATCCCACCTACCTGCACCACACCATCGAGGCGCAGCACATCACCGTGGCGCATTTCGTGCCCTCGATGCTGCAAACCTTCCTCGACGACACCACCACCACCGACACCATGCATCCGCGGTTGCGTCACCTGTTCGCCAGCGGCGAAGCCCTGCCCACGCACCTCGCCCACCACACCCACCGCGCGCTGCCGCACACCACCCTGCACAACCTTTACGGACCCACCGAAGCCGCCGTCGACGTCACCCACCACAGCACCACCGACGACCCCACCACCCCCATCGGGCAACCCGTCTGGAACACCCACCTGCACGTCCTCGACCCCACCCTGCGGCCCGTCCCACCCGGCGTCACCGGCGAGCTCTACATCAGCGGAACCCAACTCGCCCGCGGCTACCACCACCGCACCGACCTCACCGCCCAACGATTCGTCGCCAACCCCCACGGCCAACCCGGCCAACGCATGTACCGCACCGGCGACCTCGCCCGCTGGAACCACCACGGACACCTCGAATACCACGGCCGCACCGACCACCAAATCAAACTCCGCGGCCACCGCATCGAACTCGGCGAAATCGAAAACACCCTCGCCCAACACCCCAGCATCAGCGCCAACTGCGTCATCCTCCGCGAGGACCAGCCCGGGAACCCGCGCCTGGTGGCCTACCTGACGGTCCAACCCGGCGCCACCGTCGACACCGACGAACTGCGCCGGCACCTGGCCACCACGCTGCCCGCCTACATGCTGCCCTCGGCGTTCGTCCAGCTCGAGCACCTACCCACCACCACCAACGGCAAGCTCGACCGCCGCGCACTGCCCGCACCGGAGTACCACAGCACCGGACGCTCTCCCCGTACCCCGCAGGAGAAGACTCTCTGCGACCTGTACGCCGACGTTCTCGGCATCGAGCAGGTCAGCATCGACGACGGCTTCTTCGACCTCGGTGGCGACAGCATCCTGTCGATGCGACTGGTCAGCCGGGCACGAGTCGCCGGGCTCGTCATCTCCGTGCGTGACGTCTTCGAGCATCCGGCCGTCGCGGACCTGGCCGACGTCGCCGCGACCGCGTCCTGGGTGGCTCCGGCCGCAGCGGACACCGCGACCGGCACGGCGGTGCCGACGCCACTGATGGCGGACCTGCTGCGCCGCGGCGGCCCCGTGCAGGGCTTCCACCAGTCGGTGGTGCTCCAGGTTCCGGCGGGTGTGGACGGCGACCTCCTGACCGAAGCGGTCCAACGGGTCCTGGACCGGCACGACGCCCTGCGGCTGACGGTCACCGGCGACGTGTTGCACATCCCCGAGCCCGGTGTCGTGGCGGCCACCGACGTGATGGTCCGGGTGGACGCCACCGGCCTCGACGACGCCCAGGTCCAGACGGCGTGCGGTAGGCACGCCGCTGAGGCCCGCGACCTGCTCGACCCGGCCCGCGGTCACATGCTGCGCCTCGCGTGGCTCGATCGTGGGCCCCGACTTCCGGGCCGGCTCGTCCTCGTCGCGAATCACCTCAGCGTGGACACCGTCTCGTGGGGGATCATCGTCGCCGACCTGGCCACCGCGTACCGGGACCCGCAGGTTGCGCTGCCGTCGGCCAGCACGTCGTGGCGCTACTGGAGCGGCGCACTGGCCCAGCA
The DNA here is from genome assembly GCF_040607915.1 of Micromonospora sp. NPDC005215. Taxonomy (NCBI): domain Bacteria; kingdom Bacillati; phylum Actinomycetota; class Actinomycetes; order Micromonosporales; family Micromonosporaceae; genus Micromonospora; species Micromonospora sp. NPDC005215. The sequence continues at coordinate 3,033 of NZ_JBEXHQ010000017.1, read as the reverse complement.
CGCGACGACCCCGGCCGCGCTGGACGACGTGTCGGCATGGCAGCGGGTGACCGGCGACGGCACCGGAGACGAGGGTCCGACCCTGGATCCAACAGTGGACACCTGGGCGACCGGTGCGCGGGTCAACGTCGACCTGGAGCCGGAGACCACCCAGGCGCTGCTGACGTGGGTTCCCACTGTCTATCGGGCGACCGTCAACGACCTGCTGCTGACCGCTTTTGCGGCCGCGGTGCAGTCTCGACGAGGCGATGCCGGGGCCGTGCTCGTCGACGTCGAGAGCCACGGAAGGCACGATCACGTCCTCGGCGGGAGCGGGCTCGACCTGACCCGTACCGTCGGCTGGTTCACCAGCATGCATCCGGTACGGCTGGCACCGAAGGTCGACGACTGGGCGGACCTGTTCCGTGGTGGGCCGGCCGCTGGCCGGGCGTTGAGGAACGTGAAGCAGCACCTTCGCACCGTTCCGTCCGAGGGGCTCACGTTCGGCCTGCTCCGTCTCGGCGGTCTGCTCCGCGAACACGCCCCCGGGTACGCGTTCAACTACCTGGGCCGGATCGTCACCGGCTCCGGCGACTGGACAGTGGTGGACGGTGATGTCGCCGAGGCGCCGCCGGAGCTGCCACTGGCGCATGCGCTGACGCTCGACGCGGCCGCCCACGAGACGGCCGACGGCCCTCGACTGCACGCGGTGTGGACCTACGCCACGCGTCTGCTCGGGGAGGCCGAGACGCGGGAGTTGGCCGAGGACTGGCTGCGCTGCCTCCGGGGGCTGGTCGCGTACGCCCGACAGCCCGGCGCCACCGCGCTCATCCCGGCAGACCTCACCCTGAGCGACCTCCACCAGGACGAGGTCGACGAGTTTGAGGCAGCGGCGGCAGGGCTGTCCGACGTGCTGCCGCTGTCGCCTCTGCAGGAGGGATTCCTCTTCCTGCGGGAATACGACGACAAGGCGCTCGACATCTACGTCGGTCAGCTGGCGTTCGACCTTTCGGGCCCGTGTGAGCCGGACCGACTGCACGCCGCGGCGCGGGCGCTGGTGGACCGGCACGACAACCTGCGTGCCGCGTTCCGGCGGCGGCGCACCGGTGAGTGGGTACAGCTCGTTCCTGGCCGGGTCGATGTGCCGTGGCGGTACGCGGACCTGACCGGCGTACCGTTCGACGACCGCGAGGCACGTGCGGAGGCAATCGCCGACGATGACCGGTGGCGCGGCTTCGAGCTGGACAGGCCGCCGCTGCTGCGGTTCACGGTGCTCCGCCTCGGTGCGGACCGCCACCGGCTGATCATGACAAACCATCACATCCTGCTCGACGGTTGGTCGTTGCCGATCCTCTTCCGCGAGTTGCTGGCGTTGTACGCCGCGGGTGGTGACCCGACCGCGCTGCCCCGGGTCCGCCCCTACCGCGACCACCTGCGGTGGCTGCGCACGCAGAACCGGGAGGAAGCCCGCCGGGCCTGGACGGATCACCTGGCCGGGCTCCGGACACCGACGGTGTTCGCGGCCACTCCGCCCGCACTGACCGAACCGCCACGGCGGCTTCCGTTCACCCTGAGCGCCGCAACCACCGCTGCGTTGACCGACCAAGCTCGGACGCTCGGCCTGACCCTGAACACCGTCGTCCAGGTGGCCTGGGCCCTGACGCTCGCGCACCACACCAACACGACGGACGTCACGTTCGGCGTGACCGTCGCGGGCCGACCGCCGGAGCTGAGCGGCGTCGAGAACATGGTGGGCCTGTTCATCAACACGCAGCCGGTCCGCGTCGAACTCGACCCCGGGGAGAGCATCGCCGCGCTCATGCACCGGGTGCAGCGGACGCGGAGCGGGCTGCTCGCGCACCAGTGGACGGGCCTGGCCGACATCCAGAGCTGGGTCGGCGTCCCGCGCCTGTTCGACACGGCCATGGTCTTCGAGAACTATCCGTTCGACAGCGAGCAGATGACCTCGATGCTCGGCGCCACCGGCCTCACGGTCGCCGAGGTGCGGGCCGTGGACAGCACCGACTTCACGCTGAACCTGGTCGCGCACACCCGAGACGGCGTGCTGGACCTGCGGCTCGACTACCGGCCGGACGTGTGCGACGAGCAGTTCGCCACCGCCGTGCAGGAGACGTTCGTGCGGGTGTTGGGTGTGGTGGCGGTTGATCCGGGTCGGTTGTTGAGTCGGGTGGACGTGTTGTCCGTCGCCGAGCGTGAGCGGGTTCTGGACTGGTCGACTGGTGCTCGGGGTGAGCAGTCGTCGGGGTGTCTGCCGGGGATGTTCGAGGCGCAGGCCGCTGCCACTCCCGGAGCTGTCGCTCTGGTCGAGGACACCAAACAGGTCACGTACGCGCAGTTGAACGCGGCGGCGAACCGACTCGCCCGGGTCCTGATCGCCCGTGGCGCAGGTCCGGAGAGCACTGTCGCGGTGAGCATGCCTCGGGGTATCGACCTGATCACCGCCATGCTCGCCGCCGTGAAGGCCGGGGCCGCGTATCTGCCCATCGACCCGGACCATCCCGCCGACCGGGTTCAGCACATGCTCACCGACGCCGCACCCGTGCTGCACCTGAGCACCCTCGACGAGTTCCCCGCCAACGATCAGCCCGCGCACAACATCGGCGACGCCGACCGCCGCGCACCCCTGAACCCGCAGCATCCCGTGTACCTGATCTACACCTCCGGCTCGACCGGGGCGCCCAAGGGCGCGATCATCGAACACCGGGCGTTGGGCACCTACCTGCGTCGAGCCCGCACCGCCTACCCCGACGCCGCCGGTAGCAGCCTCCTGCACTCACCGATCGCGTTCGACCTGACCGGCACCGCACTGTGGACCCCCCTGATCAGCGGCGGACGAGTGCACCTGGCCAGCCTCGAAGAACACGCCGCCCACGGGCAACGCCCGACCTTCATGAAGGTCACCCCGTCACACCTACCGATGCTCGACACCCTCCCCGAACGGGTCTCACCCACCGGCACCCTCATCCTCGGCGGCGAACAACTCCACGCCGACGCCCTGAACACCTGGCGTGCCACCCACCCCGACACCACCAT
>NZ_JBEXHQ010000016.1:71415-130576 GCF_040607915.1 Micromonospora sp. NPDC005215 | reverse complement strand
TCCCCCCCTCTACACCACCCCTCTCTCCCACCCCGACCCTGTTCCCACCGGGCTCACCGGGACCGACGCGCTACCGCGCGGCGGGCCGCCCGAGGTCGGGCCGGGCGGGGCCGGGCTCACCGGAACCGACGCGCTACCGCGCGGCGGGCCGCTCGTCGGCCGATCACCGCCGACCGCCGGGAAGCGGCCGTTGTTCGGGCTGGTCGAGGTCGAGCCGGCCGGCGGACGCCAAGGCAGTGGCGGGGGTGTCTCGGGTGCCGGGGTCCCTGGCTCCGGAGCCCGCGGCAGGTGGGCCTCAGGCACCGGGACCCGGCCCGTGGCGCCACCGGAGCCGGATCGTCCGGTACCGTGCGCGGAGCCCCCGTCCGGGCGGTAGTGTGAATCTTCCCTCCCCACGACCCCCTCCTCCCCCAGCGAAAATCGGCTTGGGTGACACTACTTCGGTCCGAAGACTATGCGGCGGCCGGAGTCGGCGGGTGGGCATTCACCTGTCCGGAGGGGCCGCCAGTGGTTCCGTTAGCCAGCGTGGGCAGACGAGGGAGCGTGCAGATGGATTTCGACGTGACGGTTGAGATCCCCAAAGGTCACCGGAACAAGTACGAGGTGGACCACAAGACCGGCCGGATCCGGCTGGACCGCACCCTCTTCACCTCCACCCAGTACCCGGCCGACTACGGGTTCATCGAGGGCACTCTGGGCGAGGACGGCGACCCGCTGGACGCGCTGGTGCTGGTCCCCGAGCCGACCTTCCCGGGCTGCCTGATCCGCTGCCGCACCATCGGCATGTTCCGGATGACCGACGAGAAGGGCGGGGACGACAAGGTCCTCTGCGTGCCCTACGAGGATCCTCGCCAGGAGCACCTGCGCGACATCCACCACCTCGGCGAGTTCGACCGGCTGGAGATCCAGCACTTCTTCGAGGTGTACAAGGACCTGGAGCCCGGCAAGTCGGTGGAGGGCGCGACCTGGGTCGGCCGCACCGAGGCCGAGGCCGAGATCCACAACTCCTACCAGCGGGCCAGGGACGCCGAGGCGCGCGGCGAATCCGCCCACTGACGACCGCTGACGCACCGGGCCCGAGGGTCGCTCAACCGAGCAGCCCTCGGGCTCGGTCGTACAGGTCGAGCACCGCGCAGGCGATCGGCACCACGGCGACCGCCAGGGCCGTGTCGGTGAGGTCCGCGACCCTGCCGAGGTACGGCGAGACCGGCCGGCTGGCGTACCCGGTGCCGCTGGCTGCGGCCACCAGGGCCAGCGCCGCACCGCCCAGGACCAGCACCAACCGCCCGACGTCGTCGGCCCGGCCGACCAGCACCGCGCCCAGCACGGCGTAGCCGGCCAGCCCGGCCAGCACCGTCGGAACCCGGTGCCGCAACGCCACGAACAGCCGCGACCGCAGCAGCAGCACCGCCGAGGTGACCGCCAGCAGCACCCGACCGGCCGTCGCGCCGGCAACCCCGAGTACGACAGCGGCGGCCACCGCCAGCAGGGCGTGCCCGATCAACATCCCGGTGAGCACCTCCTCGGTGCGGGTCACCGCGGCGTGTACGCGGCTCCGGTCCGGCAGATCCCGGGCCCGCTCCGGCCCTTCGGTGGGAGCCGAGGTCGGCAGGGTGATCGGCGGCAGGGGCAGCTTGCCCAGCCGGATGGCCAGCAGCGGGATCACGCCGACGGCGAAGACCAGTGCGCTGAGCAGCACCGCCGCCGTGCCGGCCGGGGTCAGCAGCAGCCCACCGAGCGCCGCACCGACGCCGATCAGGCCGACCGTGACACCGGCCACGAAGACCCGTAGTCGGCTGGCCACCCCGAGCAGGCCGATCAGTGCCACCAGCGACAGCGCCACCGAGCCGGCCAGCAGTTCGGGTGCGCCCACCCAGCGGACCGGCCCGAACGGCCCGACCGGGTCGCCGGAGCCGACCGCGAGGGCGCCGGCGGTGAACGCGTACGGCAGCGCGTAGCCACCCAGTGTCGCCCCGGCGGTGCCGTCACCGTTGGCGCGGGAGGCCACCGTGCCGGCCACGGTGAGCAGCAGCGCCACCACGGCGGCCGCCAGCCAGCCAGCCCGGTACGTCGGGCCGCCGACGAGCAGGGCGAGCAGCCCGACGGTGAGCGGCACGGCCGCACCGGCCAGACCGGCGGCCCGGGTGGCGGTGGGCGACCAGGCGCCGCCGCGGCGGCGGGCACCGTCGGCGATCGCCTCGACCACGTCGTCGTACTCCAGCTCGGGCCAGTGCGCGCGGGCCGGCACGAGGTGCAGCACCTCACCGTCGCGGACCCCCTGTGGCAGCAGCGCCTGAGCGGTCGTCAGCAGCGCGCCGTCGGTGCGGCGCAGAACCCAGCCGCCGTGCTGCTCGCCGTCGTCGGCCAGCCCGACGCCGGCGTGTCGGAGCACGTCGGGCAGCAGCTCGGCCAGGGGCACCTGCTCCGGCAGGGCGACGTCCACCCGTCGTCGCGGCGCGCTGATCGTGACGCGGGCCAGACCGGTAGTCATCGACTGGTCTCCATATCGAGGGGATCGGAGGCTGCGCGGACGACAGGACTTTACCTACTATGAGTCCGGCTCGGGTTACCCAGCGCTGTCAGGAGGCCGAGTGTCGACAGTGGTCATCAAGCGCCCGCCGCGTCGACCGGCGCCGGAGATCCCCGCCGGCGAACTGCCGGTCGAGGCGCCCCCGGAGATCCCGGTGGTGGCCGGCGGGCGGTGGCAGCAGATGCTCATGCTGCTGCCCATGCTCGGTGGCACCGTGGCGATGGCGATGATGTTCGGCCGGGGCGGTGGCGCCTACTCGTACGTGGTGGGTGGGATGTTCGGGCTCTCCTCGTTGGCGATGCTTGTGACCTCCTGGGGCAGTGCCTCGGGCACGCCGAAGAAGTCCGAGATGATGGCCGCCCGCAGGGAGTACCTGCGCCACCTGGCCACGCTGCGGCGGCGGGTCCGCCGGACCGCGGGACAGCAGCGGGCCGGGCTCTACTACCGGCACCCGGACCCGGGCGGGCTGTGGTCGACGGTGGACAGTCACCGGGTCTGGGAACGACGCCCCGCCGACCCGGACTTCGCGGTGGTGCGGGTCGCCGTCGGTCCACAGACCCTGGCCACCCCGCTCGTCCCACCGGTCACCCGGCCGCTGGAGGAGCTGGAGCCGATGACCGCGGGCGCGCTGCGCCGCTTTCTGGACGCGTACTCCGTGGTGCCGGACCTGCCGGTGGCACTGTCGCTGCGCAGCTTCGCCCGGGTGCACGTCCGGCCCGCCGGCCCGACCCGGGGCGGCACCCCGGCCCCCGGTGGGTCGCCGACCGGCGACCCCGCGGCGCAGGCGCTGGTCCGGGCGGTGCTGACCCAACTCGCGGTCTTCCACGCCCCCGACGAGCTGCTCGTCGCGGTCTGCGCCGGGCCCGAACGCAGGACCTGCTGGGAGTGGGTGAAGTGGCTCCCGCACGCCCACCATCCCGGCCGCACCGACGCGCTCGGCCCGGTACGGCTGGTCACCAGCTCCGCCGCCGACCTGGAACGGCTGCTCGCCGACGTGCTGGCCAGCCGGTCGCGGTTCAGCCCGGCCGGCCCGGCCACCGACGGCCCGCACGTGGTGGTGGTCCTCGATGGCGGCGACCTGACCGGTGCCAGTGACCTGACCGGTGACGGCGGCATCGACGCGGTCACCGTGCTGGACCTGGACACCCCGCCGCCCCGGCTGCTCGACCGGTACGCCCTGCTGCTGGAGTTGCACGGCCGACGGCTGCACTCGTGGTCGTCCGACGGGCACGCCGAGGTGGGCACCGCCGACCAGCTCGACCTCGCCGACGCCGAGGCGGTGGCCCGACGGTTGGCGCCGCTGCGGCTCGCCGGCGCGGCCCGCGGGCCGGACGCCCCACTCCAGGCCGACCTGGGCCTTCCCGAGCTGCTCGGGCTCGGCGACCCGGAAAGCTTCACGGCTGAGCAGGGCTGGTTGCCGCGCTCGGCGCGCGAGCGGCTGCGGGTGCCGATCGGGGTCGGCGTGGACGGCGGTGCCATCGAGCTGGACCTGAAGGAGTCCGCCCAGGACGGGATGGGCCCGCACGGTCTGCTGATCGGAGCGACCGGCTCCGGCAAGTCCGAGCTGCTCCGCACGCTGGTCCTGGGGCTCGCCGCCACGCACAGCTCCGAGCAGCTCAACTTCGTGCTCGTCGACTTCAAAGGCGGCGCCACCTTCGCCTCGTTCGACCGGCTGCCGCACACCGCCGCAGTGATCACGAACCTGGCCGACGCGTTGCCCCTTGTCGACCGGATGGTCGATGCGATCAACGGGGAGCTCGTCCGCCGCCAGGAGCTGCTGCGCCGCGCCGGCAACTTCGCCAGCGTGCGCGACTACGAGCGGGCCCGGCTGGCCGGCAGCCCACTGGCCCCGCTGCCGTCGCTGCTGTTGATCTGCGACGAGTTCTCCGAGCTGCTCTCCGCCAAGCCCGACTTCATCGACCTGTTCGTGCAGATCGGCCGGCTGGGTCGGTCGCTCGGCGTGCACCTGCTGCTCGCCAGCCAGCGACTGGAGGAGGGGCGGCTCCGCGGGCTGGACACCCATCTCTCCTACCGGATCGGGTTGCGCACCTTCTCCGCGCTGGAATCCCGCACCGTGCTCGGGGTGGCCGACGCCCACGAGCTACCCCGCTCGCCGGGTCACGGCTACCTGCGCGCCGGCACCGACCCCCTGGCCCGGTTCAAGGCCGCGTACGTCTCCGGCGCCGTCCGGCGTCGGCCGGTGCCGTCCGGCGCCCCCGCCGAGGGGGGCGCCCGGCTGCTCACCTTCACCACGCACGTCGTGCCGGTGCCCGAGCCGGCAACCCCGGCCGTGCCCGCCGTGGCGGAGGAAGAGGGCCGGGAGACACTGCTCGACCTGCTGGTGGACCGGCTCGTCGGGCAGGGCCCGCCGGCGCACCAGGTCTGGCTCCCGCCGCTCGGTCCGCCACCGGCAGTGGACGAGCTGCTCGGCCCGGTCGAGGTGGACCCGAGGCGCGGGCTCAGCGTGGGCAACCCGGAGCTGCACGGCGCGCTCGGAGTGCCACTGGCCGTCGTGGACAAGCCGTTGGAGCAGCGCCGAGACCTGCTCTGGCTGACGCTGGACGGGGCCGCCGGGCACGTCGCGGTGGTCGGTGCGCCGCAGAGCGGCAAGTCCACAGCGCTACGCACGCTGATCTGCGCGTTGGCGCTCACCCACACCCCGGTCGAGGTGCAGGTCTACTGTCTCGACTTCGGTGGCGGCGGGCTGGCCGCGCTGCGCGACCTTCCGCACGTGGGCGGGGTGACCGGTCGGGCCGACCCGACCGCCGTCCGGCGCACCGTCGGCGAGATGAGCACCCTGCTGGCCGATCGGGAACGCCGCTTCGCGGAGCTGGGCGTGGAGTCGATGGCCGGTTACCGGCAGCGGCGGAGCGCGGCGGGTACGAGCGGCCAGCCGGGCGCTGACCCGTTCGGTGACGTGTTCCTGGTGATCGACGGTTGGAGTACGGTCCGGGGCGAGTACGACGACCTGGAACCGCTGGTCACCGACCTGGCCACCCGGGGCCTGTCGTACGGGCTGCACGTGGTCGCCACCGCGCTGCGCTGGCTGGACTTCCGGCCGGCGATCCGGGACCTGTTCGGCTCCCGGCTGGAGTTGCGCCTCGGTGACCCGTCCGACTCGCTGGTGGCCCGCCGTGCCGCCGCCAACGTGCCGGAGCGCGCCGGTCGGGGCGTGACAGCGGAGGGCCTGCACTTCCTCACCGCGCTGCCCCAACTCGCCAGCAACGGGGACACCGCCGATCTGGTCAAACGGGTCGCCGGCAGTTGGGGTGGCCCGCCGGCGCCCCGGGTGCGGCTGCTCCCGCCGGTGCTGCCGTACGCCGATCTGGACCTCGCCGCGGCGACCGGGTTGCGGCTGCCGATCGGGATCGCGGAGGCGGACCTGCGCCCGGTGCTGCTCGACTTCGCCACCGAGCCACACTTCGTGGTCTTCGGGGACTCGGAGTGCGGCAAGTCGTCGTTCCTGCGCGCGCTGGCCACGTCGATCATCACCCGGTTCACCCCCGAGCAGGCCCGGGTGATCCTTGTCGACTACCGGCGCAGCCTGCTCGGCGCCATCGAGACGCCGCACCTGATCGGGTACGGCACCGCCGCGGCGCACACCGCCGACCTGGTCGAGTCGGCCGCCGGTTACCTGGAGCGGCGGGCCCCCGGGCCGGAGGTCACCCCGCAACAACTGCGGGACCGATCCTGGTGGTCCGGGCCGGAGCTGTTCGTGCTTGTCGACGACTACGACCTGGTGGCGGCCGGGCCGGCCAACCCGCTGCGGGCGCTGGAGGAGCACCTGCCGCACGCCCGGGACGTCGGATTGCACCTGGTGCTGGCGCGCCGGTCCGGTGGCGCGGGCCGGGCCCAGTTCGAGTCGATCGTGCAGCGGCTGCGGGAGCTGTCCACCGCCGGTCTGGTGATGGCGGGCAGCCCGGAGGAGGGTGCGCTCGTCGGGCCGGTGCGGCCGGGACCGCTGCCGCCGGGGCGTGGTCGGTTGGTCACCCGGCGGGAGGGCGTACGCCTCGTTCAGCTCGCCCAACTGCCGCCACAGTGACCTGACTCGCCGGTTCTTCCCGTGACGGGTGGGGAAACCGGTAATCTCCGATCGTCATGGTTCCGTCGGGATGAATGGCTGGGGATGTGACAGGGGTGCGGCACAGCGGTCCGTCGGCGGCCCGACGGGCGACCGTCCGGGCGCTGCTCGGTGTGGCCGCAGCGCTCGCCGTCGTCGCGCCGACCGCGGCGGCCGTGCCCGTCGCCGCGCCCAGCCGTGGCGGGCAACTGGCCGGCGGACCGACGATGTTCGCCCCCGGCGACACCGTCGCTCGCACTGATCAGGTCCGCGACGAGCAGTGGCAGCTCGACGAGTTGCAGGCCGAGACGGCCTGGCGCAGTTCGACCGGCCGGGGCGTGACCGTCGCGGTGGTGGACTCCGGAGTCGACGGGAGCCATCCGGACCTGGTCGGCCAGGTGCTGCCCGGTCAGGACCTGGTCGGCCCCGGCGGGGGCGCGGGCCCGGATCCGGTGGGGCACGGCACGACGGTCGCCGGCCTGATCGCCGGACGCAAGGACGACAAGCGGGGCGTCGTCGGCCTCGCGCCGGACGCGCGGATCCTGCCGGTCCGGGTGCTCGACGAGGACAACCGCTACGACGACGCGCTGATCGTGGCCCAGGGGGTCCGCTGGGCGGTCGACCACGGCGCCCGCGTGATCAACCTGTCGTTGGGCGGCAGCGGCGACAGCCCCGCCCTGGCGGCGGCCTTGGACTACGCGTTCGTCCGGGACGTGGTCGTGGTCGCCTGCACCGGCAACCTGGCCACCTCCAGCAGCGCGAAGGTGTGGTATCCGGCCCGTGAGCCGGGGGTGATCGCGGTCGCCGGCCTGGAGCGCAACAGCGAAGACCTGTGGTCCGGGTCGATCACCGGCCGGGCGACGGTGCTCAGCGCTCCCGCCACCGGGCTGGTCGGCGCCAAATCCCCGAACGGGTACTGGCGGGTGCAGGGCACCAGCTTCGCCGCGCCACTGGTGGCGGCCACCGCCGCGCTGGTCCGGTCCCGTTATCCACAGATGTCCGCTGGAGAGGTGGTCAACCGCCTGCTGGTCACCGCCCGGGACATCGGTCCGACCGGGCGGGACGACCGCTTCGGGTACGGGATGGTGGACCCGGTGGCCGCGTTGACCGCCCAGGTGCCACCGGTGACCGCCAACCCGCTTGACGATCAGACGTCGCCGGGGGTGACCGGTTTCGGCCCGGCGCCCGGCTCGTCGGACGACTCGGTGGCCGGCGCCGGCGGCGATCCGCTCGGTCTCGCCGCTCCCCATCAGCAGAGCCGGTGGACGGCCCGGGCGGCAGGTGGCCAGGACACCTCGGCGCCGGAACAACTGTGGACCGGGTTCATGCTTCTCGTCGCCCTGGCCGGCGGTGCCACCCTGTTGGTGCGCCGACTCCGCCAGCGGTCCCGATGATCGAGGTCCACCGTCAGGCCTGACCGGCCGAATGGTCGGGTAGAACCGTTCGCATGAGCGCGCCCAGCCCACGTACCCTCGGCACCACCCGGCACCCGTCCTGGCGGCACCGCCGACTCGACCCGGACCACTCACTGGGGCTGCGGCTGACCCTGGCCGCGACGGCGGCGTTCCTGGTGCTTGTGCCTTTCGCGCTGCTCGCGTTGCTGGTGCTCGGGGCCTGGGCACCGCTGCACCGGCTGGACACGGCGGTCACCGAGGCGCTGCACGGTTACGCCGTCCACCACCCGGCCTGGGTGGTGCTGATGCGGATCTGGAGCGAGGTGTTCGCGCCGATGCCGCTGCGGGCCGTCACAGTGCTCGTGGTGATCTGGCTGCTGCGCCGGGGAGCCCGCCGGCTGGCCCTCTGGGCGATCACCACCATGGTGGTGGGTGGACTGTTCGGCCCGCTGCTGAAGCTGCTCGTCGGCCGGGACCGGCCGGAGTTGCTGGACCCGGTGGCGCGGGCCGCCGGCTATTCGTTCCCCTCCGGTCACGCGCTGAACGCCACACTGACCGCCGGGGTGCTGCTGCTGGTGTTTCTGCCCTACGTTGGCCGGGGAGTGGCGCGGGTCGCGCTCTGGGTCGCCGCGCTGCTGCTCACCGTGGTGACCGGGTTGAGCCGGGTGGCGCTCGGCGTGCACTTCACAAGCGATGTGCTGGGCGGCTGGCTGCTCGCGGTGGCGGTGGTCGCGGCGACCACCGCCGCGTTCACCAGTTGGCGTGCAAACAACGGCCTTCCGCCGGTCCAGCCGGCCCGCGACGGTGTCGCTCCCGAGGTCGAGCGGCGGCCCGGAGCGGCCTGAGGCGTGCCGACGATGTCGACAGGGTATTGGGCGGTCCATGTCCGAAACCGCGCTTCAGATCATCCGGCGGGTGCTGCTGCCGGTGTCCCTCCTACTCGGCGTCATGGTGCTGCTCGGGGTGCTTGTCACCCGGGTCTTCGCGCGGACCTGGCCGTTCACCGTCGAGGACGCGGTGAACCGGGAACTCGCCGGCGACCGCACCGGCGGCTGGAACGACGTCTCGCTGGTGTTCAGCACGCTGGCCAGCACCCAGATGATCGTCGTGGTCACCGTGCTGGTGGCGTTGGCCCTGCGACTCTGGCTGAAGCGCTGGCGGGAACCGCTGTTCCTGTGCGCGGCGGTGATCGCCCAGGCGCTGGTGTTCCTGCTGACCACGCTGGCGATCGATCGGCAGCGCCCGGCGGTGGAGCACATGGACGTCTCGCCGCCCACGTCGAGCTTCCCGTCCGGGCACACCTCGGCGGCTGTGGCGCTCTACGTCGGCATCGCCGTGCTGATGGCACTGCGGGTACGCAGCACCGGGGCGAAGGTCGCCTGGTGGACGCTGCTGCTGATGGTGCCGCTGGGGGTGGCGTTGACCCGGATGTATCGGGGGATGCACCACCCGAGCGACGTGTTGGCGTCCTTCCTCAACGGCGGCACCTGCGTCGCGATCATGGCTCGGGCGGTGCTGGACCGCGGGCTGCGGTGGGGGCGGGCGAAGCTGCCGAGCGCGCGACGACCCGCGCCGGCCCCCAGCTGACCCCGCGCGGCGTTCAGGTGCACTCGCCGGTGCCGACCTGCCTGTTACGTTCGGCACCGGCCAGCGCCACCGGGCGGGCCTCGGCCGCGGTCACCGCGAAGCCGGTGTTCGGGTCGTCGGCGGCCGCCGCGAAGATCACGCCGAGCACCAGGCCGTTGGCGGAGAGCAGCGGGCCGCCGGAGTTGCCGCTGCGGACCAGCGCCCGGATCGTGTAGATCTCCCGGGTGACGTCGCCGTCGGAGTAGATGTCCGGTCCTTTGATCCGGTCGACGTCGCGGATCCGCGCCGACTGCGCGTTGTAGGGGCCGTCGAGCGGGAAGCCGAGCACGACCGCGTCGGAGCCGCTGCCCGCGTTGCCGGCGGTGAACCGCAGGGACGGACCGGGCAACCCGGGCACGAGTAGCACGGCCAGGTCCCGGTCCGGGTCGTAGACCACCACCTTGCCGTCGTACCGCTCGCCGCCCAGCTCCACGGCGACCGAGCGGGTCCCGGCGACGACGTGCGCGTTTGTCATCACCCGGTCGTCGGCGTACACGAACCCGGAACCCTCGATCCGGCGTGCGCAGCTGGGTGCGGAGCCGAGCACCTTGACGACCGACCGCTGACCGTTGACCACCACCTGCGAGCCGGCCAGTGCCGGGTCGGGCGGCTCAACCTGCCGGACCCGGGTGGGCGCGAGGCCGCCGAAGGGGTCCCGGAACCCGTCGGTGCCGAGGGTGTCCTGCAACGCCGTGGTGAAATCCTGCGCCTTGTTCGGCAGGACCCGGTTCACCACCGTGATCAGCGCGCTGTTGCGCACCGCGGCGGCGATCCAGGGCACCTCAGACGAGCCGACCGGCACGGCGATCAGCCAGGCGAACAGGAGCACCGCGAGCAGCGAGACGGCGGCTCCGCCGATGTCGTCGGCCCGCCTGCCCACCTCACTGGTGATCGTCTTACGCAGGCGTGAGCCGAGCCAGCCGACGAGCGCCTGCCCGATCACCGCCAGCCCGAAGATCGCCACCAGCGAGATCAGCACCCGGGCGACGGGATCCACGAACTGCCTGGCGAACAGCGGCCCGAGCTGGAGGCCCAGCAGTAGGCCCAGGAAGAACCCGGCGAGCGACAGGACGCCGATGGCGAAGCCCTGGCGGTATCCGCTGATCGCGAACAGAAGCATGAGCAGGAGCAGCACCAGATCCACGACGGACACGGGTCAAGCGTACGGGCAGTGTGCCCGCCAGATGACCATCGCTTGCGGAAAGTGAACGTGCGGTCAGCGCAGGGCACTCTCGTCGGCGTCGTCGGTGCCCGCCGACGGGGCTGGGGTCGCTCCGCTCGGCGGCAGCTCCACCACCCGACCGTGCGGCCACGGACGGGCCCAGCCGCCCATCTCCAGGAGGGTGGCCAGCACCCCGGCGGTGAAGCCCCAGACGAGCATCCCGCGTGCCGAGAACGCCGGGCCGATCCAGCCGCTCGGGTGGCGCACCCGCAGCCGGTTGGCCGGGTCGACCAGCTCGCTCACCGGCAGGCGGGCCACGTGCGCCACCTCGGCCGGCTCCCGGGGGTGCACCGGGTGGGGGTCGTGCCACCAGGCCAGCACCGGTGTGACAACGAAGTCGCTGACCGGGATCCACAGTTTCGGCAGCTCGGCCAGCACTGTCACGCTTGTCGGGTCGAGGCCGACCTCCTCGTTCGCCTCGCGCAGCGCGGTGGCCCGGACGTCGGCGTCCTCCGGGTCGGCCGCACCCCCGGGAAAGGCCGGCTGGCCGGCGTGGGTACGCAGGGTGGCGGCGCGTTGCAGGACCAGCACGTCGGGGCCGACGCCGGGCTGCTCGCCGAGCAGCACCAGCACGGCGCTCTCCCGACCGCCCTCGGCCGGAGTGGTCAGCCGGGTGAAGTCCTCGGCGCGGGCGGTGCCGAGCCGGGTCAGCAGCGGCTCGATCCATTCGGGGGGTCGACGGGTCACGCGGGCACCGTCAGGCCGAGGTGCTTGCGGACCAGCTCGGCGAGTTGGGCATCGTCGAGCGCACCGCTGGCGTCGACGTGCCGGACCCGACCGTCGTCGTCGACGAAGATGGTCATGGGGAAGAAATTGCGCTTCAGCTCGCGTTGCAGGGCCTCACCCTGGTCGACCAGGATCGGGAACCGGATGCCGAAGTCCTCACCGATGGACTGGGCCGCACTGCGGCTGTCCCGGCTGTTGACTCCGAGCACCTGGAGCTGACCGGCGGTCCGCTCGCTGAGGCGTTGGAAGGCGGGCAGCTCCTTCTGGCACGGCGGGCACCAGGAGGCCCACACGTTGATCACCACCGGCCCGGCCACGTCCCGAAGGGCGACGGGCGCGCCGCCGGTGAAGCAGGCGAGCGTCAACTCCGGCAGCGCCTGACCGCCAGCGGCGGGGGCCGTCGTGGCGGCGCCGGTGGCGGGAGCCGTCGCGCCGGACGACCCGGGGGCCGGCGTGGCGGCACCAGGCGACGCAGCGGTGGGCGATGTGCTCAGCGTGGAGCAGTCCCGGAACGGCGATGGTCGCTCAGCTGCGGCCGGACGGGGGGTCGGGTCGCCGTCGGCAGCGCCGCTGGTGCAGCCGGCGAGGGTCAGCAGCAGCGGCAGGATCACCGGTGCGAGGCGGCGGTTCACGGCACCTCCGCGGCGACCGCCTGCGCGGGCACCAACTCCGGATCGACGCCGGCGGCCACCGCGAGGTCGCGCGCCCGAGGGCCCTTGAGCAGCTTCGCGGCGGCTGTCGGCTCGATCGGGCCGATGCCGTACGAGGGGCAGAGCTTCGCGAGCGTGCACGCGCCGCAGGCGGGCTTGCGGGCGTGGCAGACCCGTCGCCCGTGGAAGATGATCCGGTGCGACAGCATGGTCCAGTCGCGCTTCGGGTACAGCGCGCCGATCGCGTGCTCGATCTTGACCGGGTCGGTCTCGCTGGTCAGCTGCCAGCGGTGCACAAGCCGTTGGAAGTGCGTGTCGACGGTGATGCCGGGTACGTCGAAGGCGTTGCCGAGGATCACGTTGGCGGTCTTACGGCCGATCCCGGGCAGCGTCACCAGGTCGGCGAGCCGGCCGGGGACGCTGCCGTCGTACCGGTCGAGAAGAGCCTGGCCGAGCTTGATCAACGAGTCGGTCTTGTTTCGGTAGAAGCCGGTCGGCCGGATCAGCTCCTCCATCTCGCCACGGTCGGCCCCGGCGTACGCGGCGGCGTCCGGGTAGCGGGCGAAGAGCTTCGGGGTGACCTCGTTGACCTTCTTGTCCGTGCACTGCGCGGAGAGGATCGTGGCGACGGACAACTCCAGGGCGCTGGAGTGGTCGAGTTCGCAGTGCGCGTCGGGATGCGTCTCGGCCAGCACCCGGCCGATCTTGCGGGCACGGCGTTTGCGCCCGAGGTCGGTCTCGCTGGCACCGGGGGGACTACTTGTCACGACGGTCAGCCTACGTCGCGCCCCGGACGTTCCTCCTCGGGTCAGCCGCCCGCTGGCGGGGAGATCTTGCCCGGCCCGTCGAACCGGGCGCCACTCTTCGGGAAGTCGCTCCGGCTCAGGTCGCCGATCAGGCCCAGGCCCCGGTCGTTCGGGTCCATCGTCGGCTTACCGGCGTCGTTCATGTACGTCGAGGTGAACGAGCCACCGGCCCAACTGCCGTCCGGCTTCAGCGACACCTTCAGCACCCCGCCCCAGCCGAGGCGGCCCTCGTTCTTCAGCGAGTTGCCCCCGCCGGCGAAGTTGCCCAGGCTGTACGCGATCAGCCGGCCCTGGTAGAACTCCATGCCGCGCAGCACGTGCGGCCCGTGCCCGACGATCAGATCGGCACCCGCGTCGATCATGGCGTGCGAGAACTTGACCGGGTCGCCCCGATTCTCGCCCAGGAACATCTCGGTGCCCGGCTTGACCCGGGTCTGAGCGGCACCCTCGGCGCCCATGTGCACCTGCACCACGACCAGGTCGGCCATGGTGGCGGCCTTGGCGACCACGGTCTTCGCCTTGGCGATGTCGATCAGGCTGTTGGACCAGACGTACGACGAGAAGCCGGCGACCGCGACCTTGACGCCCTTGACGTCGACCACGGTGATCTGGTCCGGCGCACCGGTGTGCTCCAGGTCGTACTTCTCCAGCGCCTGCTGGGTGTTCTCGTAGCCCTTCGGCCCGTAGTCGTAGCCATGGTTGTTGGCCTGGTTGAGCACGTCGAAGCCGGCGTCGCGCAGGTGTGCGGCGTACTCCGGTGGGGCCCGGAACTGGTAGCAGCGGGTGGAGTTGGCGCCGCACTTGCCGGTGCCGGTGTCCACGGTCAGCGGCTCTTCCAGATTGCCCATCACCAGGTCGGCCTTGAGCGCTTCGGTGACCGAGGTGAAGAACCCCTTGCCGCCAGCGGCGGGCAGCCGGCTCGGCGCGTTGCCCATGATGATGTCGCCGGTGGCGGAGAGCGAGATCGCGCC
Organism: Micromonospora sp. NPDC005215; assembly: GCF_040607915.1. Taxonomy (NCBI): domain Bacteria; kingdom Bacillati; phylum Actinomycetota; class Actinomycetes; order Micromonosporales; family Micromonosporaceae; genus Micromonospora; species Micromonospora sp. NPDC005215. Next base: position 116,591 of record NZ_JBEXHQ010000016.1, on the reverse strand, counting down.
GCCCGCAGCGGAGGCTGCCGGCCCGGTGGCCTCCGGGCCAGCCGTGCTCACCGGCGCTCCGGTGCCGCCGCCGCCGGCGCCGGGCTGCCAGACGGGGGCCTCGCCGCCGGGGTCGCCGCAGCCGGCGACGAGCAGGGTGGCCAGCAGCGCGGCGAGGCCGAGGGCGACGCGGCGACGCGGGCGGGACGCGAGAGGGGCGGGAGAATACATCGCTCGCGACCCTACCGGGCCGTAAACGCGCCGACGACAGCCGATCGGTTGGAAGTTCAGCCGGGAAGCTGCTCTGACCAGGGCACGACTGCCCGAGCACCCCCGGCGAGCACCGCGGCGTGCACCGCTCGGGCGAGCGGGGCGCCCCAGGTGGAGCGCGGCCCCCCGTACGCGGCCTCCGGCCCGTCCACCGGGCAGAGCACGGTGACCGCGTCGGTAGGGGTGCCGGTCCCCGGCAATCCCAGGTCGGTGATCGCCTGGGTCTTTGCCTCGGTCGCCGTGGCCACCGCGTTGACAAGTGCCGAGTCGGCGAGTCGGGCCGGCACGTACACCACGATGTTGACGGTGCCGACCCGCTGGACGAGCCCGGCCGGAGCCGGCGCGGCTGCGAGCAGCGGCGTGCCGAGTCCGACAGTCGCCCAGGCCCGCACCCCGGTGTCGGTCCGCGCCACCACCTCGGCCACGTCGACGCCGGTCAGCAGACCAACGCCGGGTCCGTCGAGGGCGAGGTCGGCGGCGAGCGCGGCCAGGTGGGCGGCGGGGTCGTCCCGGTCGTACGACATCGGCACTGTCGCGTTCAGCACCCAGCGTCGGACGCCGATTCCACCGCCCAGTGGGCCGCTGCTGACTGCTCGCAGGGGTCCGTCGGCGTGCCAGACGAGCAGCGGAATATCCCACCCGTCCTCGGGGCGACTGGTCAGAGTTGGCTCGCTCAGCACGTCGGGCAGGTTACGCCCAACGATCAAGATTCCAGGGCCGACCTCAGATTCAAGCTCATGTGCGCCTAGACTTGGCGGCGCGCGAGGGGATCAGCGGACGGCGGACCCGGCCGACGGACGGCACGCGTAAGCGGAGGTGCGCGATGGACGAGGTACTGGCCCGCAGCGGGATCTTCCAGGGTGTCGACCCGGAAGCTGCCGAGGCGCTTGCCAAGGAGATGGAGACGATCGAGGTCCGCAAGGGCGAGATCGTCTTCAATGAGGGCGAGCCCGGTGACAGTCTCTATATCCTGCTGTCCGGGAAGATCAAGGTTGGTCGCCGCGCGGCGGACGGCCGGCAGAACCTGATCGCGGTGATGGGGCCGTCGGACATGGTCGGTGAGCTGTCGCTCTTCGACCCTGGTCCGCGTACGGCGACCGCCACCGCGGTAACGGACACCCGGCTCGTACGACTGCGTAAGCAGGCGCTGCGGCCCTGGCTGGCCAACCGCCCGGAGATCGCCGAGCAGCTGCTTCGGGTGCTCGCCCGACGACTGCGACGGACGAACGACTCGCTCGCCGACCTGATCTTCACGGACGTGCCGGGTCGGGTCGCGAAGAACCTGCTCCAGATGGCTGGCCGATTCGGCACCCGCGACGGTGGCGTCCTGCGGGTGACGCACGACCTCACCCAGGAGGAGATCGCCCAGCTCGTCGGCGCCTCCCGGGAAACGGTGAACAAGGCGCTGGCTGACTTCGCCTCGCGCGGCTGGCTGCGGCTGGACGGCAAGAGCATCATCATCCTGGACCCGGAGCGCCTGGCTCGTCGCGCCCGCGTCTGACTGCGGCAGCACCCCGTCCCCGCCTTCCGTCACCGACGGCAGGCGGGGACGTTCGTGTCTGCCTGGCGCAGATTTCCTGGACCCGGCGCAGCGCCAGCGGTGAGGGTGGGGCCATGGTGAACCGGGTTGCTGTGCTGTCTGACATCCATGGCGTACTGCCCGCGCTGGAGGCCGTGCTGGCCGAACCGGACGTCTCCACCGCTGATCTGATCGTGCTGACCGGCGACATCGCGGCCGGTCCGCAACCGGTCGAGGTGCTGGACGTGCTCGCCGGCCTGGCGGATCGGGTGTGCTGGGTCGGCGGCAACGCCGACCGGGAGCTGGTCGAGGCGCGGGCCGGAAAGCCCGCGTCGATCGAGGTGTCGAACTGGGCCGCCGGGCAGCTCCGCGACGACCAGGTGGCTCGTCTCGCGGCGCTTCCGGCGACGGCGACGTTCGAGATCGACGGCCTCGGGCCCACGCTGTTCTGTCACGCCACTCCGCGCGACGACGAGGAGGTCGTGCTCGTCGACTCCCGGATGGAGCGTTGGGCGGAGGTGTTCGCCGACCTGCCGGCCGAGATCTCGACGGTGGTCTGCGGGCACACCCACATGCCCTTCACCCGGCTGGTCGACCGACGCCTGGTGATCAATCCGGGCAGCATCGGCATGCCGTACGGCGGTGCGGGCGCGTGGTGGGCGCTGCTCGGGCCGGGCGTCCACCTGCGCCGCACGGTCTTCGACGTGGACGCGGCGTGTTCCCGGGTGTCGGCGGAGTCGACCTTTCCCGACACCGCCGCCTGGGCCGACGAGTACCTGCGCTCCGCGCACAGCGACGCCACCGCGCTGGCCGTCTTCGGCCCCCGCGACGGCCGCTGAGGCGGCAGGTATCGACCCGTCCTCGCCACCGGGCCCAGCTCGGCTCAGCGGGGCTGCGGGTCGGGGCCGAAGCGAACGGTCGGGCTCAGGGAAGGGTCATGCTTGCTGCCTGTAGAGCTGCCCCAGATCTGGGGCTATCCTGGTCCGGCTACCGTCGGATCCCCCAGCGGCCCGACACCGTCGCTGTGTCATCCACCATCGCGGCCGAAAGCGGCGCTCGACTTGACCGCCTGCGGTTCGTGCCACCTGCGGCGGGGCCTGTGTCCAGCCACCCGGTCCGGCCCCGGTGATGTCGGCGTTCGTCGACGCGCACGCCGGCGACACCGGGGTTGCCGTCCAGCACGCCGGTCCCATTACCTCGGTCCGACGCCCGGGCGCTGCCACGTGCGTCGGCCGGACAGGCCAGTCCCGCCTGCCCCACTGGCGGGGCAGCTCTACAGCAACTGCTTGGCACCAGCGCCGGTCAATCCCGTCCCCACCGCGAGCCGTAAAAAGTCAGTCTTGACTGTTTGTTTCGGAGGCCGCAGGCTGTTCCCGTGTCCACCGCATCGACGCGCGTCCCTCAGCAGGAGCGCAGCCGCGCCACGCAGGCCCGGCTGCTGGAGGCGACCGTCGACTGCCTGATCGAGCACGGTTGGTCGGGCACCACGACCACCGTCGTCGCCGCGCGGGCCGGTGTCTCGCGCGGTGCCCAACTGCACCACTACCCGACGAAGGCGGCACTGGTTACGGCCGCCGTGGCCCATCTCGCCGAGCGGCGGGCCGTCGAGTTACGCACCGAGGCCGAGGCGTTGCCGGCCGGCCCGCAGCGGCTGGACCGGGTGATCGACCTGCTCGGCGTTGCGTTCACCGGGCCGCTGTTCGTGGCCGCTCTCGAACTCTGGGTCGCCGCCCGTACCGATCGGGAACTCCGCGACGCCCTGGTGCCGCTGGAGGCGACGGTCGGTCGGGAGATGCACCGCCTCACCGTTGCCCTGCTGGGCGTCGACGAGCGTCGACCCGGCGTCCGCGAGGCGGTGCAGGCCACCCTCGACCTGCTGCGCGGGCTCGGGGTGGCCAACCTGCTCAGCGACGACTCCGCCCGCCGCGCTGCCCTGCTGACCACCTGGAAGCGCCAACTCGCCACCCTGCTCACCCCCTGACCGCTGGCCGCGCCGGCCAAGACCGACCGGAGGCACCCATGGTCGACAGCACCGACCTGCTCGCGGATCTGGCCGCCGAGTCCGCCCAACTGGACCGCCTGGTGGCGCCGTTACCGGCGGCCGACTGGGCCCTGCCGACCCTCGCGCCCGGCTGGAGCATCGGGCACCAGATCGCCCACCTCGCCTGGACCGACCACGTGTCGCTGCTGGCGGCCACCGATGCCGAGAAGTTCTTCGCGACGGTGACCGCCGCGCCGGACCCGACCCGGATGGCGGACGCCGGCGCCGAGGAGTTCCTCGCCCCGCCGGCGGAGCTGCTCGCCCGCTGGCGGGCGGGCCGGGCGGCGCTCGCCGACGCGCTGGCCGCCGTCCCGGCCGGCGAGAAACTGCAGTGGTTCGGCACCCGGATGTCGGCCGCCTCGATGGCGACCGCCCGGATCATGGAGACCTGGGCGCACGGCGAGGACGTGGCCGACGCGCTCGGCGTCGTCCGTCCCGCCAGTGACCGGCTCCGGCACGTCGCGCACCTCGGTGTGCGTACCCTCGGGCACGGGTTCGCCGCCCACGGCCGGGAGATCCCGACGACGCCGATCCGGGTCGAGCTGGTCGGGCCCGGCGGCGACATCTGGACCTGGGGTCCGGCGGACGCCGCCGACCGGCTGAGCGGGCCCGCCCTGGACTTCTGCCTGCTGGTCACCCAGCGCCGACACCGCGCGGACCTCGCCCTGGTCGCCACCGGGCCGGTCGCCGACCAGTGGCTCGACGTGGCGCAGGCGTTTGCCGGGCCGCCGGGCGACGGTCGGCAGCCGGCCGGCGGGAACGGAACGCCGGCATGATCCGGATCGGCAACGCCTCCGGCTTCTACGGTGACCGGTTCACCGCCTGGCAGGAGATGCTCGACGGCGGAGAGCTGGACGTGCTGACCGGTGACTACCTGGCCGAGCTGACCATGCTGATCCTCGCCCGGGATCGGCTGCGCGACACCGACCTGGGCTACGCGAAGACGTTCCTGCGTCAACTGGAGACGTGCCTCGGCACCGCCCTGGAGCGGGGGGTGCGGATCGTGACCAACGCCGGCGGGTTGAACCCGGCCGGCCTGGCCGCCGCCATCAGCGCACTCGCCGTCCGGCTGGGCCTGCCGGCCCAGGTGGGGTACGTCGAGGGCGACACCATCCGGCGGCCGGACGCGTTGAGCGCGAACGCCTACCTCGGCGCGTTCGGCATCGCAGCCTGCCTCGACGGCGGAGCGGACGTGGTGGTCACCGGCCGGGTCACCGACGCGTCGCTGGTCGTCGGCCCGGCCATCGCCCGGTACGGCTGGGGCCGGGACGACCTCGACGAGCTGGCCGGGGCGACTGTCGCGGGGCACCTCGTCGAGTGCGGCGCACAGGTCACCGGTGGCAACTTCAGCTTCTTCACCGAGCTGCCCGACGGCGGGCACCGGCCCGGGTTCCCGATCGCCGAGGTGCACGCCGATGGCTCGACGGTGCTCACCAAGCATGCGGGCACCGGTGGCGCGGTCACCGTGGAGACGGTCACCGCACAGCTGCTCTACGAGATCGGTGGGCCCGCGTACCTGGGGCCGGACGTGGTGACCCGACTGGACACTGTGACGTTGCGCCAGGACGGGCCGGACCGGGTCCGGGTGTCCGGTGTCCGGGGTACGCCGCCGCCGACCACCCTCAAGGTGGGCGTCAACAACCTCGGTGGCTTCCGCAACTCGATGACCTTCGTCCTCTGCGGACTCGACATCGAGGCGAAGGCCACGCTGGTCCGGGGGCAGATCGAGGAGGCCGTGGGAAAGGACGGGCTGGAGTTCACGCTGGCCCGGACCGACCACGTGGACGCCGCCGACACCGAGGCCGCCAGCGCCCTGCTGCACGTACACCTGCGCGACGGCGACAGGGCGCGAGCCGGGCGGGCCTTCTCGGCCGCCGCGGTGGAGCTGGCGCTGGCCTCGTACCCGGGCTGCACACTGACCACCCTGCCGGGCGACGCGACACCGTACGGCGTCTTCACCGCGGACGCGGTGCCGCAGGACGCGGTGGCGCACGTCGCGGTGCTGCCCGGTGGTGAGCGGGTGCCGATCGCGCCGCCGATCCGCACCGCCCCGGTCCCCATGGACGAGACGGTCCCCGGCGGCGGCGACGCGGCGGGCGGCGGCCCGACGCGGCGTGGGGCGCTCGGCGAGTTGGTCGGCGCACGGTCAGGGGACAAGGGTGGGGACGCCAACCTCGGTGTCTGGGCACGAGCCGAGACCGGGTACGCGTGGCTGCGCGCCTGGTTGACAGTCGAGCGGCTGGCCGTGCTGTTGCCGGAGACCGCGCCGCTGTCGGTGCGGCGCTACGAGCTGCCGAACCTGCGCGCTGTCAACTTCGTGATCGAGGGCCTGCTCGGGGCCGGGGTGGCCGCGTCCACCCGGTTCGACCCGCAGGCCAAGGCGCTCGGTGAGCTGCTGCGCGCCCGGATCGTCGACCTGCCAGCCGAGGTGACGCCATGACCGCGCCGAGTGTGCGGTCGCGGTCGGGGGTGCTGCCGTGAGCATCGTGGACACGCCGGAGCGGCGGCAACTGCGCGAACTGACCCGGGCCTTCGTGACCCGGGAGGTGCTGCCGCACCAGGACGACTGGGAGCGGGCCGGCGAGGTGCCCCGGGCGCTGCACGCGAGCGCGGCGAAACTCGGCCTGCTCGGCATCGGCTTTCCGGAGTCGGTCGGCGGCAGCGGCGGCGACCTGCTCGACTCGATCATCGTGACCGAGGAGCTGATCCGTTCCGGCGGCTCGTCTGGCCTGGTGGCGGCGTTGTTCACGCACGGCATCGCGGTGCCGCACATGGTGGCGGCGGCCGGCGCCCGCACCGGTGGCTCGTTGGGCGGCCGGCTCGGCGGCACCGCGTCCCCGGGCGACGACAGCCTGATCGAGCGGTACGTCCGGCCCACCCTGGCCGGCACGATGATCGGCGCGCTGGCGATCACCGAGCCGGACAGCGGTTCGGACGTGGCCGGCATCCGCACGACCGCCCGCCGGGACGGCGACCACTACGTGGTGAACGGGTCGAAGACGTACATCACCAGCGGGCACCGGGCCGACTTCGTCACCACTGCTGTGTGTACCGACTTTCCCGGCAGCGGCGAACTCACCCTGCTGGTCATCGACAAGGGGACACCCGGGTTCACCGTGGGACGCCGGTTGGAGAAGCTGGGCTGGCACTGTTCGGACACCGCCGAGCTGTCCTTCGTCGACGTGCGGGTGCCGGTCGCCAACCGGATCGGCGCGGAGAACACCGGCTTCCTGGCGATCATGCAGCACTTCGCCGCCGAGCGGCTCTCGTTGGCGACCCAGGCGTACGCGACAGCGCAGCGCTGCGTCGAGCTGGCGACGCGCTGGTGCCGAGACCGGGAGACCTTCGGGCGTCCGCTGGCCAGCAGGCAGCTGATCCGGCACCGGTTGGCCGAGATGCACACCCGCGCCGAGGCGGCCCGGGTGTACGTGCACGAGGTGGCCGCCCGGGTGGCTGCCGGCGAGCCGGTGGTGACCGAGGTGGCGATGGCGAAGAACGTGGCGGTGGCCGCCTGCGACCAGGTCGTCGACCAGGCGTTGCAACTGCACGGCGGCTTCGGCTACCTGCGCGACGCCGAGGTGGAGCGGCACTACCGCGATGCCCGGATCCTCGGCATCGGCGGCGGCACCACCGAGATCATGAACGAGATCATCGCGAAGGGCATGGGCCTGTGAGCACCCTGGACAGCGCGGTCGACCCGTCCGCGCCCTCGTACGTGGCGAACCGGGCGGCACTGCTGGAGCGGCTGGCCGAGTTGGACGCCGCGCTGGACCAGGCGCGGGCGGGCGGCGGCGAGAAGTACGTGTCCCGGCACCACAAGCGCGGCAAGCTGCTCCCCCGGGAGCGGATCGAGCTGCTTGTGGACGCGGACAGTCCGTTCCTGGAGCTGTCACCGGTCGCCGCGTACGGCACGGACTTCCCGGTCGGGGCCAGCGTGGTCACCGGCATCGGGGTGGTCGAGGGCGTGGAGTGCCTGATCGTCGCCAACGACCCGACGGTACGCGGTGGCGCTGTCAACCCGTGGTCCCTCGCCAAGACCCGGCGAGCCGGTGAGATCGCCCTGGCCAATCGGCTGCCGATGGTCAACCTGGTCGAGTCGGCGGGGGCGGACCTGCCCACCCAGGCGGAGATCTTCATCCCGGGCGGCCGGGTGTTCCGGGACCTGACCCGGCTCTCGGCGGCGGGCATCCCCACTGTCAGCGTGGTCTTCGGCAACGCCACGGCCGGTGGCGCGTACGTGCCGGGGATGTCCGACCACGTGATCATGATCCGGGACCGGTCGCAGGTCTACCTGGCCGGGCCACCGCTGGTGAAGATGGCGACCGGCGAGGTGACCGACGACGAGTCGCTGGGCGGGGCGGCGATGCACGCGGGCACGTCCGGGCTCGCCGACTACCTGGCCGCCGACGAGCGGGACGGCATCCGGCTGGCCCGGCGGTGCGTACGCCGGCTGAACTGGCGCAAGCACGGCCCGGTGCCGCGGACGGCGGTGCCACAGCCGCCGAAGTACGACCCGGAGGAACTGCTCGGCATCACCAGCGCCGACCTGAAGGTGCCGTTCGATCCCCGCGAGGTGCTGGCCCGGATCCTGGACGGCAGCGACTTCGACGAGTTCAAGCCGGCGTACGGGGACGCGCTGGTCACCGGCTGGGGCGAACTGCACGGGTACCCGGTGGGTGTGCTCGCCAACGCCCGGGGTGTGCTGTTCAGCGCGGAGGCGCAGAAGGCGGCCCAGTTCATCCAGCTCGCGAACGCCTCCGACACCCCGTTGGTCTTCCTGCAGAACACCACCGGCTACATGGTCGGCACCGAGTACGAGCAGCGCGGCATCATCAAGCACGGCGCGTTGATGATCAATGCGGTGTCCAACTCGACGGTGCCGCACCTGACGGTGAACCTGGGCGCCTCGTACGGCGCCGGCAACTACGGCATGTGTGGTCGGGCGTACGAGCCGAGGTTCCTGTTCACCTGGCCGAACGCGAAGTCGGCGGTGATGGGCCCGGCACAGCTCGCCGGGGTGCTGTCCATCGTGGCCCGGCAGGCCGCCGCCGCCCGGGGACGCGACTACGACGAGGAGTCCGACACCGCGATGCGGATGATGGTCGAGCAGCAGATCGAGTCGCAGTCGGGCGCGCTCTTCCTCTCCGGCCGGCTCTACGACGACGGGGTGATCGACCCTCGGGACACGCGTACCGTCCTCGGGCTCTGCCTCTCGGCGATCCACAACGGACCGGTGAAGGGCGCCGACGGTTTCGGCGTCTTCCGGATGTAGGGGGCGAGACCAACGATGATCAGTAGATTGCTCGTCGCCAACCGGGGGGAGATCGCCCGCCGGGTCTTCGCGACCTGCCGGGCGCTCGGCGTGGAGACGGTGGCCGTGCACTCGGACGCGGACGCCGACGCGCCGTTCGTCGCCGAGGCCGACCAGGCGGTCCGGCTGCCCGGGGACACGCCCGCCGAGACGTACCTGCGGGTCGAGCTGATCCTGGACGCGGCCCGGCGCAGCGGGGCGGACGCCGTCCACCCGGGGTACGGCTTCCTCGCCGAGAACGCCGAGTTCGCCGCGGCGGTGACCGACGCCGGGCTGACCTGGGTCGGCCCGCCGGCCAAGGTGATCGCCGTGATGGGCGACAAGCTCGCCGCGAAGGGGCTGCTCGCCGAGGCCGGTGTGCCGATGCTGCCCAGTTGGACCGACACCGCCGCGGTCAGCGACTTTCCGGTCCTGGTGAAGGCGTCCGCCGGTGGTGGCGGGCGGGGGATGCGGATCGTCCGGGACGCCGACGAACTGGCCGAGGCCGTCGCGTCCGCGAGCCGCGAGGCGGCTGCCGCGTTCGGCGACGGCACTGTCTTCATCGAGCGGTACGTCGAGCGCGGCCGGCACGTCGAGGTGCAGATCTTCGGGGACGCCCACGGCCGGGTGGTGGCTCTCGGCGACCGGGAGTGCTCGATCCAGCGCCGGCATCAGAAGATCGTCGAGGAGGCGCCGGCGGTCGTTCCGGAGCGGGTGCGCACGGCGTTGCACGAGGCCGCGGTGGCCGCCGGTCGCGCTGTCGACTACCTGGGCGCGGGCACTGTGGAGTTTCTGCTCGCCCCGGGTGGCGAGTTCTTCTTCCTGGAGATGAACACCCGCCTTCAGGTGGAACACCCGGTCACCGAGCTGTGCACCGGCCTGGACCTGGTGGGGTTGCAACTGCTCGTCGCCGAGGGAGAGCCACTGCCGGCGGTCCTGCCGGTGGGCACCGGACACGCGGTCGAGGTGCGCCTGTGTGCCGAGGACGCGGCGGCGGGTTGGCGGCCGGCCACCGGCACCCTGCACCGGTTCGCGGTCCCCCAGGTGGCGGCCGAGTTCGGTGGGCTGGCCGGGCCGGGTCTGCGGCTCGACTCGGGGGTGGTAGCCGGCTCGGTGGTCGGCGTGCACTACGACTCGATGCTGGCGAAGGTGATCGCCTGGGGTCGCACCCGTGCGGAGGCGACCCGGCTGCTGTCCGCCGCGCTGGCCCGGGCCGAGCTGCACGGGGTGACCACCAACCGGGACCTGCTGGTCCGGGTGCTGCGGAGTTCCGCGTTCGCCGCCGTGGAGATCGACACCGGGTTCCTGGACCGGCACGCGGAGGTCTTCGCCCCGCTGCTCTCCGCCGACCGGCTCCCGTTGTCGGCGCTCGCCGCGGCACTTGCCTCGGCCGCCGGCCGCCGCGCCGACGCGAAGGTGCTGGCCGGGCTGCCGTCGGGCTGGCGCAACGTGCCGGCCGTCCCGCAGGTCACCCGGTTCGGCGGTCCGGACGGCGAGGTCGAGGTCCGCTACCGGCTCGACCGCGTGGGCGGGCTCGCCGAGTGGTCCGCCACCCCCACCGGCACCGACCCCGACGCCACCGACCCCGCGGCCGGACCGCCGGCCGTGGCGTTGGTCGAGGCCACAGCGGGTCGGGTGGTGCTCGACGTCGACGGGGTGCGGTGCGCGTACCGCGTACACCGGGTGGGGTCGGCGGTCTTCGTGGACGGCCCGGACGGGGCAGCGAGCCTGGTCGAGCTGCCCCGTCTCCCGCTGCCCACGGCGGAGGTGGCCGCCGGGTCGCTGCTCGCGCCGTTGCCCGGTGCGGTGACCCGGGTGCACGTCGAGGTCGGCCAGCGGGTCGTGGCCGGCGATCCGCTGCTCACAGTGGAAGCGATGAAGCTGGAACATCCCGTGCTCGCCCCCACCGACGGCGTGGTCGCCGAGTTGCCGGTGCCGGTCGGCGGTCAGGTGCGCACCGGCGCCGTGCTGGCCGTCATCGACAACTGAAGAGGAGGACCCCTGATGACCTTCGACCTCACCCCTGAGCAGGACCAGCTTCGCGACGCCGTGCGGGCGTTGGGCCGCCGCTACGGTCATTCCTATTTCGTGGCGAAAGCGAAAGCGGGGGAACACACCACCGAGCTGTGGGCCGAGGCGGGACGGCTCGGTTACCTAGGAGTCAACATCCCCACCGAGTACGGCGGCGGTGGCGGCGGCATCACCGAGCTGGCAATCGTCTGCGAGGAGTTGGCGGCCTCCGGCTGCCCGCTGCTGCTGCTTGTGGTCTCCCCCGCGATCGCGGCCACCGTGCTCGCCCGGCATGGCACCGAGGAGCAGCGCAAGCGGCACCTGCCCGGCCTCGCCGACGGCTCCCAGAAGATCGTCTTCGCGATCACCGAGCCGGAGGCCGGTTCCAACTTCCACCGGCTCGGCACTGTCGCCCGCCGGGACGGCGACGGGTGGCTGCTCAACGGCCGCAAGTGCTACATCTCCGGGGTCGACGAGGCCGACCACGTCCTGGTGGTGGCCCGTACCGAGGATTCCTCCACCGGCAAGCTCAAGCCGGCGCTGTTCCTCGTGCCGACCGACGTCGCCGGGCTGACCCGCTCCAAACTGGACATGGAGATCGTGTCCCCGGAGAACCAGTTCCTGCTCTACCTGGACGACGTGCGACTCCCCGCCGACGCGCTGGTTGGTGAGTCGCTGGACGCCGGCCTGCCGGCGCTCTTCGCCGGGCTCAACCCGGAGCGGATCACGGTGGCCGCGATGGGCGCCGGCACCGGCCGGTACGCCATCGAGCGAGCCAGCGAGTACACCGCCACACGCAAGGTCTGGGGTGGCCGGAGCATCGGCTCCCACCAGGGCGTGTCCCATCCGCTGGCACACGCGGCGGTGCAGGTGGAGTTGGCCCGCCTCATGATCCAGAAGGCCGCCACCCTGTACGACGCGGGCCGCGACCTGGAGGCCGGGGTGGCCGGCAACATGGCCAAGTACGCGGCCGGGGAGGCAGCCGCGCTCGCCGTCGACACCGCCGTCCAGGTGCTCGGTGGGGCCGGCATGACCACCGAGTACGGGGTGGCGACCCTGCTCGGTGCGGTGCGGGCCGGCCGGATCGCCCCGGTCAGTCGAGAGATGATCCTCAACTTCGTGGCCCAACACGTGCTCGGTCAGGACAAGTCCTACTGACCCGCATGATCGACTCGGTCTCCCGGACCTCGGGGCGTCCCCCCGTCCGTGGCACCCCAGCATTCGGAAAACCGAGTCGGTCTTCGTCGGCCTACGCTTCGTGCGCGCCCGGACGCTCACGGTGGTGCAGGATCACCACGGCCACCGCGAAGAGCACCACGGGTGCCAGCGCCACTGTCGACCACTGCGCCCAGGTGAGCGCATCGACGACACCGTCGTGGCTGGAGCGCTCCAGGAACGTCCCGGTGGTCCCCAGCCCCACCCGGCTGAGCAGCAGCGTGACGCCCACCGGGACGACGAGCGCGAGCAGGCGCAGTCGGAGCGCCGTCGGCGTCGACAGGACGGCGAGGGCGAAGAGCAGGTATCCCGTGGTCAGCAGGATCGCCTCGACCCGGCCGACACCGACGGTGAACATCCACGTGCCGTAGATCGGAGCCGTCGAGTCATCAGCGGCGGTCACCATGGCGACACTCGGCGCGCCGACGCTGACAAGCGTCGCCGCCGCCAGGGTGCCAAGCCGCCAGCGCGCGAGGGTAGCCGTGAGGGAACGGGGAGCGCGAAGGGCGAGTGCCAGCGGGACCATCGCGGCGAGCACGGCCGGCCAGAGGTTGCGGACTGTCGAATACTGCCCATAAGCCTCGGCGACCCGAACCACCTCGAACGCCGCGCCGCCCACGGCGATCGCGGCTGCTACCCGACCCCACCCGGCTCCGGCCGACACCGCCACGACGAGCCACAGCACCGCCACGAGACAACGCGGCCAGGAGACGAAGTCCTCGCCGATCCCGTCGGGATAGCTCTGCGCGAACATGCTGAGGTGCAGCACCGGAACGCGCGCGGCGCGCACGAACAACACCAGCGCGGCGACAAGACCGAGCACCTGCGCCGCATCCCGCCACGCGTCGACCGAGAAGCGGGCGCCGACCTGGCGGACGTGCGCCCGGAGAGCCCCACCGAGCAGGGCGAGCACGTCTCGTGCCGCCGGCCTGCGCTGGCCCGGCGCGGCGTCGTCCAGCAACACCCCGATCAGCTCGTCCTCGTACTGCCGCCGGTACGCACGGGGATAACCGGCCAGCAGCCACCGGTAGACCTGGTGCAACGTCACGCCGCACCGCCTTCGAAGATGAGGCCGGCACGGCGCAGCCGCACGCTCGCGGCGTCGGCGTTGCTCCGCAGGCGCGCCGACTCCTCGGCCAGGCGTTGCACCCCGGCGGCAGTGAGTCGGTAGTAACGGCGCAACCTGGACTGCACCTGCTCCTCGCGCTCAACGTCGATGAGGCCCTCGGTACGCAGCCGGTCCAGCGCCGCGTAGAGGGTGCCGGCGCGCAGGTCAACGCGCCCGTCGGAGATCCGGCGGACCTCGTCGAGGACGGCGTATCCGTGCCGTGGGGCCTCGACGAGCGCGGTGAGGATCAGATAGGTCGACTCTTGCATGGAAGCCTTCGCCATTGCCGCAGTATATACATTCAGTCTGTATATGCGGGCACCGCTCACGCGCGTCGTCGGAAATACTGAGCGGGTGCGCAACGACGTCGAGTTCGATCGGCTGGTGGACGAGCTCTACGCCGCCTTCGCCCACCACCGGATGCCCGCCGACATGGAGGCCTGCCCGCACTGCGTGGACCCGGCGGACCTGGCCCACTTCGCCCGTACCCCGCTGCGAAAGCTGACCACCGACCAGCTCTACGCCTACCTGGCGAACCGGGGCACCTGGGGGGACGGGACGGAGGTCCCGCACCTGCTGCCCCGGCTGCTTGAGGCGTTCGCCGGTGGCGAGGTGCGGCACCTGCCCCCGGAGGCGGTGACCGAGCGGATGCGGGACCAGTGGCAAGGCTGGCCGGCCGCCGAGCGGAATGCCGTCGAGCGGTTCCTCCTCGGCTGGTGGCAGCGGACCCTTGTGGAGTTTCCGTCCACCACCTCGGCCTGGGGCCTGCTGGAGGCGGTCGCCGGGCTGGAGATCGACCTCGGGCCGTACCTGGCCGAGTTCGCGGCCATTCCGGGCGAGCCCACCGCGCGGCACCTGGCCGAGGTCATCCAGGACCTGTCGTACCAGGGTCCCCTGCCCGACGGGGCGCAGGAGTCGATGCGGCGCTGGCTGGCCGGCGCGACGCCCACCGACGTGCTGTGGACCGCCGCCATCAACTCGACAAACCCCCAGGTCGCCGACGAGTTGGCCGACGCCGCCGACGCGACGGCACGCTCACCGCGCTGATCGAACCGGCCACCCCGGTGGGATCAGCCGGGGATCCGGCAGGCGGCGTCGATGCGGTGGACCGGGCGGACCCGGCGGCCCATGCCCTCCAGCAGCGAGTCCTCGACGTGGAAGTCGTGGATGCGCAGCTGGTAGCGGGGCAACTCCTCCTCGCTCGGGCAGAGCACCTGCGCGCGAACCAGATCGACAGGCACGTACCGCACACCACCCCGCTCCTGGAGGATCACCATGTTGACGTCGTCAGTGGTGATGACGTGCCCGCGTACGTCCTCGGTGGGCTCGTTCTCCGCGCCCACTGTCGTGACGGTCAGCGGCAGCACCGGTGTGCTGATCACCGGCACCGCGGCCCAGACCAGCATGGCAAGCATCACCACCTCGGTCACCGACGCCAGCGGCCGGATCACCATGCCGGGCAACGGCCCCGCGATGAAGAGAGCCAGCAGCGGCGGCACCGCGAGCAGCGCCAACACCAACAGCTCGCCCTGCCTTCCGGCGTCCCGCAGCGTCGGCAGCAGCAGCCAGCCGTACCCGGCGAGCAGCGCGACGATCATGACCAGTCGCGGCACCAACCGTTCGTGCAGTCGCCCGGGGCGCAGCTGGAACGCGGCCGCGAACGCCGGCAGCAGCAGCGGCAGGTAGAGCAGCGGCCAGGTGATCAGGGCGAGCAGGAAACTGGCCAGCACCACCCAGGCCGGGGTGAGGTCGGCCCAGCGGGCGAGGAGCGGACGACGGCGGGTCCCCGGCGGCAGCCGGTCAACGCCGACGGCCAGCACCGCCCCGAGCGCGAAGACGGCGACCATTCCGGTGGAGAGCAGCCGGGCCGCCGTGGTCAGGAAGCCGGCGAGCAGGTTGACCGGCCCGACGTTCGCCACCAGCAGCAGTGTGGTCTGAAGTTCGCCGCCCGCCTCCACCCCGAGGCGGAGAACCGAGAAGATCGCCGGTACGCCCACCAGCGCGGTCCAGAAGGACTGGCTGGCACGGGCGCGCCGCTCCGCCGGGTCCCAACGGACCCGCCCGGGCTCGACGTCGGCGACGACCGGGTCGGCTGGTTCGGCGACCGGTACGCCGACCGGCCAGCCGATCCCGTCCGTCCCGGCACCGAGCGGACTGTCGACACGCGGCGCGGTCGCGGTGCCGTGCGACACGGTCGCGGTGCCGTGCGACAGGGACGCCCGGGGTGGCGGGACCGGGCCGTCGGCGTCCGGGCCGCCGGTGGCGGTCGGCGCCGTGCTCACCGCCGGGGAGCCTTGTCGTCGAAGTCGACAAGCTTCGGCACCTCCAGCGGCTGCGGCTGACGCTTCTCCGCCCGCAGCCATGGACCCAACGTCCGGTTGTAGGCCGTCTGCCAGGGGGTCGCCTGCCCGTCCCGGCCCTGCTCGTAGCTCTTCTGCAGGAAGAACGCGACCAGGTCGCGCAGTGCGGGATCACCGATCGGCACGCCGATGCCCAGCAGTTCGCTGGTGCCGAACGGCATGTCCACGATCTCGAACTCCTTGGGGAAGGTGGCCAGGAAGCCCGCGAGGATCGACTCGTCGGAGCTGACCGCGTCGTACCGACCCTTCCGGATGCCCTCGACGCAATCGCCGACGTCCTTCACCACGAACGTCTTGATCTGGTGTTTCTCCAGCTCGGCCTCGGTGGTGGAGCCGCCGCTCGTGCAGACCTTGTAGGCCGGGTCCCGCAGGTCCTCAATGGTGCGGATCTTGTCCTTGAGCCGACTCGACACCATCACCTCCTGGGTGGTGACGAAGTACGGCCCGGCGAAGCTGACAAGCTTCTTGCGCTCCTCGGTCATGGAGAAGCTGGAGACCACCAGGTCGACGGTGCCGCCCTGCAGCGCCGGGATCCGGTCCTCGGTGGCCACGGAGACGAACTCCAACCGCTGGTCCCCCTCGTAGCCGAGGGAGGCGGCGACGTACCGACCGATCTCGACGTCGAAGCCGACATGCTGGCCGTTGCGGAGCTCGCCCATCAACGGCTCGTTGTTGGCGACACCGATACGCAGCTTCGTCTGGCCGTAGATGTGCGACTCGCGGAGCTTCTCCTGTACGGACTGCAGGTCCGGTTCCTGCCGGCTGTCGCAGCCGGCGACGGCGGCCAGGGTGAGGGAGAGGGCGACCGCCAGCGTCGTTGCGACCGAGCGGAGCCGGGACTGCGAACTGCCTGAGTTCATGCGTACCTCGCTGCCGGTAGAGCCTGCGAGACACCGAGAGTAGTCGTTCGTGTCCAATTCGTGTGGACGTCGCCGGCGGTAGGGGTTTCCCCACCACCGAGATCATGGGCCGCCGTGTGTTCCAGAGACGCCGCCTCGACCAGGCTTTCCGCTATGCGAAACAGCGTAGTGACAGCCGGTCGAGGGCCGGTCGTCGAAGTAGTCGACGTGACGAAGACCTATGCCGGCGGTGGCGGTGTCCGGGCGTTGGACGGCGTGTCGGTCGCCTTCGAGGCCGGTTCGTTCTCCGCCGTGATGGGCCCGTCGGGTTCGGGCAAATCGACGCTTCTGCACTGTGCGGCGGGCCTGGATCGGCCGGACAGCGGACGGGTACTCCTCGCCGGTCAGGACATCGGCGGGCTGCGTGAACCGCAGCTCACCCGGGCACGGCGGCAGCGGGTCGGCTTCGTCTTCCAGTCGTACAACCTGATGGATTCGCTGTCGGTCTGGCACAACATCCTGCTGCCGCAGCGGCTGGCCGGGGTACGACCGGACCGGGAGTGGGCGCGGGAGGTGATTCGCCGCGTCGGGCTCACCGGACGGGAGAACGCTCGGCCCGGCCAACTGTCCGGCGGTCAGCGGCAACGGGTCGCCCTCGCCCGCGCCCTGGCCAGCCGACCGGAGGTCATCTTCGCCGACGAGCCGACCGGGGCTCTGGACCTGTCGACCGGCCGCGAGGTACTCCAACTGCTGCGCGAAGCGGTGGACGGCATCGGCACGACGATCGTCATGGTCACCCACGACCCGGCCGCGGCGGCGTGGGCCGACCGCGCGGTCTTCCTCGCCGACGGGCGGATCGTCACGGAGCTCGCCGACCCCACCGCCGAGAAGATCGCGGCACGGATGATGGCGGTGACCGTCCGATGATCCGGCTCGCTCTCAGCACGCTTCGCCAGCACCGCGGCGCCTACGCGGGCACGTTCTTCGCCGCTCTGCTCGCCGTGGCCCTACTCGCCGGCGGCGGTCTGCTGCTCGCCTCCGTGCTCACCGCGAAGCCGCCGGCCGACCGGTTCGCGGCAGCGCCGATCGTCGTGTCGGGCGACCGCGACGTGACAGTGGAGAAGGTCACCACCAAACAGAAGAAGAAAAAGGATAAGGTCAAGCGCAAGGTCAAGGTCAAGTCCGAGCAGCTCACCGGTGCCGGCACGCTGCCGGCGGATCTCGCCGGTCGGCTGGACAACCTTCCGGGCGTCGCGGCAGCGACCGCGGACGTCGCCTTCCCGGTCCAGGCAGGCACCCCACACGGACTGCTACTGCGCGGTGCCGATGACGCTCCCGTGATCGGACACGGGTGGAGTTCCGCGCAGCTGACTCCGTACTCGCTGCGCACCGGCGAGGCGCCCGGCCCGGGCCAGGTCGTGATCGACGCCGACCTTGCCAACCGCTCGGGCACCCCTGTTGGTGGACGTCTCGTGGTCACCACGAAGACCGGCGTCCGTACCCTTGTCGTGTCCGGTGTCGCCGCACCGGCCGGGCGGGACGGATTGCCCGCCCAGGGCGCACTGTTCGTCGCCGATTCCGACGTGGCGTCGGTGTCGGGGCTGCCCGGGCCGACCGCGGTGGCCATTCTGGCCAGACCGGACGCCGACCCGGTCGCGCTCCGCAAAGCCGTCGAAGGGGTCGCCGGGGACGCGCCGGTGCTCACCGGCGCCGACCGAGTCCGCGCCGACCTGCCCGGCGCCCTACCCGACTACATCGGTCCCATCTCGATCTTCGGCTTCGTCATCGGTATCACGGCGTTCGCGGCCGTCTTCGTCCTCACCGGCACTGTCACGCTCGGGGTACGTCAACGCCTGCGCGAGCTGGCCCTGCTGCGCACCGCTGGCGCGACCCCCGCACAGCTGCGCCGCCTGCTCGGTGTGGAAAGCGTCCTGCTCGCCGGGGTCGCCGCGCTGCCGGGCATACCGTTGGGTGTGGTGTTCGCCCACGTGGTGGCTGCCCGGTTCCGGGAGCTGGGCGCGGTGCCGGCCCAGTTCGTCGTACAGACCAACGTGATCGTGCTCATCGCCGCCACGGCGGCCGGGATGCTGGTGACCTTCATCGGTGCCCGGGTCGCCGGCCGCCGAGCGGTGCGCATCGCACCGACGCAGGCACTCGCCGAGAACGCGAACGCACCGACCGGCGGTCTCGTCCTGCGGACCGCCCTCGCGGTGGTGACCACCGCCGGCGCATTCGCCCTGCTCATCGCCGTTCCGCTCGACGGGCCGCTCGGAATGGGCATGAGCTTCGTGTCGTGCGCCCTGTTGCTGTGCGCTGTCGCGGCCCTGGGCCCGCTGCTGGTCCGGGTGCTGACGACGCCGGTGTCCCGTCTCATCGGCATCGGCGGCGCGATCGGCTGGCTGGCCGGGCTGATCACCCGGGCCGAGCGGCGAAGGGTCGCGGCGGTCGCGGTCCCGCTCGTGCTCATGTTCGCGATCAATGCCACCATGCTGCTCAACAGCGTGCTGCTGAACGAACTGACCGGGCGGGAGCAGGCGGCCCGGACGGCAGCCGCGACGGCTCAGGTGACCGCGCCGGGCGGGTTGCCGCTCAGTACCGTCAGAGAGCTTCTTGCCCTCGACGGGGTGACCGGCGCGGCAGCGACGTTGCCGACCCGGGCGATCGTCGAGCAGGGTGGCAAGCCCGAGGACTACGCGACGCAGGGTCTGCTTGTCGCCGGTGCCGAGGCGGCGCTCGACCTCGATCTACGCGCCGGAACACTGCCGGGCGATGGCACGTTCGCCGCCAGCGAGTACGTGACCGAACAGTACGGCTGGCGGGTGGGCGACGACGTGCGGGTCTGGCTCGCCGACGGCTACCAGGTCCAACTGCGCCTCGCCGGGGTGTACGCCCGAGCCCGGGGGTTCGGCGACCTGGTACTCCCCGCGGACCTGGTGGCGGCGCATGATCCACGTGGGCTGGTCAGCACGGTGGGGCTGCGTTACCGCGGCGACGTACCGGAGCGGTTCGCCGCCTCGTGGCCCAGCCTGCGGCTGACCCCCACGCTCGGTGTGGCCCCCGCCGGTGACATCCAGAACCAGCAGGGCGCCTGGGAGCTCATGGTGGTCATCTCTCTCGGCTTCACAGCGATCGCGGTCGTCAACACCTTCGCCATCGCCACCGCCGCGCGCCGCCGCGAATTCGCCGACCTGCGCCTGGCCGGCGCGACGACCAGGCAGCTGCACCGGCTCGTCGGACGCGAGGCGATGATCACGGTCACCGTCGGGCTGGCGCTGGGTGTCCTGGTCACCGCGATCGTGGTCGGCGCGTTCGGCAGCGCCCAGGACGGCACGTTGTGGGTGTTCGTCGACGCTGCCACGTACGCGGGGATGCTCGGCGGTGTCGCGGCACTGGGATTGGTCGCGGGTGCCGTACCGGCACGAGTCCTGCTGCGACGGCGCAGTCTGCCGGCCCTGAGCGACGGGCGCTGACGGGTGCTCCCGGCCGGAACACCGTTCGGACCCGTCCTCCGGATCGTCGGGTGCCGGGTCCGGCGGCCGCGCCCCGGTACCGGCTCGCCGTCGGTAGGATCGCCACGATGATCCGCACAACGGCGTCGGCGCTGGCGTACCTGGTCAGCGGCATCGTCGCCGGCTTTGTCGGCCTCATCTGGAGTGTGGCGACCATCGTCGGCGTCGGTCTACTGTCGATCACGCTGGTCGGTGGCCCGGCGTTCCTCGGCGCCGCCTGGGTGACCCGCCGCCTCGCCGACGTGGAGCGGCGCCGGGCCGGTTGGGTGCTCGGCACCGCGATCGCCGCGCCGTACCTGCCGACCGAGGGCGCAACCGTCCGGCAGCGAGCCAGCGCGGTCGCCACGCAACCGGCCACCTGGCGGGACCTGGCCTGGCTGGTCGCGCTGTTTCCGCTGGGCCTGGCGGGCGGGGTCGCCGCCATCGTGGTTACCGTCGTCGATCTCGCGACCGTCGTGGCACCGGCCTGGGCGTGGGCGGTGCCGAACCCACGCGCGCCGTTCCCGATGGATCCCCTCATGACGACGGTGCCGGGCCGGTTCGGCCTGACCATCATCGGCGTGCTGCTGTTGCCGGTCACCGCGTGGTTCCTGCGGACCGCCGGCCTGGCCCAGGCCCGGACGGCCCGGGTCCTCCTGGCACCCGGTACTCACCGGTACCTGGTGGAGGAAACCACCCGCCTCGCACAGAGCCGCCGTCGGGTCGTCGATGCCCAGGCGGCAGAGCTGCGTCGAATCGAGCGGGACCTGCACGACGGTGCCCAGGCCCGGATCGTGGCCGCCGGCATGAGCATGGCACTGGCTGCTCGCAAGCTGCCAACCGGTGCGGCCGCCGCGTCCGACGTCGACCTCGCCCGTCGGCAGCTCGACGACGCCCTCACCGAGCTGCGCCGGCTGGTACGTGGCATCCATCCGCCGATCCTCACCGACCGTGGGCTGCACGCCGCCGTCGCCGCCCTGGCCGGCGACAGCCCACTGGCCGTCGAGGTTCGGGGCGACCCGGACGATCGTTACCCGCCGGCGGTCGAGTCGGCGGCCTACTTCGTCATCGCCGAGGGTCTCGCCAATGCGGGCAAACACGCCGACGCCCGAACCTGCGTCGTCACCCTCGCCCGCACCGCCGGCACCGTCACCGTCACGCTCGTCGACGACGGACAGGGCGGCGCCGACCCGTCCGGCTCCGGGCTCGACGGTCTGCGCCGCCGCGTCGAGGCACTCGACGGCCAACTCACCATCACCAGTCCACCCGGCGGTCCCACCGTCCTGTCCGCGGAGCTGCCCCACTGATGCGCATCGTGATCGCCGAGGACCTGCTGCTGCTCCGGGACGGCATGGTGCGGCTGCTTACCGACACCGGCCACACCGTCGTCGCCGCCGTCGACACCGCACCCGCGCTGCTGGCGGCCGTCACCGAACACCAACCTGACCTGTCCATCGTCGATGTTCGACTGCCGCCCGGCTTCCGCGACGAGGGACTCCGCGCCGCGCTGACGCTGCGGGCCGCGGACCCGGACACCAAGGTGCTCATCGTCTCCCAGTACGTCGAACGGGCCTACGCCGTGGAACTGCTCGCCGACGGCCGGGGCGGTGTCGGCTACCTCCTCAAGGACCGCGTAACGGCCCTTGACGATTTCCTCGACGCGGTGGAGCGGGTCGCCAACGGGGGCACCGCCCTGGACCCGGAAGTGGTCCGGCAACTGTTCACCCGCAACAGCCACAACCACGGTGTCGACGGGCTCACCCCACGGGAGCGGGAGGTGCTCGGCCTCATGGCCCAGGGCCTGTCCAACGCGGCCATCTGCGCCGCGCTGGTCCTGGCACCGGTGTCGGTGGAGAAGCACATCACCAACATCTTCGCCAAGCTGGACCTGCCGCCGGCCGACGACGCCAACCGGCGTGTTCGCGCAGTCCTCGCCTACCTCAACCACTGAGATGGCGAACTGGCGGGGCGGGCCACGTCGAACGGACCGGCCGACCGGCGCGGCGACCCGATCTGCGGTTGACAGCCGCCGATGTCACGACATGCTGGACGAATGAGTCGATTGTCCAGGCCCGATGCGCGGACGGTGGCGGTGCTCGCGGCACTCGGAGCGCTTGTGCCACTGGCCCTGCTTGTCGTCTGGCGCCGACAGGACCTTGTCGGCGTGGTTCTCGCCCTGCTCTGCGTCCTGCTGGCCATGGTCGCCGGGGTCTCCTTCTCCGCCGCCCGTCAGGCCGACGACCCGGAGCCGGAGGACCGGACAGCGACCACCGGGCCGCCCGAGCTGATGCCGTACGGAATCGACGCGGACACCCTCGACGCCCTGGACAGTCGGGATGCCCTGCGGGCGGTGCGGGACCGGCGACGCGGGTCGGACGGGATCAGCGGCCGGTGAGGGTGGGCGCGGCGAGCGCGTCCACGCCCCGCCCGGCCAGGCACCGGTAGGTCCGGTCGATGCTTCCGTCGACCGGGGGGAGCACCTCCAGGTGCCAGCCGCTCGGCTCGGCGATCCCGGTGGTCAACCGGAACGTCGTGGCGCTGCACACCTGTCGCACCGGCGCGGCGGCGATCACGTCGTCGTAGTCGGCGCCCACCAGGGGCACCGGCAGGATGCCCTCGGCGTACGTCTCCCAGGTGTGCCGACCGGTGCAGGACAGCCGAACCGCCTCGGCGCGGTTGCCGCGGATCCGCACCGGGCCGAAGCATTCCAGCTCGGGCAGGCACCGGGCCCCCTCGGGCAGGGCGGTGGGCGTGCCGGTGCCTGTCGTGCAGCCGGGCAGCGGCCCGGTCGCCGGTGCGGCGACCTGGGTGACCGTCGGGTTCGGGGTCGGCGGTGCCGCCTGGTCGGCGAACCACGCCCCGGCGGTCGCGGAGCCGGCGAGCGCGAGCACCCCGGCACCGCCGAGGAACCAGCGCCGCCAGCGCCGGACGCCGGGGACCGCGTGCTGGGTGTCCTCGATGGGCGGCCGAGGCACCGGCCGGTTGGGCGCGTACGGGCCGGGGCGGGCTGCGCCACCGCTGACCGGAGCGCCACTGACCGGGGCCGACGGTGGACCGAGTGGCAGGCCGGCGAGCAGGTCGTGCAGTTCGAGGGCGGAGGGACGCTCGGCCGGGTCGTTGGCCATGCCGGCGCGCAGCACATCGATCAGCTCGTCCGGGACGCCGGGCAGGGCGGGGAGCGGCTGGTTGAACATCTCCAGGACGGTGACGAGGCTGGGATTGCGCTCGGACTGCCAGCGGGGCGGCCGACCGTGCATCACCGCGTAGAGGGTGGCGCAGAGCGCGTACACGTCGACGGCCGGTGACGGCGGGCTGTGGCTGAACATCTCCGGCGGCGCGTACGCCGGGGTGAGCACCTCCAGGGTGACCGAGGCATCGCGGTGCTCGGCGAGCACGGCCAGCCCGAAGTCGGCGAGCACCGCCGAGTTGAAGGCCGAGTGGAGGATGTTCGCTGGTTTCACGTCCCGGTGCAGCACCCCGGCCGCGTGCGAGTGGGCCAGCGCGTCGGCGATCTTGATGCCGAGGTCGCGGGCCTCCACCGGGTCGAGTGGCGAGGTCCGCATGCGTTCGGCGTACGAGCCGTCGCAGAGTTCCATGATCAGGTAGGGGTGCTGGTCGACGGTGACCCCGACGTCGAAGAGGTCCACCACGTGCGGGTGTGACGACATCCGGCCGGCCGCCCGCGCCTCGCGCAGGAAACGGGCCTGGTCCCGTTCGCTGTCCAGCGTCCGGTTCTCCACCTTGACGGCGACCTCGCGACCCACCGAGATCTGGGTGGCCTGGTAGACGGTCGCGTACCCACCCCGGGCAAAGACCCGCAAATCGGTCAGACCGGGCACGATCGGCACCGGCAGGCCGCCGGTCGGGGTGTCGGTCACCGCTCGAAAATACCCAACCCGGCCGGCGGCTCAGCGCACCGTGTCCGCCGGAGCGGCACCGGCCGGACCGGTACCCTCCTCGGCGGGCGCAGCCGCCCCGGCACCGTCGGACGAGGCGACTCCGCCGGCCGGCACTGCCCTGCGGGCATCCAGGCGCAGGCCGACGGCGGTGGCCACGGCCCCCAGACCCTCCCAGGCCGCCACCCCGAAGAACCGGCCCGGAGCGATGTCGGAGAGCACGGCGATGGTGAACACGGTGAACGTGACAAGTCGGAAGACCACTGTGAACCGGTAGAACACCCGCCACTCGGTGATCGTGGCGAGCAGGTAGTAGACACCCATGTTGAACGCCGCCATCGAGGACGCCAACAGGAACGTGCCGGTGTGGTCACCGACGGCACGCGTCTCCGGCACCTCGAACCCGAGCATGCGCAACTGCGCCTCCGGCCAGAGCAGCCCGACCGCGCCCATCACCAGCGCCAACACGCCGAAGACCGCGATGGTCCAGCCCGCGATGGAACGCGGCAGCTTCATGAAGGGCCTCCCCAGGCACGGCGACGGTCAGCACTGTGGACCGGCACACGGTGGTGACACGCTAGCCCCTCACCCCGACCGCCACATCCCCAGAACCGGCAAAACCTCCCCTACTCCGTCGATCAGAAAGCTTCGGTCAGGAAGGCGTCACAAAGGGTCAGGCGGAAGTGGTCAGGCGGGCGCGGAGGGCGTTAGCGGCGGCGCGTTCGCTGCGCTGCTCGGTCGCGTACGCCAGGCGGACCGCCTCGTCCGCACAGGACCGGGCCTCCGTCGGGTGGCCGCAGGCGGCCAGCGCCTCGGCCAGCACACTGGCGGCGATCACCTGGCTGCGCACGTCCTCGGCCGGCGCGGTGACCGCCCGCCGGGCCCAGTCCAACGCCTGCTCCCGTTGACCGTGCGCGAGCAGGGCCGCCGCGTACTGGGCCATCGTCTGGCGGCGGGAGAAGAGCAGCGAGGGTGCGTTCGCGGCAGCCGTCGCCACCGGGGCGAGCAGCCCGACGGCGGTCGCCGAGTCACCGGCGGCCAGCCGGGCCGTCGCCAGCAGCACCCGGGGTGCCACCTGGGCCGGGGCCTGCGGGTTGTGCGGCTCCACGGCCGTCAGCACCGCGCGGGCCACCCGCTCGGCGGTCTCGCGGTCGCCCATGTCCAACGCCACGAAACCGCGCAGCGTGCCGGCCATCCCGGTGAGCAACGGGTGCGAGGTGCGCTCGGCGTACGCCAGGGCGTCGGTGAGCAGGTCCGCCGCGTGCTCCGGCTCCCCCAGCCCGCGCGCCACCACCGCCCGGACCACCAACGCGAACCCGCGCCCCCAGTCGTCGGAGGCGGCGGCGAACTCCCCGTACGCCCGCCGGGCCTCCCGGTCCGCCTCGGCCAGGTCGCCCAACTCGGCGGTGGCGAACGCCGCCACCGCACGCAGCGTGCCCACCGCCCACGCCTCACCGACCCGCTCGCCGAAGGGCAGGAACACCTGCGCCATCCGACACGCCTCGCGAAGCCGGCCGGCGAGCAGCCGGGCGAACGCGGTGGTGCCGCGCAACCAGGCCCGCCCGTACGGGTCCTTCAGCTCGGCGAAGAGCCGGGCGGCCCGGCCGAGGACCGCGTCGGTGCC
Organism: Micromonospora sp. NPDC005215; assembly: GCF_040607915.1. Taxonomy (NCBI): domain Bacteria; kingdom Bacillati; phylum Actinomycetota; class Actinomycetes; order Micromonosporales; family Micromonosporaceae; genus Micromonospora; species Micromonospora sp. NPDC005215. Next base: position 90,952 of record NZ_JBEXHQ010000016.1, on the reverse strand, counting down.
GGCGAAGTCACCCCGGGTGGTGGTCACCCAGGCCAGGTTCTGTAGCGACCAGGCCTGTCCCCGCCGGTCCTGCGCACTGAGGCTGACCTGGTACGCGGCAGCCAACCTGCTGCTCGCCTGACTCAGCCGCCCGGCCACGAAGTCGGCCATGCCGAGCCGGCGCATCGCCGTCGCCCGCTGCACCGGCAACCCACCGGCCGTGGCGACCTGCAACGCCTCGTGCCAGGCGATCATCGCCCTGCCCTGATCACCGAGGGTTTCCTGGGCCTGCCCCGCGAGCAGCAGGGCACCGACCCGGGTGGCCTCGTCCCCCGCGTTCGCGGCGATCTTCTCCGCGTACGCCAGCGCGTCGGCGACGCGGCCGACCTGGAGCAGCGCCCGCGCGTGCACCACCCGATCGGCCGCCGGCACCCCGTCGCGGGCCAGTTCGGTGGCGCGTTCGGCGTACTCCACGGCCAGCACCGGCTCACCGGCGGACAGCGACCGGCGGGCGGCCCGGCCGAGCGCGGCGACGCCGAGCGGCACCACCGCCCGGGCCGGCGCGTCCGGGCGCAGCTTCACCGCGTCGGCGAGCGTGGCGGCCCGCTCGACGTGCGTCGCCACGAAGTCGTCCCGGGCCTCGTCGCTGAACCCGCCCACCATGCTGCCCGCGGTCCCGTCCGCCGGTGCCGCCCAACGGGCCAACGCGGCGTGCCGCTCGGCCAGCTCGGCCTTGCTCACCCCGGCGTACGCTGCCTCCCGCATGAGCGGGGTCGCGAACGAGTAGCCGGCCCGGGAGCGGTGCAGCATCCGGCGTTGCAGCAGCTCCTCGACAGCCCGGTCGAGCTCCACGGCGACCACGGCCGACGGTCGGCCGTCGCGGCCGGCACGCTGTTCGCGCATCGCCTCCAGCGCACCGGCCGGCACCGTGTCACCGGTCACCGCGGCATCCCGCAGCACCGAGCGGGCGTCCGGCGGCAGCGCGTCGATCCGGGCGGCGAGCACGGCGGCGAGGTCGCGGGAGAGCAGCCGGCTGCCCAGCGACCCGGGCACCAACCGCCAGCCGACCGAGGGGCTCTGGTCCCGCTCGCCGGAACCGGGCCGTTCCTTCGTGGCGCGGGCACCGCGCGCCGATTCTGCGGTGAGCGCTCCGCGCTCCATCAGCAGCGTGACCAGCTCGGCCAGGTAGAAGGGGTTGCCCTGCGCGGTGGCGAGCAGCCGGTCCGCGTCGGCCTGCGGCAACCTGCCGCCACCGAGATAGCTCGTGAGCAGCCGCGCGGCGTCGGCACCGCGCAGCGGCGGCAGGGAGTGCACCTCGGCGTCGGCGACCCGGGTCAGCGCACCGGCGGTCCGCACCAACTCGGGGCGGCCGAGCAGCAGCACCAGCACCGGGCCGGTGAGCCTGGACAGGGTCAGCCCGAGGGCGCCGATCGTCTCGGTGGTGGCGTCGTGCAGGTCGTCCACCACGATCACCAGCGGCGCCTCCGAGGCGAGCCCACTGAGCAGGTCGCCGACCGCGTTCGGCACCACCTCGCCATCCGCTGCCGGAGGGCTCGACCCGCCCCACTCGCCGGTGTCGGTGCCGCTGTGTGCCGGTAGTTCGGCATAGCCGAGCAGGGCGAGGAGCTGTTCGGTGGCGATCGGCGGGGTCTCACCGCCGGAGCGGGCGAGCCGCTGCCCGAGCCTCCGCAGCCTCTCCTCCACCGCTGGTCGGGTGAGCGCGGTGGAGGCGTCACTGGGCAGGCCGACGGCGGCCCGCACCAGGTCGGCGAGGGGCGCGAGACGGCGTCGCTCACCGAACGCGGCGCAGCGCACCGAGAGCACCCGGGCACCCGTGTGCGCCGCGTACCGGCCGGCGCCCACGTCGTATCCGGCGGCGAGACGCTCCACCTCCGCGGCGAACCGGGACTTGCCGATGCCGGCCTCGGCGGTCATCAGCAGCACCCGCGGGTCACCCTGGTCGATCACCTCGGCGAGCCGGCCGGCGATCCGGCCGATCTCCGTCTCCCGGCCGACGTACGGCGCCTCGTCGCCGAGCCCCGAGCGGGTGCCGGGAGCGTCCAGCAGACCCAGCAGCTCGTACGCCTCGACCGGCTCACGCTTGCCCTTGAGCCGCAGCGGGCGCAGTGCCCGCCAGGAGGAGACGTGCCGGGTGGCGGCGGCGGTGCGCGCACCTGCGTAGACCGCGCCCACCGCGGCGGCATCGGAGAACCGCGCGGCGGTGTTCACCGTGTCGCCGATGACCGTGTATTCGATGGCCGCCTGGATGCCCGCGATCACGTCGCCGGTGTTCAGCCCGACCCGCAGCCCGAGCGGCGCACCGCCGCCCCGCTCGTCGTCGAGCACCCGGCGGACGGCCCGCTGCATGGACAGGGCGGCCCGGACCGCACGTTCGGCGTCGTCCTCGTGCGCCACCGGCGCACCGAAGACCGCCATGATCCCGTCGCCGGTCAACTTGTCGACGTGCCCGCCGAAGGTCTTCACGGCACCGGCGAGGGCGGCCAGCACCCGGTCGGTGACCGCGCCGACGCGTTCCGGGTCGAGGTCCTCCGACCAGGAGGTGAACTCGGAGAGGTCGCCGAAGAGCACCGTGACCACCCGGCGCTCGGCCGCCGGCAACGTGGCGGCGGCCGGCAGCGCGGCACCACAGTTGTGGCAGAACCGCGCACCGGGAACGGCAACGGTTCCACACACGGGGCAGGTCACATGTGCTCCAACCCACTGACCCCGGGCGCGGATTCCCCGGTGTCGACACCCAGATACTCCAACTGTGCGCGGACCGACCACTCAGCCGCCCACCAGAGCGAGCGGTCCACGTCCGCGTAGACCGCCGCGACCACGTCGGCGGGCGTGGCGGCACCGGCCGCGACCGCGGCCCGGACCTGGTCCAGCCGCGACCGGCGGTGCGCGAGGTAGAAGTCGGCGGCGGCGGCGCAGTCGGCCAGCGCCGGGCCGTGCCCGGGCAGCGCCGGAATCCCCCGGTACGCGGACAGCAGCTCCAGGCTGCTCAGGTAGTCACCGAGGTGCCCGTCCGGGTGGGCGACCACGGTGGTGCCCCGGCCGAGGATGGTGTCACCGGTGAGCACCACCCGCTCGTCGCCGTGCTCGACCAGGAAGCAGACCGAGTCGGCGGTGTGCCCCGGGGTGTTCAGCAGACGGACCGCCAGGCCGAAGCCGCCGAAGTGCTCGCCCGGCTCGGTCAGCGGCTCGGCGCCGATGGTGTGCGCCGGGTCGACGGCGAGGACGTGGACACCGCCGAGCAGCTCACTCAGCCGGGCCGCGCCCTCGGTGTGGTCGGGGTGGCCGTGGGTGATCAGGATCAGCCCGATGGGGCCGTGCTCGGCGATCCGGGTCAGGTGCCCCTCGTCGGCCGGCCCCGGGTCGACCGCGATGGCGGACTCGGCCGCCGGGGCGCGCAGCACCCAGGTGTTGGTGCCGTCGAGGGTCATCGGCCCCGGGTTCGGCGCGCGCAGCAGTGTCACCCAGGTCGGCAGCTCCTCGGCGACCGCCGCCGCCGGCGCCGTCACGTGCCCGCTCATGGCTGCGATCGTACGACCCCGCCCGCCACACCCCACGATCTTGCCCGCGCGGCCCCTGATTCGTCACCGTTCAGGGCTTTTCTCCGTGCCGGACGCGCAGATCGCGGGGTGTGGCCGAGCGTCAGGCGACCTCGACGATCAGTTCGATCTCCACCGGGGCGTCGAGCGGCAGCTCGGCCACCCCGACGGCGCTGCGGGCGTGGCGGCCAGCCTCACCGAAGACGGTGCCGAACAGGTCGGAGGCACCGTTGATCACCGCGGGTTGACCGGTGAAGCCGGGCGCGGAGGCCACGAAACCGGTCACCTTGACCACCTTGACCACATTTTCCAGGCCGACCAGGGAGTCGACAGCGGCCAGCGCGTTGAGCGCGCACCGCTGGGCCAGATCCTTCGCCTGCTCGGCGGAGATCCCGGCGCCGACCTTGCCGGTCGCGAGCAGCTTGCCCTCGGCGATCGGCAACTGGCCGGAGACGTACACGTGCTGCCCGGACTGCACCGCCGGCACGTAGCTGGCCACCGGCGGCACGACGTCGGGCAGGTCGAGCCCCAGCTCGGCGAGCTTCGCGTGCGGACCGTTGCTCACGCCTTCGGTCGCTTCAGGTAGGCGACCAACTGGTCGGGGTTCGGCCCGGGGACCACGGCGACGAGTTCCCACCCGTCCTCGCCCCAGTTGTCGAGGATCTGCTTGGTCGCGTGGACCAGCAGCGGGACCGTGGAGTATTCCCACTTCTGCATCGCTGAAGGGCTCCCTCTCGGTGCGGAATTGTTCGAGGGACAGCCTACGGTCCGCTGGCCGGACGAGGCGCGGGACGCTGCTCCGGCGCGGCCGGCACCTCCCCGCAGAGCCCTTCGTGCTCGTACCCCTGGGGGCAGCGGGACCGGTCGGGCAGCAGCAGGTCGCAGAAGACCCGGTGCCTGTTGTTCTGGTCGTCGGCGTTGGACACGGTGGTCTCGCCCGCATCCACCTCGGGTAGGAAGCCCAGCGACACCGCGACCCGGCCGGCCAGCACTGTCGCCGCCGCCAGACTCGGCACCCGGATCGGCAGGTGGATGACGAAGCCCGGCTCGTCGTCGTCGCGGGCCCGCTCGGCGGCGTGGCCCGCCTCCGCATCCTCCGGCATCCGGCGGTACGACCGTTCGTTGATCGGCTGGCCACCGATCTGCCCACTGGCCGTGTACGTGGACCCGGACCGGCGCGGCCGTTCGTTGGTCGGGAACTGGGTGCGAGGGATGTTGTCCACGTCGCGCATGCACTGCCTCCGGTCGTACCGCTCGGATCACTCTTCCGGTCCGGACCCATTCGTCCGTTCCGGCCCCCGCGCCGGGACGAAGGTAGGTCCGGGGCCGCAGTCCCGCCAACAGGACGCGCCCGAATGGCCACCTACAGTCACATATGCGACACCCCGCAGGTAAGAGGCCCGATGGCGCGCCGGACGCACGTCCCGCCGGCCGGATCGGTGGACAGCCGTGCGGCACGGGCGACACCACTGCCGTCATCGACCGCTACCCTTCCGGTCGGGCGGTCGCGCAGCGCCCGACAGCCCGCTCGATCACGCTCGACGCCAGGGGTGGCGGCGGGCGCCGCACCCCCGGGGGAAGACGATGACCCAACCGCCAAGCGGCGACCAGTCCGGTCCACCCGCCCTCCCGCCGGCCCAGCCGGAACCCACCGCCCAGCCCGGCGTTGCGGCCGCCCCCGCCCCACCGGCCCCCGCCGCGCCGTCCGGGCAGCTCGCCCTCCCCGCGCCGCCCGCACCGGCGGCGCTGCCCGCCCAACCGACAATCCCCATCCAGCAGGCCTTCCCCGCGCCGACCGGTGGGGCTGACGGTGCCGGCATGCCGGCCGCGACACCGACACAGCCCGGCACGCCGGGCGCCTCGGCCATCCCGCCAGCCCCGCCGGCGTACCCGCCCTATCCCGGGACGGCCGGGCCGAAGAAGAAGCGCGGCCTGCTGATCGCGGCGATCGCACTCGTCGTGATCATGGTGCTCTGCGTGGGCGGTGGCGTGCTGGCGTTCCTGACCCTGCGCAACGCCGAGACCGGCGAGGGCGCCAAGGAGCCGGCGGTCGCCGTCGACGAGTTCCTCACCGCGGTCTACAAGGATCGCGACGCGACAAAGGCGGCCAAGCGCGTGTGCGCCGCCTCCCGCGACGACGGAAAGATCGCCGCGAAGGTGGCCGAGGTGCAGAAGTACGCGTCCGGGTACCAGAACCCCCGGTTCAAGTGGACCACCCCGAAGGTGGACAACCAGACCGGCGACCGGGCCACCGTCTCCACCCGGGTCACCATGACCACCGCCGACGAGAAGGTGGCCGACCAGGACCTGCGCTTCACAGTGGTGCAGAAGACGGGTTGGTGGGTCTGCGAGGTCGCCTGACCGCCAGGCGTGGATAGGCTCGACGGGTGTGTGCAGCTGAGCGGCCGTTCGATCCGGCCGGTACCGGATGGTCGGCCCGCCTCCACGTGGTGACCGGCAAGGGTGGCACCGGCAAGACCACAGTGGCGGCGGCCCTGGCCCTCGCGCTCGCCGCCGGCGGTCGGCGCACCCTGCTGGTCGAGGTCGAGGGGCGGCAGGGCATCGCCCAACTCTTCGGCATCGACCCGCTGCCGTACGAGGAGCGGCACCTCGCCGAAGCGCCGGACGGCGGTGAGGTGCGCGCCCTCGCGGTGGACGCCGAGGAGGCGCTGCTCGAATACCTGGACATGTTCTACAAGCTGGGCGCGGCGGGTCGGGCGCTGCGCAAGCTCGGTGCCATCGACTTCGCCACCACCATCGCACCAGGTCTGCGGGACGTGCTGCTCACCGGGAAGGTGAAGGAGGCCACCACCCGCACCTCGGGGCAGCGGCGCGCGTACGACGCGGTGGTGCTGGACGCCCCGCCGACCGGGCGGATCGGTCGGTTCCTCAACGTCACGGCGGAGACGGCCCGGCTGGCCAAGGTGGGCCCGATCAAGACCCAGAGCGAGGGGGTCGCCGCGCTGTTGCGCTCCCCGATAACCGCGGTCCACGTGGTCACGCTGTTGGAGGAGATGCCGGTACAGGAGACGGTGGACGCCATCGCCGACCTGACCGCCCTCGGCTTCGGCACCGGAAAGGTGATCGTCAACGGCACCCGACCGCCGCTGCCCGCCGGACCGGCGGTCACCGCCGCGGAGCTGCGGCGTGGGTTGGTCGCGGCCGGGTTGCCGGCCGATCGGGACACCGTGGCCGGTTTGCACGGTGAGGCACGTGACCAGCTCATTCGGCGCGAGCTGGAGGATTCGCTCCGCGCCGACCTGGTGGAGTTGGGGCTGCCGATGGTCGAGCTGCCGTTGCTGCCCGACGGGGTGGACCGGGCGGGGCTCGCGGCGCTGGCCCAGGCCCTCGTTCGCGCCGATTGACTCACACCTGAGCGCAGCACGGGCGCGTGGACCCACGCGGCCCGATACGCTCGATTGGTGCCTTCCGAAGACGCGGCGCCGCAGCTGGACGTCGACCAGATCCTCGCCGACCCCGGCGTACGGATCGTCGTGTGCTGCGGTGCCGGCGGGGTGGGAAAGACGACAACGGCCGCGGCGCTGGCGCTGCGGGCCGCCGAGCACCACGGCCGGCGCACTGTGGTGCTCACCATCGACCCGGCCCGCCGGCTGGCCCAGTCGCTGGGCCTGACCGAGCTGGACAACACACCCCGCCAGGTCAAGGGGATCGACGTCGAGAGCAGCGGCGGCGAGCTGCACGCCATGATGCTGGACATGAAGCGCACCTTCGACGACGTGGTGTTGCAGCACACCGATCCGACGAAGGCCGCGGAGATCTTCGCGAACCCGTTCTACCAGGCGATGAGTTCGACCTTCGCTGGCACGCAGGAATACATGGCGATGGAGAAGCTCGGCCAGCTGCACGCCCGGGGCGAGTGGGACCTGATCGTGGTGGACACCCCACCGTCCCGCTCGGCACTGGATTTCCTGGACGCCCCGGCCCGGCTCTCCCGGTTCCTCGACGGCCGGATGCTTCGACTGTTGCTGGCCCCGGCGCGCAGCGGCGGACGGAGCATGTTCAGCCTGGTCACCGCCTCGTTCGGGATGTTCTCGAAGGTGGTGCAGAAGGTCCTCGGCGCGCAACTGCTCACCGACCTGTCCGGCTTCGTGGCCGCACTGGACTCGATGTTCGGCGGTTTCCGGCAGCGAGCCGAGCAGACGTACCGGATCCTGCAGGCAGGGGAGACGGCCTTCCTGCTGGTCGCGACGCCGGAGCCGGACGCGGTCCGGGAGGCCGCCTACTTCGCGGGCCGCCTGCGGGAAGAGCGGATGCCGTTGGCCGGCCTGGTGCTCAACCGGGTGCACCGACTCGCCGTGCCGGAGCTGGACGCCGAGCGGAGCCGGGTCGCCGCCGAGCGGCTGACCGAGCTGGGTGGGCACGAGGCCACCGCCGATGCGCTGCGGGCGCACGCGGCGCTGGCCCGGCAGGCGGTACGCGAGCAGCAGGTCGCCGCGCGGTTCACCGAGGCGTTCCCGGCGGTGCCGGCGGTGTCGGTGACGGCGCAGCCCGCCGACGTGCACGACGTCGACGGGCTACGGACGATCGGCGCGGCGATCAGCCGGCCGTGACCGTCGTCAGTTGGCCGCACTGACGAGGATCTTGTCCTTTCCGGCCTTTTCCTTGCTGTTCTTCTTCATCGCGGCCTCGAACATCTTGCGCCAGCTCGTCACCTGCGGGTGTCGACGCAGCAGCGCCCGCCGTTCGCGTTCGGTCATGCCGCCCCACACACCGAACTCGATCCGGTTGTCCAGCGCGTCGGCCAGGCACTCGTACCGAACTGGGCAGCTTCGGCAGATCCGCTTCGCCACGTTCTGTTCGGCGCCCTGTACGAACAACGCGTCCGGGTCCCCGTTCTGACACGCCGCCAGCGACGGCCAGTCAGTGATCATGCCCATGTGTACACGTCCCCCCTTGCAGTACCTACCGACCTCGTCGATGCACGCCAGCCGGCAATTCCCCCCGATCGCCCGGCTCGCCTTCCCCAAGGCGGCACGGACGACATGTGGCGCTGTCGCCGCCCCCATCATGCTCTGTAGTCGACTGATTACGCAACGTTGTCGGCGAAATCCATCATTCCGGACACTCCCGGCTTCCCGGGCCTTCGACCGCCGGTTACCCCGCCGAGGTCGGCGATAACGCTGCGCCGCCTCCTTCAATCGGAGGAGACTCACGCCGGGTTACACGCAACCAAGCACCGGGGGTCGTGCGTTTAGCACAACGAGGGCAGCGCGCGCAGGAAATGGGGAAAGAACGCCCCAGCGCCCCTCGTTCCCTACTCGCGTACTCTGCTGAGGTGACCTGGATGCGGAAACGTGACCACAATGTGCTGACCAACACCGCATCGCTGCTGGTGTGTGGCCTGTTGGCTGGCGTGGTGGTCGCTGCGGCGGCCTTCCCCGCAGTGGCGATGTCCGGCTTGGCCGCGAAGGCCGGCGCCGAGACATTCGGCGCCCTGCCCACGGAGCTGACGGTGGCCCGCGCGCCACAGATCAGCTATCTGTTGGCCTCGGACGGCAAGACACCGCTCGCGACCATGTACGACGAGAACCGGCGGGACGTGAAGCTCGCCGACATCTCTCCGTACATGCAGAAGGCCATCATCGCGGCCGAGGACCATGACTTCTACAAGCACAACGGCGTCGACATCAACGGTGTCGCCCGCGCGTTCGTCAACAACCAGAGCGACGGCTCCGGCCGGCAGGGCGCGTCGACGCTGACCATGCAGTACGTCCGGCTGGCCATCGCCTACTCGGCCACCCACCCGGCCGACGTGGTGGCGGCCACCGAGGACACCAGTGCCCGCAAGCTTCGGGAGATGCGGCTGGCCCTCCAGGTCGACAAGGAATTCTCCAAGGACGAGATCCTCACCCGCTACCTCAACCTCGCCTCGTTCGGCAACGGCGCGTACGGCGTCTACGCCGCCAGCCAGGTCTACTTCGGTAAGCCGCCGAGCAAGCTCAAGATCGAGGAGGCGGCGCTGCTGGCCGGCATGGTCAAGGCGCCCACCACTAACGACCCGACCACCGAGGCGGGTTACCCGCTCGCCAAGGACCGTCGCGACTACGTCATCCAGAACATGGTCGACATTCAGGCCATCACCCAGCAGGAGGCCGACGCGGCAAAGGCCGTCGAGCTGGTGGTGAAGGACAAGCGCACCCCGAACGGCTGCGTCGCCGCCAACGTCAACAGCTGGGGTTTCTTCTGCGACTACTTCTACCGCTGGTGGATGCGGCAGGAGACGTTCGGTTCGACCACGTACGACCGGGAGCGGCGGCTGAAGAGCGGCGGCTACACCGTCGTCACCTCGATCGACGTGCAGGCGCAGAGGGGCGCCGACGCGGCGGTCCGCCGGTCCAAGAGCGAGAACAGCAAGGAAGCCGCAATGGTCGCGGTGGTCGAGCCCGGCTCCGGCCGGGTCCGGGCGCTCGCTGTCAACAGGCAGTTCAAGCTGGACGACCCGAAGAACCCGAAGAACAAGCTCTCCAGCGATCCGGCGAAGAACAGGAAGAAGATCCGGGGCAACTACCCGGCGACGGTCAACCCGCTGCTCACCGGTGGTGACGGCATCACCGGCTACCAGGCCGGCTCGACCTTCAAGATCTTCACCATCGTGGCGGCGCTGGAGAAGGGCATCCCGCTCAGCTACACCTTCAACGCGCCGCAGCAGTTCCGGTCGGAATACAAGATCAAGCCCGGCCCTGCCGCCTGCGCAGGCACCAACCTGTACTGCCCGACCAACTCCGGCCTGAAGGCCGGTGGCCCGCAGAACATGTGGACCGCCTTCGCCCAGTCGATCAACACCTTCTTCGTCCCGCTCCAGCAGCAGGTCGGTGCGGAGAACGTGGTCGACGTCGCCAAGCGGGCCGGCATCCAGTTCCGCACCGACGAGGATCTCAATCTCGCTGGCACGAAGGAGGCGGCGCACGACTGGGGCGCCTTCACCCTCGGTGTTTCGCAGACCACCCCGCTGGACCTGGCCAACGCGTACGCGACCCTGGCCGCGGACGGCAAGTACTGCGAGCCGATCCCGGTGCAGGAGATCCGGGACCCGGACGGCAACAAGCTGGACATCGCCAACCCGCGCTGTGAGAAGCGGTTCAGCACCGAGGTGGCCCGAGCCGCCGTGGACGCCGCCCGTTGCCCGGTCGGCGACAACTCCAGCACCAGCAAGTGCGGTGGCAGCCGCACCGCCTCCCGCGTGAAGGGCATCGTCGACGCGCCGGTGGCCGGCAAGTCCGGCACCACCGACTCGGAGAAGACTGCCGCCCTGGTCGCCATGACCAAGCAGTACGCGGTCGCCGGCATCATGGCCGACCCGGACTGGCCGCAGACGAACGTCGAGATGGGGCACGATGTCCCCAACGGCATCAATCCACCGGTCCAGGAGACGCTGCGGGATGCCATGAAGGGCAAGGAGCGCATCCCGTTCGAGCCACCGGGCCAGAAGATCTCCGAGGGTGACCAGCGCAGCATCCCCGGCGTGAGCTGCATTTCGGTGGATCAGGCGAAGTCCCGACTCAAGGATGCGGGCTTCGAACCGGTGGTCTCCGACACCAAGGTGAAGTCGTCCTGTCCTCCGGGCACCGCCCACGGCACCAGCCCGGACGGGCGCACCGTCAAGAATGGCGTGGTCACCATCCAGGTCAGCAACGGTGGTGGCGGCGGCACCCCGCCGGGCAACACCGGTGGCGGGCAGCCCGGCAACACCGGTCGACCTGGCGGTCGACCCGGCGGCTGAGTCGACGATCAGGACACAACGGGCGGGCACCCAACACGGGTGCCCGCCCGTCTCCGTCTGTCCGGACCACCGCCACCCGCCCACGCTTCGGGGAACGCCGACCGGGATGCCGGTGGATCAGAGGCCGAGCTGCCTGCGTACCTCGGCGGCCACCCGACCACCCTCGGCCTGGCCGGCCACCGCGGCCTGGGCCGCCTTCATCGCCGGGCCCATCTGGGTCTTCCCGGTGAAGCCGCCAGCGGCGAGCGCCCCCGACACCAGCTCGGCCAACTCGGCGTCCGAGAGCTGCCTGGGCAGGTAGCGGTCCAGCACCTCACCCTCGGCGGTCTCCTTCGCGGCCTGCTCGGCGCGGCCGGCGTCGGCGAAGGCGGTGGCCGCCTCCCGGCGCTTCTTGGCCTCCTTGGTCAGCACCGCGAGCACCTCGTCATCGGTGAGCTCGCGCTTGGCCTTGCCGGCGACCTCGGCGGTGCCGACGGCGGCCAGGGCCATCCGCAGCGTGGAGGTGGTCAGCTCGTCGCGCGCCTTGAGCGCGGAACGCATGTCGGCGGTGAGGCGGTCCTTCAGCGTGCTCATGGACGGTCAAACTACCCTGAACGCCATGCGAAAGCGCACACTATTCCGGCTTGCCGCCGGAACCGCCACTGTCGGCGCGGCCACCCTCGCGTACGCGTCGCTCATCGAGCGCAACATGTTCACCCTCCGGCGGTACGACGTGCCGGTGCTGCCGGCCGACGCGGAGCCGCTGCGCGTGCTGCACCTGTCGGACCTGCACATGATGCCCGACCAGGCCCGCAAGCAGCGCTGGGTGGCGTCGCTGGCCGCCCTCGACCCCGACCTGGTGGTGGTGACCGGCGACAACATGGCCCACCCGGCCGCGGTGCCCGGAGTGCTGCGGGCCCTCCAGCCGCTGCTGGACTACCCGGGGGCGTTCGTGTTCGGCTCCAACGACTACACCGGGCCGGTGTTGAAGAACCCCTTCACCTACTTCCTGCCCGACCGGGAGTACACCGAGGGCGTCGAACTGCCCTACGAGGAGCTGCGCCAGGTGTTCACCGGCGCCGGCTGGGCGGATCTCAACAACGCCCGGACCACGCTGAAGGCCGGCGGTCGGCAGCTCGACCTGGTCGGCGTGGACGACCCGCACATCGACCGGGACGACTACCCCGCCGTGGCCGGCACGGTCTCGTCCTCGGCGGACCTGTCCATCGCGCTGACGCACTCCCCCGAGCCGCGGGTGCTCGACCAGATGTCGGCGGACGGCTTCGGGCTGCTGCTCGCCGGGCACACCCACGGTGGTCAGGTCTGCGTACCGGGCTACGGCGCCCTCGTGACCAACTGCGGCCTGCCCCGGTCGATGGCGCGCGGTCTGCACCGCTGGCCTGGTTCGGACTCCTGGCTGCACGTCTCCGCCGGCCTCGGCACCCACCCGACCGCCCCGGTCCGCTTCGCCTGCCCTCCGGAGGCCAGCATCCTCACCCTCATCCCCCGCTGACCGCCCCCACCCCAAGATCTGCACAACATCGGGGATCCTGCTGGCTCGGCGCGTCGCGAGGCAGCAACAACGCGGAAGTTGTGCAGATCTTGGGTGGTCCGGAGCCGGTGCGGGCGGCGGGGGTACCGAGTTTGACCATCCGGGCGGGTGGGCTACTATTTGTCGGCACGCCTCGGGGTGTGGCGCAGCTTGGTAGCGCGCTTCGTTCGGGACGAAGAGGTCGTCGGTTCGAATCCGGCCACCCCGACCAGAGGTAAATGCAGGTCAAGGCCCCTCCACCGAGGGGCCTTGATTGGTTTCGGACGGTGACTGCTTCCCCGGAGGCAGTTCCTACCCCTCGCACCACGGCGAGCGGCCGCAACCGGACAACCTGAGCTGTCCAGCAGTGCGACGATTCGGTAGCGGTCGTCGGTGAGTGCGTCCGCATCGAAGGCACGTGAACACTGTCATTCCTGGTCAGGCCCGCCGACGTGCGAAGAGAAACGCTCCGTGCCTGCTCTCGTCGGGGCGGTGCAGCAGTTGGGCCTCGACAGTGAACCCGGCGTCGGCGAGCCAGGCGGCGACCCGATCCGGTGGGCGGCGGTGCACGTACACGTTCATCGGGTGACCGCCGTAGCCCTCCGTCTTCAACCGGTGCCCGTCGCCGACGTGAAAGGCGAGCAGCAGGGTCCCCTCGGGACGCAGCACCCGATGGAAGTGGGCCAGGACCGCGGGCACTTCGTCGTCGGGAATGTGGATGAGTGAGAACCAGGCCAGGATGCCGGCGACGCAGGAGTCGGTGAGGTCGAGGTCCGTCATGGAACCCACAGCGAACCGCAGGTCAGGATGGTCGCGCCGGGCGATGTCGATCATTGCGGGCGAGAGGTCGATGCCGAAGGCGTCGACACCGAGGCTGTGCAGGTGGGCGGTGATCCGTCCCGGCCCGCACCCGATGTCCGCAACGGATCCCTCGCCGCCGCTGCGAGTCAGTTCGGCGAACAACGCAAGGACCGCCCGTTCGTACGGCGCAGCGTCGAGTCCGTCGCGCAGCATCTCGGCGTAACTTCCGGCCACCGTGTCGTAGGACGTCCGGGTGTCGGCCAGCCAGCCGTCGGCGCTCATCCCGGGCACAGTAGTGCAGCGGTCGTCGGCGCGCCGCCCACGGCGGACGCGCCGGGAGGTCGACAAGGAATTGCACGATGTGCCCGCGTCCGGCCTTCAACCTATTGGCCCTCGACGGAGTCGTGATGGGTAACCAACCGAGGCGGGGGCTTATGGCAGTTGACGACGAGCAGTTTCGAGAGTTCGTCGAGACGCGCTACATGGATCTCCTGCGCGTGGCGTACCACCTCACCGGTTCGGCGCAGGACGCCGAGGATCTGGTGCAGACGGCGCTGGTGAAGGTGATGCGTCGGTGGCGTCGGGTCGACGATCCGATGGCGTACCTGCGACGGGTCATGGTCAATCAACACATCAGCAGCTGGCGCCGCCACCGGGTGCACGAGGTGGTGACGTCGATCCTGCCGGACCGGTCCGGCCGGGACATGACGGAGGCGGTGACGGAACGGCACGCCCTGTACGAGGCGATGCGGGAGCTGACGCCCCGCACCCGGGCCGTGATCGTGCTCCGGTACGTGGTCGATCTGCCGGAGGTGGCGGTCGCGGCCGCCCTGGGCTGCTCCGTGGGGTCGGTCAAGAGCCGCGCCTCGAGAGGTCTGGCTCGCCTGCGTCTGGCGCTGGCGCCACCGACACCGAAACAGGTGCCGATGACGACCTCGGCGGCAGCCAATCCAGTACCGACCGGGACGACGACGATGACGGGGGTAACACCATGACTGTCGATGAGGAAGTGGGCCAGACCCTGGCCGAGCTGAGCAGGACCCTGACCCCACAGCCGGATCCGTACGGTCGGGCCAGGGCGCGTTACCGACGGGAGCGGCAGCGCCGCCTCGGCGGGCTGGCCCTCGCCCTGGTGGTCTCCCTGGGCGGAGCGGCTTTCGCGATCGCCGACCCGGGCCGGACCACCCAACCACCAGCGGGCTCGACGGAGTCCATCGCGCCCGTGCTGGCCTGGTCGAACAAACTCCTCCAGTCGCCACCGCGCGGCGTCGTCGGCCAGGACAGCGACTATGTCCGCCAGCTCTCCGAGCTCCTGTTGGCCGCGCAGCGCCGGGGAGGCTTTCCCCGGCTGACGGTGCCGTTGAACATGCTGGACAAGCCGAGCGCGTTGAAGGCGATGACCACGGTGAAGGTGCTGTTCGTCGACGACGTCGGCGGCCGGCGGATCGCGCTCGCCGCCTTCGTCCGCGACCAACCGGATCCGGCCACCAACTGGCCGAGCGCCGCGATGTGGCTGGTCGCCGACGAGGGTGCCAGCGCCGAGAAGCTGGCCACCCCTGCCGCCGTGCACAGCGTCGGCGACGGCCTGGAACCCTACGAGAGCCTCGCCCTGGACGACCCGTCCAATCCCGGAAAGGTCATCCACGTGGCGATCGCACCCACCGGGTGTGTCTTCCTCAGCGCACCGTTGCCCAACGGTGGGGCGTTCCAGTGGACCCCGGAGCCAACCGCGTCCTACCTGATCCGTACGCCGCAGACCCAGCGGCCCGAGTGGTGGCGGGTCGACTGCGGCACGGTGACGCGCAAGGTAGTCCCGGGCCCGGGTTCGCTGGCGTCGAAGCCGGTCACCGACGCGCAGCTCGCGACCGCGATGTCCCGCGTACGCGGCAGTGTTCCGGAGCAGCGTGCCCGACTGTTGGTGTCGCAGTACGCCCAGTCGGCGGGGTACCGACTGACCACCCTGCCGAGCGTGGTGTGGGGCGGGCAGGTCGCTGGCCTCCCCGTCCGCTCCAACGGCGGATCGCCGGCCGCCGGCGAGCCCTCGGTGGAGAGCGGCACGGCGATGATCCTCGCTGCTCCCGCGGCCGGCGGCGGCTGGGTCGGCGAGGTGACGATCGACCTCGATCGACCACGGCCCGACGGGGTGGTCGGCACCGGCGCGTCCTTCACCGTCGCAGCGGACCCGACCGATCCCGCCAGCGTCCTGGCTGTGTCGATCGACAACGACATCATCGGCGTCGAGGGCCGGCGGTCCCTGCTCGTGGTGACGCCGGCGGCAGCCACCCAGGTGCGGGTGACGCACGACGGACGCTACGTGGCGACGGCTGCGGTCAGCGACTCCGGGGCGGTGTTGCCCGTGCCCCACTCCATGACAGACCTCGTCGTCGAGGCGCTCGACGCGTCCGGCCGGACGCTCGCCACCGGTCAGGTGGCCACCGACGGTGCGCCGTCGACACTTGAGACGGACACCTGGAACCAGGACTGATCGTTGCGCCCTGCCTGCGGAAACCGCCGCCAACATAGGTACTTCTGCCGATCCCCGAAGGGGATGGATCACCTAGCGTCGACGGCACCAATACCGTCCGAGGGGGACGCCCATGACCACCGCACTCGACTTCGACGCCGTGAAGACACGCCAGCAGGTGACCTGGGCCAGCGGCGACTACGGCGCGGTCGCCGCACTCATCCATCCGATCTCCGAGTTGCTGGTGACGGCGGCCGACCTGTCAGCCGGTGCCCGCGTGCTGGACGTCGCGACCGGCTCCGGCAACGCCGCCATCGCCGCCGCCCGCTGCGGCTGCGTCGTGACCGGCGTCGACTACGTACCCGGGCTGTTGGAACGGGGCCGTCAGCGGGCCGCGGCGGAACGGCTCCCGGTCACCTTCGTGATCGGGGACGCGGAGCGCCTGGCGTACTCCGACGGGTCCTTCGACGCGGTGCTCTCCGTCGTCGGCGTGATGTTCGCCCCGGACCAGCAGCGGGCGGCGGCGGAGCTGGTCCGGGTCTGCCGCCCCGGCGGCACGGTGGCGCTGGCCTCGTGGACGCCGCAGGGGTTCATCGGCGAGTTGTTCCGCACGGTGGCGCGGCAGGTGCCGCCGCCGCCGGGGCTGCGTCCGCCCGTCGAGTGGGGCGACGAGGCCCGGGTCCGCGAGTTGCTCGGCGGGGCGGTGGGCGACCTGCGGACGGTACGCCGGGAGTTCGTCTTCCGCTTCGGCACACCCGAGGAGTTCGCCCACTTCTTCCGGGCCAACTACGGGCCGACGTTGAAGGCGTTCGAGGCGCTGCCCGAGGAACGGCGACCGCAACTGCACGCCGACCTGGTCGAGCTGGCCCGTACGCACAACCGGGCCACCGACGGCACGGTACGGATCCCGGCGGAGTATCTGGAGGTCGTGGCGCAGCGGCTCCCCGCCTCGGCGTGACGCGACTCACCTCGGCGGCCTCGGCCGCCTGACCTCCGCCACCGGGGCGGCCACCACACCGAGGTGGCCGCCCCGCCGGTCAGTCCTGTCGTTCGGTGCGCTCGATCTCGGCGAACGCGGCGGCCAGATAGTCGTCAAACGACACGCTGGTCGTCGCCAACAGGTCGGCCACCAGGAGCGGGGCATGCCGGGCCAGCGCCGACGCGTCCGGAGGCGACTCGTCGCCCTCGGGGTCGTACACGCCGAGCGCGCCGGCAAGCAGTACGAGCACCACGTGCGGGTCCACGTCCGAACGCCACCGGGTCGCGCCTTGCACGCAGCGGGTCAACACCTGGCGGATGTCGTCGCCGGCCAGCCCTTCGGGGTGGCTCTCCTCCAGCAGCAGTCGGACCACCGCGCCGAGCACCAGGCCGGATCGCTCGTCGGCGGCGAGACCACCGACCGCCTCGTCGTACGCCTGACCGTCGCGTGCCTGGGCGGCGGCGACGGCCGCGGTGGCGGTCACCGCGATGGCACGGGCGGTAGCGGGCAGATGTCGCCAGGTGCCGGTCATCGGGCCAGCATCGCAGACCCGGCGGACACCAATCGACCGCCACCGAGCTGAGTGGATCACCGTGGGATTGGTCACCCGACGGGCCCGGCGGGGCCAAAACGGTTCGCGCGCTGTCACACCTGACCAACAGAATGCCGGACATGCTGCGTCGTGCCCTGCCCCGCCGAACGGATGCCCGCCGGATCATGCTCGGCACTCTGCTGTCGGCGATCGGGCGCGGTCTGACCCTGCCGTTCCTGTTCATCTACCTGACCGACGTACGCGGGCTCACCGACGCCCGCGCCGGGCTCGTGATCGGCTGGTACGGCGTGGTCACGCTGGCGCTGTCGCCGCTGGGCGGGACGCTCATCGACCGGATCGGCGCCCGCTGGGTGGTGCTGCCCTGCCTGGTGATCGAGGCGATCGGCACGGGCTCGCTCGCGCTGGTCCACTCGACCGGTTCGGCAGTGCTGGTGATGACGGTGATCGCCATCGGCAGCTCGGCGATCTGGTCCGGGCAGAACACCATCCTCGCGTCGTTGACCGACGACGATGAGCGGCAACGCGTGTTCGGGCTGAACTTCGCCCTGCTCAATCTCGGTATCGGCGTCGGCGGCATGACCTCCGGCGCGATCGTCGACACCGCCCGGCCCGGCACCTTCCAGACGATCTACCTGCTGGACGCGGTGACGTACCTGCTGCCGGCACTGATCCTGCTCACCCTGCCCGGCGTGGGCCACCGACTCGGCAACCGTCGGGGTGTCGACGATCCGTCGCCCGGCGGCTACCTGACCGTGCTGCGGGACCGCCCGTTCCGGCGGCTGGTGATCTTCGGGCTGGTCCTGACCACCTGCGGGTACGCGCAGATCGAGGTGGGTTTCGCCGCGTACGCCGTGCGGGTGGCCGAGGTGAACCCCCGGGTGGTGGCCTGGGCGCTCGCGGCCAACACCGTGATGATCGTGCTCGCGCAACTGCTGGTGATCCGCCGGATCGAGGGGCGCAGCCGCACCCGGGCACTGGCGGTGGTGGGGGCGGTGTTCGCCATCGCCTGGCTGGTCCTCGGCGCGGCCGGCCTGGTCACCGGGGAAAGCGCCCTGCTGGCTGCCCTCTGCGTGGTGGCCTGCTCGGCGATCTTCGGCTTCGGCGAGACGATGCTGTCGCCGGTGATGCCCGCGCTGACCAACGCCCTGGCCACTGACGAGCTTCGCGGTCGGTACAACGCGATGAGTTCGATGATCTTCGGAATCAGCGGTGTGATCGGCCCGGTGACCGCAGGCCCGCTCATCGGCGCCGCCGACGGCAGAGTCTGGGTGGCAACCGTGGTCGGCGGTTGCCTGGTCGCCTCGTTGATCGCGCTCTCCCTGCGCCGCCTGCTCAGCGCGGAGCAGGACGGCCTCGTGACGACCGCCCCGGTGTCCCCCGCCCCCACGCCCACCCCGGCCTGACCTCGAACACCCCTCCGCGCGGCCCGTGACAGCAGACGCCCCACCCCCACCCCCGCACCCGCGACCCGCACTTCGCACTTCGCGCCCCGCACCCACACCCCGCACCCCGCGACCCGCACTTCGCGCCCCGCGCCCCGCGCCCCGCGCCCCGCGCCAAGATCCGAGCAACTTCCCTGATGTTGCTGCCTCGGACGGGCGGGAGACAGCAACATCCCTGATGTTGCTCGGATCTTCCTCATTTGATCTTGTTGCAGGCCAAGATCGCGCTCGATCTTGGATGTAGTGGCATCCCCGCACGCCGATGCCACTACATCCATATCCATGGTCGAGCGCGATCTTGCCCCGAGCGGACGCGGACAGGCGCGGACGCGGACAGGCGCGGACGCGGACAGGCGCGGACGCGGACAGGCGCGGACGCGGACAGGCGCGGACGCGGACAGGCGTCTGGGACCGGCAGGCGTCTGGGACCGGCAGGCGTCTGGGACCGGCAGGCGTCTGGGACCGGCAGGCGTCTGGGACCGGCAGGCGTCTGGGACCGGCAGGCGTCTGG
>NZ_JBEXHQ010000016.1:0-71316 GCF_040607915.1 Micromonospora sp. NPDC005215 | reverse complement strand
GGACGGGTCGGGCCCCGGAGCGGATGCTCCGGGGCCCGGTGTCGCGGGGTCGGCCGTCAGGCGGCGGGAACCTCGGCGGTGGTGCGAATGCGGTCCAGCGTCGGGGCGGAGACCGGCGACTGCGCGGTCAGGTACGCCACGAACGCGTCCAGGTCGATCTGGCCGGTGACCTGGTTGGTGCCGCCGGTGAGGGCGCTGAAGCCGTCGCCGCCGCCGGCCAGGAAGTTGTTCACCGTCACCCGGTAGGTGGCGGCGGTGTCGACGGCGGTCCCGCCGAGGGTGAGGCTGCCCCGGACCACCCGGGTGCCGGCGCACGGGTCGGCCACCGTGCCGGTGGTGCCGTTCGGGTCGACCACATAGCCCACTGTCGCCGACGGGTACAGCGTCCGGTTGGTGACGAACTGCTGCTCCAGTACGCAGTAGAGCTGCGCACCGGTCAGGTCGAGCGTCACCAGGTTGTTGGCGAACGGCTGTACCGTGAACGCCTCTTCGTAGGTGACCGGGCCGGCGTCGAGGTCGGCCCGGACCCCGCCCGGGTTCATGAAGGCGGCGACCGCGCCCTCTTCGTTGTCGGTGGCGGCGAGTTGGGCGTCGGCGATCAGGTTGCCCAGCGGGGATTCGCCCAGACTCGTACCGAAGAGGGTTTCCTGGCTCCGGGTGATCGCCTGGCTGGTCACGCCGACCTCGCGGCCGGCGACCGGGCCGAGCACCGTCTTGTACCGGTCGATCAGGGCGGTCTGCTTCGGGTCCTTGGCCACGTCGCGGGTGACCACGACGTTGTTCGCGGCGGCGGAGATGACGTCCCCGCTCCGGCGGTCGATCTTCAGGTCGATGTCGGTGACCAGGCGACCGAACGAGCTGGCGCTGGTGACCAGCTTGCCGTTGATGTCGCAGTTGTACGCCTGGTGGGTGTGCCCGCTGACCACGACGTCGATCGACGGGTCCATCCGGTTGGCGATGTCCACGATGGGTCCGGTCATGCCGACGCAGTCGTTGATGCCACCGGTCGCCGCCTGGGCGCCGCCCTCGTGCAGCAGCACGACGATGGTCTCTACGCCCTTGCGGCGCAGCTCGCGAGCGTACCGGTTGGCGGTGTCCGCCTCGTCGGCGAAGGTGAGGCCGGCGACGCCCTGCTGGCTGACGATCTGCGGGGTGCCCTCCAGGGTCATCCCGATGAAGCCGATCTTGACGCCCTGCACCTTGTGGATCGCGTACGGTGCCATCAGCGGCTTGCCGGTGGCGGTCTTGAAGGCGTTCGCGGACAGGTACTGGAAGCCGGCGCCCCGATACGGGGTGCCGTCGGCGCAGCCGTCCACCGGGTGGCAGCCGCCGTTCTGGATCCGCAGCAGCTCGGCGGCGCCCTCGTCGAACTCGTGGTTGCCGACGCTGGCGTAGTCCAGCCCGGCCATGCTCAGCGCCTCGATGGTCGGCTCGTCGTGGAACGCGGCGGAGAGCAGCGGGGACGCGCCGATCAGGTCACCGGCGGCGACCGTGATGGTGTTCTTCTTCTTGGCGGCGGCGCGCAGCTCGGCCAGGTGGGTTGCCAGGTATTCGACGCCGCCCGCGGTCTGCCCGGCGATGGTGCCGCTGGACCCGCTCGGCGGTTCGAGGTTGCCATGGAAGTCGTTGAGGGCCAGCAGGGTGACGTCGACCGGCTTCGGTCGCGCGTCGGCTTGTTCAGGGCTGGTGGCGACCGCGCCGAACGCGGCCACCGCGAGCGCGGTCAGGCCGACAGCGGCCCGTCGCATCCCGGTTGTGGACATGGATCTCCTTGTGAGAATCGGCGCCTGCGGGGCCCGGCCTCTGGGTCGACCGGGCCGCCGAGCGACGCCGTCGTCAGGGTCGCGGTTGGCGGCGGTTGGGGATGGCCGCCTGCCCCGACAGCCTCTCATCCGGACGCCGCCGGGTCGACCCGGGCAGCAGATCAGAGCTGCGGGTACGCCCGCACTCCGGAGAACCGTTTGCTGCGGTCTGCCGGACATCGTCGTACGCGGGGTCTAGAAAGGACGGGACGGTCGGCGCGGACGGAGACAGCATCGTGAGTGACATGACACCGCAGGTGGAGCAGGTGCGATCAACGGACGGCACTCCCATCGCGTTCGAGCGGTCCGGTGCCGGGCCGGCGATCGTCCTGGTCGGCGGGGCGTTCAACGATCGCAACACGACCCGCGCCCTGGGTGCGGCGTTGGCACCGGATTTCACCGTTTTCGGCTATGACCGCCGAGGGCGGGGCTACAGCGGCGACACCGCGCCCTACGAGATCGGCCGCGAGATCGACGATCTGGCCGCCGTGATCGCGGCGGCAGGCGGTTCCGCCGCCGTCTACGGCGTCTCCTCCGGCGCGGTCCTTGCCGCCCTCGCCGCCGCGCAGGGCCTGCCGGTGACCGGGTTGGTCCTGTTCGAGCCACCGTTTCAGGTTGGCTCGCACGTGGGCGTCCGGAAGGACATCACCGCGCAGCTCATCGAGCTGATCGCCGTCGACGACCGGGGCGGCGCTGTGGAGACCTTCCTCAGCGCTTCGGTGGGGCTGCCCGCCGAGGCGGTCGCCGGGATGCGGGCACAACCGATGTGGGGTGGGCTGACCGCTATCGCGCACACCCTGCCGTACGACGCGATCGTGACGGCCGGCGGGCGGCTGCCGGCTGACCGGCTGGCCGCCATCACCGCGCCGACCCTCGCGGTGGACAGCACGGGCAGTCCACAGTGGCTGCGGGACGGCAGCCGGGCCGCGGCCGAGGCGGTCCCGGGCGGCCGGTCCATCAGCCTCGACGGTGGTTACCACGAGGTGCCGCCGGCGACGCTCGCTCCCGCGCTGCGGGAGTTCCTGCTCGGTTGACGGCCTGCCCGGTTGCCAGCCTGCCCGGTTGCCAGCCTGCCCGGTTGCCTGACTGCCGCACCGCGCCGGCGGTCACGCGTCGACCAGCACCTCGCTGACCAGGGCGGCGACGGCGTCGGGGGGCCACCCGTCGGCCACGCCGGGCCGGGCGGCCAGATAGCTGGTGATCCGCTCGGCTGGCCAGCCGTGAGCCTCACGCAGACCGCGAGCGATCATGCCGAGATAGATCGACGCGGGCGGCCGGCACCGGCTGGCCGACGCCCCCTCGGGCGCGGTGAAGGTGAGCATGGGGACGCCGCTGTGGCTGCCGGGGCAGACCAACGTCTCGTACCGGCCGGGGCCGAGGGTCGCCCGTCCGGTGGTGATGGCCGCCTCGATCGCCGCCCCGGTAGCGGGGATCAGGTCGGCGGCACCCGCCGGGCGGTACATCTCCTGGGCGGCGATGTCGGCGAACTGCTCCTCGCTGACCAGGTAGGCGCGGGCCGCGGCCTCGCCCGGCAGCTGCGGGTCGTAGAAGGCCATGCCCCCGGTCCAGGCACGGGATTCGCCGGCGAAGTAGATCCCGCCGGGCAGCGACACCGGAACGGACCGGCTCGGTGGGCGCCGATCCCGGCAGCCCGGGTACGTGCGCCTCCCACCGGGCGGGCAGCCGCCACCGATGTACCACCCCAGGCGGGCGGCGTGCATGTTCGAGCCGTACGCGACGTACCAGACCACCACGACGGGCTCCCTCAGGAGCTACAGGTCTGACCGGCCGAGTGGCTCACCTGCACGGTGTGTGTCACGCACCCGCCCGCCTCGACCAGGTGCAGCAGGAAGGCGGTTGGCTCGTCGACCCAGCCGATCTGCTCGTCGGCGCTCATGGTGAGCGTGCTCTGCTTCCATGTGCTGGGTGCCACGGTGAGCACCGTGCCCGCGTAGGCCGTGGTGACCGGGCGGTGCAGGTGGCCGGCGGCGACCCGGACGACGTGCCGGTGCCGTCGGATCACCTCGGCGAACGCGTCGGAGTCGGCAAGTCGGAGGGAGTCGGCAGCGGGAATGCCGACCGCGACCGGCGGATGGTGCAGAAAGACCACGGCGGGCACGTCGGGCCGCCCGGCCAGCACCCCGTCGAGCCAACCGAGTTGCTCCTCGCCGAGTTGGCCGCTGCTGCTGCCGGGGACGAGCGAGTCGAGCACCACGACCGAGGCCGCCTCGTGATCGACGTGGTAGTAGGTCGAGAAGCCGCCGCCGAGCAACGGTGTGCCGCCGAAAGCGTCGAGCAGCGCCTCGCGGTCGTCGTGGTTGCCGGGGGCCAGGTGCACCGGCACCGGGAACCGGCCGATCAGTTCGCGCAGCGCCGCGTACTCGTCGGGCCGGCCGTTGTTGACCAGGTCGCCGGTGATCACCACGCAGTCCGGTCGGGGTCGCACCGCCAGTACCCGGCCGAGCGCACGGTGCAGCCCGGCGGCCGGTGCGGCGGCGAGCAGGCCGGTGGTCAGGTGCGGGTCGCTGAGCTGAGCGATGAGCATGGGCTCGCCTCCTCGGCGTCGGGAGCTTCACGCTATCGGTGGGCGCGGTGTTCGGGTGTGCCCCGTTCAGTAGCCGGCGAGCTGCGGTGCGAGCGCGACCGTTACGAAGCGGATCGCCCGGCCCAGCAGGCACGTCACCGCGAAGGCGGCCGGGCGCATGGGTGTGCGTCCCAGGTAGACGCTGGCGGCCAGCAGCGGCGGCAAGCCGGTGACGGCGCTGACCAGCAGCATTCCGGTCGACTGGTGGGGGCGTTCCAGCACCTCGACGAGTCGCGCGCCGGCCGCCTTCGGCCGCGCCAGCAGCATGCCCAGTCGACCCGGTCGCGCCGGCGCGGCGGGCGGGCGACTGCGGAGCCGCCGTTGCAGCCAGGTCGAGCGGATCGCGCCGCGCGCTCCGAGGAAGATCAGGACCTTGCCGACGGTCTGACCGGAGGCGGCGGCCACGCCGAGCGCCACGGGCGGCGCGCTGGTCGTCGCCACTGTCGCGATCAGGTACGGCTCGGCCGGGGTGAACGGCAGGAAGGCCGACAGGAGCCCGACGGCCGCAGCCACCAGGACGGCGATCATGGCTGGGTGCGCGGGAGCCCCGCCGGCAGCCTGGCGGCGCAGACCAACGAGACGACCTTCACCGCGGCGACCCCGAGGGCGAACGTGACGGCCACGGCCAGCGGCGCGAAGATCGCCAGCAGCACCACCGCCGCGGTGTTCAGCGCCTTGGCCGGCGGAGACCAGTTCCACAGGTAGATGCGTTCATCGACGCGGGCGAAGTAGTTCGGGCTGAGCAGCGGCCAGCGCAGGAACATCAGGCTCAGCAACTGGTCGATGACCATGAACTGGACCAGAAAGACCGCGACCGGCAGGGCTGTCTCGGGCCGGAGCACGATCAGTGCGGCGGCGCAGGCCGACGTGCAGGCACGGTCCGCGACGATGTCGAAGACCGCGCCGGCGCGCGTCTCCTGTCCCAGGCCCCGGGCGGCGGCGCCGTCGAGGATGTCTCCGATCCAGTAGAGCAGGTAGGCGGCGACCAGCAGATGCGCGCTGCGCTGGGTCAGCGCCGCCACGGCGAGCCCGACGGCGCCGGCCGTACGGACGGCGGTGATGGCGTTGGGGACGTTGAGGAGCGTGACCGGCGGGCTGAGGCCGAGGGCGGTCATTCGGCGTCCTTGAGGATGCGTTGCATGTCAACGGTGCGCCGGTTCAGGTCGGCCAACTGTGCGCTCACGTCGGTGAGCAGGCGCTGGGTCTCGGCGGCCTGCTCGGCGTACTGCCGCTGAAGTTCGCCAGCGACCGCCGTCCGGGTGCGGACGCCCGCATACCAGACGACCGAGATGAGCACGGCGGCGACGACGACGAGGAAGACCGAGGCGGTGACGTCCATCTAACTTGTTCCTTTCGGTACGGCATCGCCGTCTCCGGCGGTGCTCAGGGTGGTGGCGGCGGCTGCCACCACGTCGGGCGTGAGGTGCAACGAGAACGGGGCGGTCTCGTAGTACTTGAGTGCCTTGCCGTCCTCGGACAACTCCAGATGCGCGGTGACCAGCCCGGCCTTTTCCAACTTCTTGAGGTGCACCTGCAGCAGTGCGCGGCTGATGCCCAGATCGCGGGCGAGCTGTGAGACGTACGCGCGTCCGCCGGTCAGTGCGGCGAGCACCCGCAGTCGGTGCGGGCTGGCCAGCGTGGCAAGGACCTCGACCAGCCGGTCGCCGCTCAGCTCTCCCATAGCTCACCTTGGCTCATGCCAATTATTATTGGCAGGCGCAAACGCAAACGTCAACTCAGACGCCCGAGGGCTCCGCCCACAGGCTGTGTCCACAGCCTGTGGATAGCACGTGTGTACGAAGCCCGGCCGATCTCGCCACCGTGAGTACGCTTGATCGCGCGGCTCGGCGCCGGCCGACCCCTCCCCTACCTGGAACGACGTGCGAGTGGATCATCAGCGAGTCAGCCGTGACGTCATCGTCCGCCTCCCGATGGCGTCGAGCGTGCCGGAGGCCTGTCGGTGGACGGTCACCGCGCTGTCCCGCCACACCCCCGCGACGATCTCCGTGCTGCTCGCGGCCCACGACCGGCTGCGCTGCGTCGCGGCGACCGGGGCCTGGCAGGTCTTCGCGACGGTGCCGGCGCGCACCGGAATCGTCGGGCGGGTGTACGCCACCGGCACCCCCGCCGTCGTCCCGGACGTCACCACCGATCCGGACTACCTTCCGGTACGCCCGGACGTGACCGCCGAGCTGTGCGTACCGGTGCTGGACCCGACGGGCCTGGTGATCGGCGTGCTCGACCTGCAGTGGAGTGAGCCAGCCGACCTGGAGCTGTGGCGGGAGACGACGCAGCGGCTGGCCGACCGGCTCGGCGCGCGGATCGCCGCGCTCGGCGGCCCACCCGAGGAGAGCCGCAGCGAGAAGCTGCTCCGGCACGCCGCCGCACTCTCCTCCGCGCTCACCGAGGGAGAGCTGATGGGCGCGGCGGCCCGCGCCGCCCGGGAGGTCTCCACCCTCTCCACCGCGCTGCTCCTGATCGCCGGCCAGCTCGGTCCGCCCCCGGCGACGCCGAGCGACCTGGAGACCCGGATCCGCGCCGAGCTGACCGAGGCTGGTCCGGCGGCCCTGGCCCGGATGGTCGACCGGGCACACCGCTACGGCGCGGGGTACACGCTGGGCGAGGCGGGGCACCCTCCGACCGAGGACTACCGGCCGCTGACCCGGGCGGGGGTGCAGACGTTGGTCGCCGTTCCGGTCGGGCCGCCGGAGGCGGGCGGGGTGCTGCTGGTCGCCGACGAACGCGCCCTGCGCCCGGACCCGACCACGGTCAGCCTGATGGAACTGCTCGCCGGGCAGGCGTGGACCAACCTGGACCGGCTCCGCACGCTGGCCCGGCTGCGGGAGCAGGCCAGCTCCGACCCGCTGACCGGGTTGCGGCACACCGGCCCGTTCGGGCAGCGGATCGCGGCGGCCACCCCGGGGCGTACGGCCCTGCTGGCGATCGACGTGGACGGCTTCAAGACCGTCAACGACACGTACGGCCACCAGGCCGGCGACCGGGTGCTTGTCGGGTTGGCCCGCGCTCTGGAGGAGGCGCTTCGGCACGGCGACGAGCTGTACCGGATCGGCGGCGACGAGTTCGTCGCGGTGATCGAGGTGAGTCGCCCCGAGGAGGCGGTCCGGATCGCCGAACGGCTGACCGAGGCAGCCCGCCGCACTGGCCACACGATCAGCGTGGGAGTGGCGCTTCCGCACCCCGGCGAGTCCCCCGACGGCACCCTGCGCAGAGCCGACCAGGCCCTCTACGCGGTGAAACGCCAAGGCCGCGACGGCGTACTGCTGTCCGCCGCCTGAACTGGCTGCCCACAAGGGGATACCTCCTCCGGGACCGTTCCGCCGGGCCAACGTCGTTTCGGGCCGCCGGGGGGGCGGATGCGGTAGTGAGCGGTATACCTCAGAGTCATATTTATGACTCTGAGGTATACCGCTCAATAGCACATTGGCCTGGCGGGCCAGCCACAGCGGAACGATGGGTAGCCTGCCGGGATGGCAAAGGTTGTCACCTACCTGGAGATGCATGACGCCAAGGACCTGCGACCTGGGAAGGTGGTGCCGGACCTTCTCCTCCGGCGCGTTGACGGTGGCCTGCCGCTCGTGCGTGCCACCAACGCCCAGGTCGGAGCCCCCTACGGGTGGCGCAGCGCGTCTCGCACGAACGAAGAGTGGCAGGAGCTGATGCGGTGTCATCCGCTGCGCCAGCACTGGTTCCTCACCCTGAAGGACGAGACCGTGGGGGTTGCGAATCTGGAACCCCAGCCTGACGGAGATGTGGAGATTACCGCCTTTGGGCTGTTGCCCGAATATGTCGGTAGGGGTCTCGGTGGCCATGCGCTGACGCTGACCATCCGGCAAGCCTGGGACAGTGAGGCCCTGGACTCTCCGGCGGTCCGCAGGGTTTGGCTGCACACCTGCTCGTTGGACCATCCGAATGCACTACGCAACTATCAGCGACGCGGCTTGACTGCCTATCGCACCGAGGTCGAAGCCGAGCAATAGTCGGCTCAGGCCGAATCCAGCCGGCGAGCAACGCGCCAATCGTCAACGGGAACGGTCAGGGGTTGCGGAGTTCCTTGGCGAGGAGTTCGGCGATCTGGGCGGTGTTGAGGGCAGCGCCCTTGCGGAGGTTGTCGCCGGTGACGAAGAAGTCGAGGGCGCGCGGGTCGTCGAGGGAGCGGCGGATCCGGCCGACCCAGGACGGGTCGGTGCCGACCGCATCGATCGGCATCGGGAACTCCCCGGCGGCGGGATCGTCGACCAGGATCACCCCGGGGGCGTTGCGCAGTGCCTCGCGGGCACCCTCGGCGTCCACCTCGGTGCCGAAGACCGCGTGCACGGCCACCGAGTGGGCGGTGACCACCGGCACCCGCACGCAGGTGGCGGACACCTTGAGGTCGGGCAGGCCGAGGATCTTCCGCGACTCGTTGCGGATCTTCATCTCCTCCGACGACCAGCCGCCGTCGGCCGGCGAGCCCGCCCAGGGCACCACGTTGAGCGCCAGCGGGGCCGGGAACGGGCCGAGGTCGTCGCCGACCGCCTGGCGGACGTCGCCGGTGCGCGAGCCGAGCGCGCGATCCCCGGCGACCTTGGTGAGCTGCTCGTGCAGGATGTCCACGCCGGACTGGCCGGCTCCGGAGGCCGCCTGGTAGGAGGCGAGCACGAGCTCCCGCAGGCCGTACTCATGGTGCAGGGGCGCCACCGCGACGATCATCGCGAGGGTGGTGCAGTTGGCGTTCGCGATGATGCCCCGGGGCCGGTTGCGGACCTGCTCGGGGTTGATCTCCGGGACGACCAGCGGGACGTCCCGGTCCATCCGGAACGCGCCGGAGTTGTCGACAGCGATCGCGCCGCGGGCGACGGCGATCGGCGCCCACTCGGCGGAGACCTCGTCGGGCACGTCGAACATCGCCACGTCGACCCCGTCGAACGCCTCCGGGGTCAGCGCCTGGACGACGACGTCCTCACCTCGGCAGCGCACCCGCTTTCCGACCGAGCGCTCGGAGGCGAGCAGCCGGATCTCACCCCAGACGTTGCGACGCCCGGTGAGCAGCTCACACATCACGGTGCCGACGGCACCGGTCGCTCCGACCACGGCGAGGGTGGGCAGCGCCGTCATCGGCGCTACCTCCCCGTCCCCGCGTAGACCACGGCTTCGGTATCGCCGCCCAGCTCGAACGCGTCGTGGATGGCGCGGACGGCGGCGTCGAGGTCGGTGTCCCGGCAGACCACGGAGACCCGGATCTCGGAGGTGGAGATCATCTCGATGTTGACCCCGGCCGCGCCGAGCGCGGCGAAGAAGCCGGCGGCCACACCGGGGTGCGAGCGCATGCCGGCACCGATCAGCGAGACCTTGCCGACGTGGTCGTCGTAGAGCAGGCCCTTGAACTTGACCGGCTCCTGGATCTTGCTGAGCGCGGCCATCGCGGTCGGCCCGTCGGCCTTGGGCAGGGTGAACGAGATGTCCGTCCGGCCGGTGCCCTCGGTGGAGACGTTCTGCACGATCATGTCGATGTTGATCTCGGCGCCGGCGACGGTGTCGAAGATCCGCCCGGCGGCACCCGGCTCGTCGGGCACCCCGACGATCGTGATCTTGGCCTCGCTGCGGTCGTGCGCGACCCCGGTGATCAGTGCCTGCTCCACGGAAGGGTCCTCCATCGATCCGGTGACCATCGTGCCGGTGTTGGTCGAGTATGACGAACGGACGTGGATCGGCAACCCCGCCCGACGGGCGTACTCCACGCTACGCAGGTGCAGCACCTTCGCGCCGCACGCGGCCAGCTCCAGCGTCTCCTCGTAGGTGATCTGTTTGATGTGCCGGGCGTTGGGCACGATCCGAGGATCGGCGGTGAAGATGCCGTCCACGTCGGTGTAGATCTCGCAGACGTCGGCGTGCAGGGCGGCGGCGAGCGCCACGGCGGTGGTGTCCGAACCACCCCGGCCCAGCGTGGTGACGTCCTTGGTGTCCTGCGAGACGCCCTGGAAGCCGGCCACGATGACCACCGACCCCTCGTCGAGCGCGCCCTTGAGCCGCCCGGGGGTGACGTCGATGATCCGTGCGCGGCCGTGCACCGAGGTGGTGATCACACCGGCCTGCGAGCCGGTGAACGAGCGGGCTTCGTACCCCAGGTTGTGGATGGCCATGGCGAGCAACGCCATGGAGATCCGCTCCCCGGCGGTGAGCAGCATGTCCAGCTCGCGGCCCGGCGGCAGCGGGCTGACCTGGTTGGCCAGGTCCAGCAGCTCGTCGGTGGTGTCCCCCATCGCGGAGACCACCACCACCACGTCGTCGCCGGCCTTGCGGGCGTCGACGATGCGCTCGGCCACCCGCTTGATCCGCTCGGCGTTGGCGACGGACGACCCGCCGTACTTCTGCACCACGAGTGCCACGACGTGCACTCCCTCCCAGCGACCCTGAGCGTGCCGACGCCGCCGGAACCGGGGCCGGCGGCGCGTGTCAGTCCCCTTGAGGGTATCCGGCGGGTAACGACGCCGGGTCAGGTGATCCCACCATCCGGCCCGTGCGGGGCGGCCGGGCCGCTCCCACCAGCTTCGGCGGTACGCGGGGACGACCCGTCCGACACGCCGGAACGGCCCAGCACGTGCCGGCACCCACCAAACAGTCCGCACCCACCAGAATGGGCCGGTGCCCGTCCTCACCCGCTCGGCCGGCCGCGTGCTCGGGCCGCTCGTGTTCGCCCTGCCAGCTCTCCTGGTCGCCTGCACCGATGCGCAGCCTCCGGCCCCACCGCCCGCCGATCCGGGACCGGTCGCGGTGGACGCGGCGCGGGACGAGCTGGCCGCCCTGGCCGCAGCTGCCCAGGATCGCCACCTGGTGGCGCAGTACGTGTACACCCAGACCGGTCACCCGGCTCGCACCATCGCGTTCACCAGTGCGAACGACGGCAGCTGGCGGGCCGACGTGCCGGGCGGCGCGTTGGGTGGCGCCGCCGACGTCTCGATAGCCGCCACGGCCGACGGGCTGTTCCAGTGCGCCCTGCCGTCGGCCGGGCGACCGGAGTCGGCGAGCTGCGTACGCCTCGGTGAGCGCGACGACGCGATCCCCCGCCGGTCGGACCCCCGGGTCCAACATCCGCTCACCGACTGGCTGGACGTGCTCACCGACCGGCGTGCACCGCTGGCGGTGGCTCCCGCCAGCCCACCCGAGGGCCTCACCGGCACCTGCTACTCGGTGGACTCCACCTCGGCGTCGCTCAACGCCCCGGTGGACGTGGGCATCTACTGCTACGAGCGGGACGGCACTCCGACCGGGGTGCGGACCGGGGCGGGGACGCTGCGGCTGGCCGCGCCGCCGGGCCCCGCACCGGCCACCGTGCAGTTGGCCGGCCCGGTGGTGGTCGACCGGGACCCGCTCGACACCGCCGCGCCCCCGACCCCCGACCCGTCGGACAGCCCGAGCGCGGGAACGCCCTGATCTTCGTCCCGTTACGGGTGCCCTTGCCCACATTCAGCCCACCCGACCAAGCGGGCGAATCGCTCATCCGGGACACTTCACCCATGGCCGATCTGACCTCGCTACTCGCCTTCCGCTGGAGTCCCCGGGCCTTCGACCCGAGCGCCGAGTTGACTCCGGACGAGGCGGCCTCGCTGCTGGAGGCCGCCCGCTGGGCGCCCTCGGCGGGCAACCGCCAGCCCTGGCGGTTCGCTCTCGGCCACCGCGACGACGACACCTGGAAGCGGATCCTGATCAGCCTGCCGCACGGCGACCAGGGCTGGGTCCGACACGCGTCGACCCTGGTGGTCGGCGCGCACACCGGCGGCGACGCCGAGCGGGCCGCGTACGACCTCGGTCAGGCCATGGCCCACCTGACCCTCCAGGCCACCGCGCTCGGCCTGCACGTGCGTCAACTGACCCGCTTCGACCCGACCGGCCTCGCCACCGAACTCGACCTGCCCGGCGGCGTTCGCCCGCTGGTGGTCGCCGCAGTGGGCCGGCTCGGGGACCCGTTCACCCTGCCGGCCGATCTGCGCGCCCGGGAGACCGGCCTGCGGCACCGCCGCCCGATCGCCGATCTGCTGCTCCGCTGACCGCGGAGCAGGCCAGGACCTCGGTCCCATAGTCCGGACCTGCCTTTCCACCCTCCCTTCCATCACGTAGGGTCACCTGGTCATGTGGCAGGCGCTTCTCCTCCTTAGCCGCCGCGACGAGGCCTGACCGGCCGGCACCTCGTCGCGGAGTCGCATCGCGCCGTCCAGCGCATCCGATCTTCTTCTCGGCGCCGCCGCGCATCGTCGCCCGGCAGCTCGCCGACACCTTCCGATCTGCTGACGCCACATGTTCCAGGGAGCACTCTGAGATGGCTCAACCTGTCACCGACGCCGAGACCGATCCGATCGCCCGGCAACGCCCGAGCCGGATGCCGTACCACCGCTACCAGCCGTACCGGGAGCAGTTCCGGATCGACCTGCCGGATCGCACCTGGCCCACCCGGCACGTCGATGCCGCGCCGCGCTGGTGCGCCGTGGATCTCCGCGACGGCAACCAGGCACTGATCGACCCGATGTCGCCCGAGCGCAAGCGGCGGATGTTCCAGCTGCTCGTCCAGATGGGCTACAAGGAGATCGAGGTCGGCTTCCCGTCGGCCAGCCAGACCGACTTCGACTTCGTCCGGCAGCTCATCGAGCAGGACATGATCCCGGACGACGTCACGATCCAGGTGCTCACGCAGTGCCGGGAGCACCTGATCGACCGGACGTTCGAGTCGCTGCGCGGTGCGAAGCGGGCCATCGTGCACTTCTACAACTCGACCTCCACCCTCCAGCGGCGGGTGGTCTTCGGCCTGGACAAGGACGGCATCGCCGACATCGCCACGACCGGCGCGCGGCTCTGCCAGAAGTACGCGGAGATCCACACCCCGGACACCGACATCTTCTACGAGTACTCGCCGGAGTCGTACACGGGCACCGAGCTGGAGTACGCGCTGGAGGTCTGCTCCCGGGTGATCGACGTGATCGACCCGACGCCCGACCGGCCGCTGA
Source organism: Micromonospora sp. NPDC005215 (assembly GCF_040607915.1). Lineage (NCBI taxonomy): Bacteria > Bacillati > Actinomycetota > Actinomycetes > Micromonosporales > Micromonosporaceae > Micromonospora > Micromonospora sp. NPDC005215. The sequence goes on along the minus strand of NZ_JBEXHQ010000016.1, from coordinate 57,934 downwards.
TCATCAACCTGCCGGCCACTGTCGAGATGGCCACGCCGAATGTGTACGCCGACTCGATCGAGTGGATGCACCGGCACCTGCCGCGCCGGGACAGCGTGGTGCTGAGCCTGCACCCGCACAACGACCGGGGCACCGGGGTCGCCGCCGCCGAGCTGGGCCTGCTCGCCGGCGCGGACCGCATCGAGGGCTGCCTGTTCGGCAACGGCGAGCGCACCGGCAACGTGGACCTGGTGACCCTGGGGCTCAACCTGTTCTCCCAGGGCATCGACCCGATGATCGACTTCTCGAACATCGACGAGATCCGGCGGGCCGTCGAATACTGCAACCAGCTGCCGGTGCACGAGCGCCACCCGTACGCGGGCGACCTGGTCTACACCGCCTTCTCCGGCTCCCACCAGGACGCCATCAAGAAGGGCTTCGACGCCCTCGCCGCCGACGCCAAGGCCGCCGGGGTGCCGATGGACGAGCACACCTGGGCCGTGCCGTACCTGCCGATCGACCCGAAGGACCTGGGCCGCACCTACGAGGCGGTCATCCGGGTCAACTCGCAGTCCGGCAAGGGCGGCATCGCGTACATCATGAAGAGCGAGCACCAACTGGACCTGCCGCGCCGGCTCCAGATCGAGTTCTCCGGGGTGGTGCAGCACGTCACCGACCACGACGGCGGCGAGGTCGACCCGGCCGCCATGTGGGAGATCTTCGCGACGCACTACCTGCTCGACCACCAGCCCGACCCGGCGGTCCGGCTGAGCAGCTACACGATCGGCACCACCGACGGCAAGGTCGACATCGAGGCCCAGGTCGTCATGGGCACCGAGCGGCACTCGCTCGCCGCGATCGGCAACGGCCCGATCGACGCGTACGTCAACGCGCTCCAGTCGGTCGGGGTGGGCGTACGGGTGCTCGACTACCACGAGCACGCGCTCTCCTCCGGTGGGGACGCGCAGGCCGCCGCGTACGTGGAGTGCGAGGTCGACGGTCGGACGGTCTGGGGTGTCGGCACCGACGCCAACATCGTCACCGCCTCGATCAAGGCGGTCACCAGCGCCGTCAACCGCGCCCGCGGCTGACGCACGCGCCGCGCCCCCGAGGATGGTTCGCTACCTCGGGGGCGTGGCCGCGGGCAGCGAATGGCAGGGCTGCGACGGTGGGGCCGCGCGGGGCGGCCGGTGCACCAACACGAGGGCCAGCACCGCCCCGGCCAGCAACAACCCCGCACACCAGACCATGGCACCCCGGTACGCGTCGGTCAGCTCGGCCTTCTGCGCGTAGCCGCTGCCGGACAGGCCGACGAGCAGCGGCAGCGCCGCCACCGCGAGCAGGCCGCCGGCCCGGGACGCGGCGTTGTTGAAACCGCTGGCCACCCCGGAGAACCGGTCCTGCACGGCGGCCAGCACCGACGCGGTCAGCGGCGCCACCACCAGGGTCAGCCCGATGCCGAAGAGCAGCACCCCGGGCAGCACGTCGGTCCAGTACGACGCCCCCGGGCCGACGCCGCGCAGCAGCAGCAGACCGATCGCGGCGAGCACCGGCCCGACGGTCAGCGGCAGTCGCGGGCCGATCCGCGCCGACAGCGCTCCGGCCCGGGCCGATCCGGCCAACAGCAGCAGTGTCATCGGCAGCAACGCGATGCCGGTGCGGAAGGCCGACCACCCGACCACGTTCTGCAGGTAGACCGCGAAGAAGAAGGTGAAGCCGCCGAGCGCCGCGTAGACGACCACTGTGAAGATGTTCAGCACCGAGAAGAGCCGGCTGCCGAACAGCCCGGTGGGCAGCATCGCGGCGTCGCCACGCCGCCGTTCCAGCAGCACGAATGTCACAGCGGACACCACCCCGACCAGCGCCGCGATCAGCACCGGGGCCGAGTCGAAGCCCCGCGCCGGCGCGTCGATCAGGGCGTACGTGACGCCGGCCAGCGCGAGCGCGCCGAGCAGTGCTCCCTCGACGTCGAACCGCCGCCGGGTCCGACCCGGTCCCGCGGTCCGGGAGGCGCTCTCGTCCCGGCTCTCCGGCACCCAGCGCATCGCGGCCAGCACCACCAGCACGGCGATCGGCAGGTTGAGGAAGAAGATCCAGCGCCAGGACAGCGCGTCGATCAGCCAGCCTCCGATGAACGGGCCCAGCGCGGTGGACACCCCGGACAGCCCGGCCCAGGCGCCGATGGCCCGGCCTCGGTCGTCCGGGTGGAAGCTGGCCTGGAGCACGGAGAGCGACCCGGGGGTGAGCAGGGCCCCGCCGGCGCCCTGGAGGAACCGGGCCGCGATCAGCCAACCGGTGCCCTGGGCCAGCCCGCACAGCACCGAGGCGGCGGTGAACCAGACCACCCCGATGAGGAAGATGCGCCGCCGGCCGAAGCGGTCCCCGAGCGCACCGCCGAGCAGCACGAACGCCGCCAGCATCAGCAGGTAGCCGTTGATGGTCCACTGGAGATCGGCCACGTTCGCGTCGAGGTCCTGCCCGAGCTTCGGCAGCGCCACGTTGACGACGGTGCTGTCGAGGAAGACCATGCCAGAGGCGAGTACGGCGGCGAGCAGCGTGCCCCGGCCGGCGGTGGTGCCCATCCGGAGGGCGGACGCCGGTACGGGTGCGGTCATCCCACCAATCTGCCTTGCATCATGTGGGAGACGCCACGAAATGCCGAAACCATTCCCGGGTACTGTGCGCAATCGCCGGGAGACCGCAAGCTGGAGAGGTGTCGTCTGTGCGTACCAGATCAGGACCGCGAGCGGCGGTGACCGCGCTCGCCGCGGCGCTGGCGCTCGGCGTGGCCGGTTGCGTCCCACAGGACGAGCCGGTGACGCCACCGCCGTCGACCGACGGCGGCAACGCGGCAGAGCAGCTGAGCCAGCTCACCGTGGCCACCGCCGGCTCGATGGCGGGCTACAGCCGGGACCGCTTCCCGCACTGGCGGGACACCGGCAAGAACTGCGACGTGCGGGACAGCATCCTCCAGCGCGACGGCAAGGACGTGAAGCTCTCCGGCTGCAACGTGGTTGGTGGGCGCTGGGAGAGCGTGTACGACGGTCGCAGCTTCTCCGATCCCTCCGACGTGGACATCGACCACATGGTGCCGTTGGCCAACGCGTGGCGCTCGGGTGCCGACGAGTGGAACGACGCGAAGCGCGGTGATTTCGCAAACGACATCACCCGTCCGCAGCTCTTCGCGGTTTCCGCGTCCTCCAATAGGGCAAAGGGTGACCAGGACCCGTCCCAGTGGAAGCCGGCAAACCGATCGTACTGGTGCAAATATGCCCAGGACTGGGTGACGGTCAAGCACTACTGGCGGCTGACGGTGACCAGCGCCGAGAAGGCCGCTTTGACCGACATGTTGGAGGGCTGTTGAGTGGGGAGCGATTCGTGACCGCCGAGGGGGAGGGCGGCCCGGCCGCCGCCGGCATGACCGCGGATGGCGCCGCCGAGACTCCCGCCGCCGTGCCGGGCGCCGGCATGGTCGCGGATTCGGGCGGCGCGGCCGGCCCGCAGAGCCGCACCAGCGACATCGTGCCCGGCCCCGGCGGCGTGATGACCGATGAGGTAGGCGTCGTCACCGGTGATCTGACGCTGCGCACCGAGTACGCGGACGGCAAGGTCACCCTGCGGGTGCAGTACAAGGACGCCGCCGAGTGGTACGTGGTGACCGGCACGTCGGTCGCGCTGGCCGATCCGGCGGGGCTGGACGCGGTGCACGGCGTCGCGGTGGGCCTGCTGCACCGCCCCGAGGGCTGAGCCACCCGCACCACGTACCGGCCAGGGGCCGCCCGTCACCGGACGACCCCTGGCGGCGTCACGGGGTGGGGATCAGCTCGCCCGGTGGGTCGACGGGGCCGGTGCCCTCGATCGGGCGGACCAGCTCCACCTCCACCTCGTGCGGCCGGATCCGGCCGGCAGCGATGTCCTCGGCGAAGTGGCAGGCCACCCGGTGTCCACCGACGACGTCGCGCAGCTCCGGCCGCTCGTCGGCGCACCGGGTCGGTTGCGCCCACGGGCACCGGGTGTGGAACCGACAGCCGGACGGCGGGTTGGTCGGCGACGGCAGGTCACCGGCGAGCAGGATCCGCTCCCGGCGGTCCTCCACGAGCGGATCGGGCACCGGCACCGCGGACATCAGCGCCCGCGTGTACGGGTGCATCGGCTCGCGGTAGAGGTCGTCGCTGGACGCCTCCTCCACCAGCCCGCCGAGGTACATGACGCCCACCGTGTCGGCGATGTGCCGCACCACCGCCAGGTCGTGCGCGATGATCAGATACGTCAGGCCACGCTCGTTCTGCAGGTCCTCCAGCAGGTTGAGCACCTGGGCCTGGATGGACACGTCCAGCGCGGAGACCGGCTCGTCGGCGACGATCAGGTCCGGGTTGAGCACCAGCGCGCGGGCGATGCCGATCCGCTGGCGCTGACCGCCGGAGAACTCGTGCGGGTACTTGCTGAGGGCCGACGCGGGCAGGCCGACCGCCTCCAGCGTCTCGCGCAGCCGCCGGTTCGTCTCGGCCTTGTCGCCGGCCAACCCGTGCGCCTTGAGCCCCTCCACCAGCAGCGACTCCACCGACTGTCGGGGGTCGAGGCTGGAGAGCGGATCCTGGAAGATCATCTGCATCCGGCGGCGGGCCTTCCGCATGGCCTCGCCCTTGAGCGAGCGCACGTCGGTGCCGTCGAAGACGATCTCGCCCTCGGTCGGCTCGACGAGCCGCAGCAGGCCGCGACCCAACGTCGACTTGCCGCAGCCCGACTCGCCGACCAGGCCGTACGTCTCGCCCTTGCGGATGCTCAGCGACACGCCGTCCACCGCGTAGACGTACCCGACGGTGCGGTCGAAGAGCAGGCCGCTCTTGATCGGGAAGTGGACCTTGAGGTCGCGCAGCTCGATCAGGGGTCCGGTCTGTTCGGTCATCGGACCGCCACCTCCTCGGAGACGGGGTTGTTGCAGCGGAGGTCGCCGCCGGTGGCGGTGGGTTCGAGCGGCGGCGGTCCCTCGAGACACGCGTCCACAACGTTGTCGCAGCGCGGCGCGAAGGCACACCCCTCGGCCCACGGGATGTTGTCGGCGACCGACCCGCGGATCGCGTGCAGTCGCTCACCGCGCGGCGAGTCCAGCCGGGGCACCGAACTGAGCAGCCCATGGGTGTACGGGTGCCGGGCGTGCGCGAACAACTCGTGCCGCCGTTCCCGCTCGACCACCCTGCCGCCGTAGAGGACGTTGACGGTGTCGCAGAGCCCGGCCACCACGCCCAGATCGTGCGTGATCATCACGAGCGCGGTGCCGGTCTCGTCGACAAGCTGCTTGAGCAGGGTGAGGATCTGCGCCTGGATGGTCACGTCGAGCGCGGTGGTCGGCTCGTCGGCGATCAGCAGCCGAGGCTTGCAGGCCAGCGCGATGGCGATAAGCGCCCGCTGGCGCATTCCACCGGAGATCTGGTGCGGGTACTCGCTGAGCCGCCGCTGCGGGTCGGGGATGCCGACCGCGTCGAGCAGGTCCCGCGATTCGCGCAGCGCCTGCTTGCGGTCCCGGCCCTGGTGGCGCTCCAACACCTCGGCCACCTGGACCCCGATCGGGATGACGGGATTCAGTGAGGAGAGCGGGTCCTGGAAGATCATGCTGATCTCCCGGCCGCGTCGGTCGCGCATGTCGTCCGGTCGCAGCTTCAGCAGGTCGGTGCCGTCGAAGAGCACCTCCCCGGTGACCTTGTTACCGCGCTTGGGCAGCAGGCCCATGATGGCCAGGCTGGTCACGCTCTTGCCGCAGCCGGACTCGCCGACCAGGCCGACCGTCTGCCCCGGCTCCACAGTGAAGCTGATCTTGTCCACGGCGGTGAAGGGCCGCTCGCCGCGCCGCTGGAACACGACGCTCAGGTCACGGACGTCGAGCAGGCTCATCGAGTCACTTCCTCACTGCTTTGGTCCTTCGCTCGCGACTGCGGGGCTCGCAAGCTCACTCCTCGCGCTCGCCCGAGACGGGGTCCGGGCGCGCTGACAGCGCTCACCGTGGTCACCGCCGGTTCTTCGGGTCGATCGCCTCGCGCATCGCCTCACCCAGCAGGGTGAAGCCGAGCGCGACAACGATGATCGCGAGCGCGGGGTAGTACGCCAACTCCGGGCGGACCTCGAAATAACGCTGACCGTCCACGCCGAGCATCAGGCCCCACTCGGCCCGGTTGATGTCCGGGTCGCCGAGGCCCAGGAAGGACAGCGCCGCGGCGTCCAGAATGGCCACCGCGAAGGTGAGGGTCGCCTGCACGATCACCGCGGTCAACGAGTTGGGCAACATGTGCCGCAGCACGATGTTGCGCTCCTTGACGCCGAGCGCGCGGGCGGCCAACACGTGGTCGCTCTCCCGCTGGGCCAGCATCGAACCGCGCAGCAGCCGGGCGAAGATCGGCACGCTCACGATGGCCACCGCGAAGATGACCGTCCACTGACTCGACCGGCTGGCCATCGCGACCAGGGTGATCGCGAGCAGCAGGCTCGGCAGGGCCAGCATCACGTCGGTGAGCCGCATCAGGACCACGTCGACCCAGCCACCGAACGCGCCGGCGATCGCGCCGATCAGCACCCCGAGCGTGAGACCGATGAGAGTCGCGAGTACGCCCACGAAGAGCGTCTGCCGGGCCCCGTAGATCATGCGGGACAGGAAGTCCCGGCCGAGTGGGTCGGAGCCGAACGGGAACCCGCTGCTGGCCCCCGGGATGGTGTCCACGGTGAGGCCCTTGGTCAGCTCGTCGAAGCGCTGCACCGGGTCGTGCGGTGCGATCAGCGGAGCGAAGATCGCCACCAGGACGAACAGCCCCACGATGACGGCCCCGACGATGGCGACCGGGTTGCGCCGCAGCCGGCGCAGGGCGTCGCGGACGAGGCTGATCCCGCCCCGGTCGGCGGCGCTCGCCTGGGCCAACTCGTCGAGCCGTGCCTTCTTGCGGTCGCCGAGCAGGCCGATGCTGCGCTCGCTCATGCCGGGACGTGGCTTGTCGTCCCCGGGGCGGGGAGCCGGCGTGCCGGCCTGGGTGATCGGGTCACTCATCGCACACGCACCCTCGGGTCGATGAAGGCGTAGGAGAGGTCGACAAGCAGGTTGACCACCACGAAGATCAGCGCGGCCAGCAGGATGATCGCCTGGAGCACCGGGTAGTCCCGGCCGCCGCTGATCGAGTCGGTGATCAGCGTGCCGATGCCGCCCCAGTTGTAGACCTTCTCGGTGAGCACCGCGCCGGAGAGCAGCGCACCGGTCTGCAGGCCGATGGTCGTGACCACGGGCAGGAGCGCGTTGCGCAGGATGTGCCGGCCGCGGATCGTACGGTGTCGCAGGCCCTTCGCCTCGGCGGTCCGTACGTAGTCCTCGTTCAGGACGTCGAGCACGCTGGCCCGGGTGATCCGCACGATCACCGCCAACGGAATGGTGGCGAGCGTGATCGCTGGCAGGATCAGGTGCCACAACGCGTCCGCGCTGGCGTCGAACTCCCGGGTCAGCAGGCCGTCGAGCACGAAGAACCCGGTGACGTGGGTGTTCTCCAGTCCGGTGGTCAGCCGCCCGGACGGCGGGAACCAGTGGATGTTCTGGGTGAAGACGTCCTTGAGCAGATAGCCCAGGAAGAAGATCGGGATGGAGATGCCGAGCAGGGTGCCGGCGATGGTGAGGTTGTCCGGCCACCGTCCGCGCCAGCGGGCAGCGAGGTAGCCGAGCGGCACACCGAGGCCGACGGCGATGATCATCGCGGCGAGGGCCAGCTCGATGGTGGCCGGAAAGGCACGGCTGATCACCTCGGTGACCGCGTCACCGGTCCGGATCGAGTTGCCGAAGTCGCCGGTCACCACCCGCTGCATGAACTTGCCGTACTGCACCAGGATCGGCTGGTCGTAGCCGAGCGCCTTGGTCAGCAACACGCGACGCTCGGGCGTGGCCCGCTCGCCGAGCAGCGCCTCGACCGGGCCACCGGGCAGGTTCCGCAGCCAGACGAAGATCAACGCCGACAGCGCTATGAGGGTCACCACCAGCTGCAACAGGCGGCGGACTATGACTCGCAACATCTCTCACACACCAGACTCTCAAAGATCGCGGATCGGCCCGGGGCCGGGAGGAACCCCGGACCCGGGCCGATCACGCCTACGGCCTCAGCCGAGGGACGTCACTTGCTGATGCTGACCGTGTTGAATCGCTCGTCGGTCAACGGGCTGGCCACCAGGCCCTTGACATCCTTAGTGACGACGATGGCCGGCGGGGCGTGCCAGATCGGCACGGCCGGCAGCCACTTGGCGGCGATGTCCCGGTTGACCTGCTCCCAGGCTGCCTTCTTGCCCGCGTCGTCGACGGTGCCGTCAGCCTTGGTGATGGCGTCGAACATCTCGGTCATCGACTGGTCGCCGAACTCGGCCTTGGCCCGGCCGAAGAACGTGCCGACGAAGTTGCCCGGGTCGTTGTAGTCACCGGTCCAGCCGAGGATGTGCAGGTCGTGCTTGCCGAACTGCTGCACGTCGTCCTTGAAGCCACCGTTCCACGGGCGCGGCACACCGTTGACCTTGATGCCCACGGCCTGCAGGTCGTTGGCGAGGACGGTGAAGATCTCCTGCGGGTTCGGCATGTACGGCCGGGAGACGTCCGGCGGGTAGTAGAAGTTAAGCGTCAGGCCCTCGGCGCCAGCATCCTTGAGGAGCTGCTTGGCCTTGTCCGGGTTGTACTCGTACTTCTGCACGTCCGGGGCGTAGCCGAGCACGGTGTCCGGCAGGAACTCGTCGGCGACCTTCGCGCCACCCGGGCCCTTGGTCTGCACCAGCTGCTGACGGTTGAGCGCGTAGGCGATCGCCTGGCGCACCCGCAGGTCCTTCAGCTTCGGGTTCTTCTGGTTGAGGCCGAGGTAGAGGATGTTGAACGCCGGGCGGTTGATGACCTGGAAGCCCTCACCCTCCAGCGCCTTGCGGTCGGCCGGGGCCGGGAAGTCGATGCCCTGGACGGTGCCGGCACGAAGCTCCTGCTTGCGGGTGCTCTCGTCCTTGATGACCTTGATGATCATCTTGTCCACCTTGGCCTTGTCGCCAAAGTAGTCCGGGTTGCGGTTCAGGGTGATCTCGTTCTTGGCCTTGTCCCAGCCACCGAAGGTGAACGGGCCGGTGCCGACCGGGTTGGTGGTGGCGAAGGCGCTGTACTCGAACGAGTCGCCGTTCTGCTTCACCGTGTTGGCGTCGTACTTCTTCAGCGCCTCCGGGCTCGCGATCGAGAGCGAGGTCAGCGCGAAGGCCCCCGGGAAGGCGCCCTTGTACTGGTTCAGCGTGACGACAGCGGTGCCGTCGCCCTGCGCCTCACACTTGTTGTAGACCGGCTTGCCGGCGGCCTCGTTCTCGTTCTTGGCGAAGCCCCCGAAGACGTCCATGTAGTAGATCATCTGGGACTGGGCGGCAGCGCCCGTCATGTTGTACCAGCGGTCGAAGTTGAAGCAGACCGCGGCGGCGTTGAACGGCGTACCGTCGTGGAACTTCACGCCCTGACGGAGCTTGAACGTCCAGACCTTGCCCTCCGGGTCGTGCTCCCAACTCTCCGCCAGACCGCCCTGAAGCTCCGCGGTGCCCGGCTTGTGGCTCACCAGGGTGTCGAACATCTGCCGGACCGGCCGGAACGACTCACCGTCATCGTTGAAGATCGGATCGAAGTTCTTCGGGTCACCGGCACCCGCGAAGATGAAGGTGCCGCCAGTCTTGGCCTCGCCACTGTCGCCGTCGCGCTCGCTCTTCGCGCAGCCGGCCGCGCCGACCGCCAGAGCGGCAACGGCCGCGATGGCCACGGCCGTTTTAAGCCTTCTCGCCTGCATCTCTCACCTCTGTCATGCGCATGACCACGCCGAGCTGTGGCTCGGTCCGTGTGCGGGAGGCTATGACATGTCACACGCGAAGCGGAACGGGCGTTAGGCAATCGCTACCAAGCCGACACCTTGGGCCGAGGTCTGACAGTCGACGACACGGTTGATACATGGAGCGACACATCGATCCGTGCCGGGCCGGACACCGGGACGGGGGCGGCACCGTCAACGACGGCACCACCCCCGCGCGGTACGACTCAGACGGCCCGGCGGCCCTCGAAGGCCCGTCCGAGGGTGATCTCGTCGGCGTACTCCAGGTCGCCGCCGACCGGCAGACCGCTGGCCAGCCGGGTCACCGAGATCCCCATCGGCTTCACCATCAGCGCCAGATAGGTGGCGGTCGCCTCGCCCTCGGTGTTCGGGTCGGTGGCCAGGATCAACTCCCGGACGCCGCCACCACTGAGCCGGATCAGCAACTCCCGGATGCGCAGATTGTCCGGACCAATCCCCTCCAGCGGATTGATCGCGCCGCCCAGCACGTGGTAGCGACCGCGGAACTCACCGGTCCGCTCGACGGCGACCACGTCCTTGGGCTCCTCCACCACGCACAGCACCTCGTCGGTGCGGCGCGGGTCGCGGCAGATCCGGCACTGCTCGGACTCGGCCACGTTGTAGCAGGTAGTGCAGAACCGCACCAACTCCTTGACCTTGCGCAGCGCGCCGGCCAGCCGGTTGACGTCGGCAGGATCCGCCGACAGGACGTGGAACGCGATCCGCTGAGCGCTCTTCGGACCCACGCCCGGCAACCGGCCCAACTCGTCGATCAGGTCCTGGATGGCACCTTCGTACATCTGCCGGCTCAGAAACCGGGCAGGCCGAGGCCGCCCATGCCGCCGGCGACCGGGCCCATCTTGCGCTCGGTCAGCTCCCGGGCCGCCTCGGCGGCGTTGTGCACGGCCGCGACGACCAGATCCTCCAGCGTCTCCACGTCGTCCGGGTCGACGGCCTTCGGGTCGATCTTGATGGCCTTGAGCTCACCAGCGCCGGAGACGGTAGCGGTGACCAGCCCACCGCCGGCGGTGCCGGTCAGCTCGGCCTCGGCCAACTCGGCCTGGGCGGCGGCGATCTGCTGCTGCATCTTCTGCGCCTGCTTCAGCATCTGCTGCATGTTCGGCTGTCCACCTGGGCGCACGGATGGCTCCTTCTCGCACTCGTCTGCTCGGCCGCCGCTTAGCCTATCCGCTGGGACCGACCACGCCCCCGTCCGGTGCGTGGCCCACGCCGAGCCCTCGGGGTACGGCTGGCACTACCCCGAACCGGCCATCTGCCGGTAGTGCGCCGGGACCCGTCGCGCTGGTGTGCTCGACGGCATGAACCTCAACCGCACCGGCCGGGCCGGCGCGCTGTGCTGGGTGGCAGCCGCACCGGTTCTCCTCGTCGCCAGCCTGGTCACCGGGCTGCGCTGGCAACAGCCGGCCTACAGCTGGGCCACCCACAACATCAGCGACCTCGGCAACGCCCACTGCGGCAGCTGGGACACCACCAGACCCCGCTACGTCTGCTCGCCCTGGCACCCCCTGATGAACGCCGCGACCCTGGTCACCGCCATCCTGCTCGCCGCCGGGCTCCTGCTGACCTGGCGGCTCCTCGGTCGCGGCGGCGTGGTGCGCTCGGCGCAGATCCTCCTGCTGCTGGCCACCGGCGGGTACGCCCTGGCGGCCCTCTACCCGGCCGACGTCGACGAGAACCTGCACGTCCTCGGCGCATTCCTGATCATGGGATTGGGCAACGTCGGTCTGCTCCTCGCCGGTTTCGCAGCGGGCACCTCGACGCTCGGCCGGTGGCGACGGCTCACCCTCACCGCTGGGCTCGTCGCACTGGTCGGGACCGTGCTGTTCTTCGCCCAGCAGGGCCTGGGGATCGGGGTGGGCGGCATGGAACGAGTCGCCGTGCTGCCCTTCCCCCTCTGGGCCTGCTGCCTCGGCGTCCTGCTCGCCGAGACGCCGGCCGGCCAGGCGTCGCACACCCGGTCGACAGTGGCGAACTAGCGGGCGTCGACCTCGTCGATCTTCTCGGCCCCGAACGTCTCGCGCAGCAGCCGTACCGCCTGCTCCTCGCTGGACTCCCGAGCGGTCTTCTCGTCGATGATCTCGTCCAGCGGCTCGTCGCCCGGATCGAACCCCTCGTAGACCGGGGTCGCGGCGCCACCCGGCCGGCCGGCCCGCGACGGGCCGTCGAAGTCCGGGTCGTAGGGCGGCTCGCCGGCCCAATCGGCGTCCGCGACGGGCCGGGCCGCCGCTCCGGTACGCACACCGCGCCCCGCCGCCGCCGCACGAGCCGCGGCGATGGCGCTGCTCACCGGCGCACCACCGGCTGTCGCCGGCTGCCGGGCCGCCGGTGTCGGGTTGCCCCGCCCGCCCGGGTTACCGCCGCCGGCCGCCGGGCCGGGGCGACCCGAACCGCCTGGTCCGCTGCCGTTGGTGTGACCGCCGTTCGGGCCGCCGCCGTTCGCGCCGCCGCCGCCGTTCGGGCCGCCGCCACCGTTCGGGCCGGTCGGGATTGGCGCCGAGCCGGGGCCGCCCGGTCCGGCATCAGTGCCTGGGTCGTTCTCGGCCAACGCGCCACCCGGCCGAGCGGCCTCCGGCCAGTCCTCGTCGTCGGTCGCCTCGGCGGCGAGTGCGCCACCGCCAGGGCGGGCCGCCTCCGGCCAGTCGTCCTCGTCCTCTGCCGACGCGACCGGCTGCGCTGCGCCCTGCCGAGCCGGAGCGTGCGCAGCTGCCGGCGCGGCGGGCTGCGTTCCGCCCTGCCGAGCCGAACCGTGAGCGCCGGAGCCTTCTCCGCCCCCCTCGGCACGCGCACCCGCGCCTCCCGGCGGGCCACCATGGGCACCCGAGCCAGCAACGCTTGTCGAGTTCGGTGCGCTGGGGGGCGCTGTCGCCGGGCCGGCAGAGCTGCTCGGATTCGGCGCGCTGGGCGGCGCAGTCACCGGGCCGGCAGAGCTGTTCGAATTCGGCGCGGCGGGCGCTGCGCTCGTCGGGCCGGCACCCGCGGACGAATTCGGCGCGGCGGGCGGTGCGCTCGTCGGGCCGGCGGCGGCGGACGAGTTCGGCGCGGCGGGCGGTGCGCTCGTCGGGCCGGCAGCGGCGTTCCCGTTCGGCGCGTTCGACGCGACGGTGGGACTCGACGCGACGGTGGGACTCGGCGCAGCAGCCGGGGCGGCGGGTCGGGCCGGCGCGGCGGATTGCGAGCGCTGGGGACCGGACAACGACATCCCACCGCGCTCGCCGGCGACCTCGCAGCGGATCTGCCAGCGCCCGCCCAACTCCTCGTAGAGCGCGTCGGTGAGCACCGCCGCATGATCGGCCATCATCTTGGCCAGCACTGTGGACTTCACCGTGAGCACCAGCATGTCGCCGTCAAGTTCACGCACCACGGCGTCGCGCATCAGGGCGGCGATCCGCTTGTTGGTCCGGTTGACCTTGCCGACCACATCGGGCCAGACGCGGCGGACCGCGACGGCGTCCAGCGCTGCGGCCGGCGCGCCCGGTCGGGGCGGCTCCGGCGTGGCCGGGTCGGGCAGCACCGCCGACGGTGGCACCACACGACGTGGGGCCGACCCGTCGGGCGAGACGGGTGCCGACCCGGCGACGGCCGACGCACCGGGTGACACCGGGATCGGCGAGTCGGCGGCTGAGACGTGCGAGGCAGGCGAGCCGGAGGTCGGAGCCGGCACGCCGGAGGTCGGAGCCTGTCCAGCCGGTGCGCCGGAGGTCGGAGCCGGTGCGCCCGAGACCGGGCCGGGCGAGGCCGGTGCGCCGGAGGCCACAGCAGCCGACGCGGGAGCGCCCGGGACCGCAGCGCTGCGGATCGGGGACGCGGCCGGGTCGACCGCCCAGGGCGGTGCGGAGGTCGGGGCGTTGACGGGTGGGGGGTTCGCGGCAGCCGGGACCGGGGTGCCTGGCTGTGGGCGTACTCCCGGGTGGGCGGCCGGAGCGGAGCCGGCGGCGGCCGACGGCGCGTCGGTGCCGCTCAGGGTGAGCCGGCGTTCCATCCGTTCGAGGCGTTGGAGCAGGCCACCGGTGGAGTCGTCCGCGCCGGGCAGCAGCATCCGGGCGCAGATCAGCTCCAGCAGCAGGCGGGGCGCTGTGGTGCCGCGCATCTCCACCAGGCCGTCGTGCACGATGTCGGCGCAGCGGGAGAGCGTGCCCGGCCCGAGTTGCGCGGCCTGGGCGGCCATCCGCTCGATCTGGTCGGCGGGGCCGTCGATCAGGCCCTTCGCGGCGGCGTCCGGCACCTGCTGGATCACGATGAGGTCGCGTAGCCGTTCGAGCAGATCCGAGGCGAACCGGCGCAGGTCGTGCCCGGCCTCGGCGACCCGGTCGACGGTGGCGTACGCGGCGGCGCCGTCCCCGGCGGCCAGCGCGTCGCACATCTCGTCGATCAACGCGGCGTCGGTGACCCCGAGCAGCGCGACGGCCCGGGCGTAGCTGACCCCCTCCGGGCCGGCGCCGGCAATGAGCTGGTCGAGCACGGAGAGGCTGTCCCGCATGCTGCCGCCACCGGCGCGCACCACAAGCGGAAAGACCGCCGGCTCGACGGTGACCCCCTCCGCCTCGCAGAGCTGCTCCAGATAGGGGCGGACCACCTTCGGCGGAAACAGCCGGAACGGGTAGTGGTGGGTCCGCGACCGGATGGTGCCGAGGACCTTCTCCGGCTCGGTGGTGGCGAAGATGAACTTGACGTACTCCGGAGGCTCCTCGACGAGCTTGAGCAGGGCGTTGAAGCCCTGCGTCGAGACCATGTGCGCCTCGTCGATGATGTAGATCTTGAAGCGGCTGCGGGCCGGCGCGAAGAACGCCTTCTCGCGCAGGTCGCGGGCGTCGTCGACACCACCGTGGCTGGCCGCGTCGATCTCGATGACGTCGATCGAGCCGGCGCCGTCGGTGGTCAGCGAGCGGCACGACTCGCACTTGCCGCACGGCTCCGGGGTGGGTCCCTGCTCACAGTTGAGCGAACGGGCCAGGATCCGGGCGCTGGAGGTCTTGCCGCAGCCGCGCGGGCCGGAGAAGAGGTAGGCGTGATTGAGTCGGCCGCTGCGCAGCGCCTGCGACAGTGGCTCGGTGACCTGCTCCTGGCCGATCATCTCGGCGAAGGTACGCGGCCGGTACTTGCGGTAGAGCGCCAGCGTCACTCGTCCCGCCTCCTCTCGACCGAGCCATTCTGCGCCGGTCTGGCGCGGGTGACCACCCACCCCGCCGGACGCTCGGGTCGCCGCGCGTTGATCGACTCGGCTTCCTGGAAATCGGGGTGTCCGCATGCCCGGGATGCCCCGACATCACGGATGTCGAGTGGATCAAGGCCCGGAGACAAAAAGGCCTCCCGTGCACCCGGCAGAGCTCGCTTATCCTTGCTGCCTTCCGGCCCTGGGGAGGTTCACGAGATACCGCCGCACGGGAGGTGACGCCAAGCCTACCCGACCGCCCGTCGATCTTCAGGGGGTGGTGGGGTGGCCCGGCCGGCGGGGGCCTGTATCCTGGCTCGCGGAGGATTCGCCTAGAGGCCTAGGGCGCACGCTTGGAAAGCGTGTTGGGTTTACACCCTCACGAGTTCGAATCTCGTATCCTCCGCTCGCCTGAGCAGCACCAACGACAGGGCCGGCCCCACGGGGACCGGCCCTGAGTCGTTCCTGCGGTGGCGTCAGGCCACCACCTGGACACTCTCCGCGCCCTGCGCCGAGAGCCACGTTTCGAGTTCCCCGCCGCCGAGGGACCGGGTCGCGCCCTCGTCGACGAAGACCGGACCGACGACGGCCCCGGTCGCGCCGTCGAGCTGGCAGCCGAACATCCGCGCGTCACTCAGCACGGTCGGCATGCTCGGGCCGCCAAGCGTGCACCAGCGCAGGCTGGCGTACTCAAGGTTGGCGCCGCGCAGGTCCGTCCTGTAGAGCTTGGCGGAATTGAGGATCGCGTGGCCGAGATCGGCTCCGTCCAGCACTGCGTCGTCGAGGTCCACCGCGAACAACCGGGCGGAACGGAACCGCGCCTCACCCGCCGCGCAGCCGACCATTTCCGCCTTGGCCAGGTCGGCGGAGGAGAAATCCGCGCCGCGCACCTCGGCATTGGTCAGGTTGGCGCCGCCGAGGTTGGCCTCCCCGAACCGCACGCCGACCAGGTGGGAATTGGCGAGATAGGCGTTGGCGAGGTCGAGACGGCTGAGGTCCGCGCCGCGAAAATCAAGAGAGTCACCCGACAGGTACGCCCCGGCGGAAGAGTCGGCGAACCACTGCTCAAGCGCTGCCCGAGCGTCGGGGCTGTCCGGCCACCGAAGGACGTCGCCGCTGGTCCGCCTGTACGTGCTCATCTGTCGAGCACCACAGTGCCGTCCCACGCTGGTCGATCAGCGACCCACGACCGAATATCAGCCGACGCGCTCGGCGACAGACCGGCGGTCACCACCGGTCGCGCTGCTCGTCCCCGCCGTCCACCGCGGGGTTAACTTCGCGCAGCTGCTGCCCGACGCGTTCGGCTATTGCCCGCGCCGCTGGCGAATCGGTCCCCAGGGTCTCGCCGATGATCTCCTGAGCGCGGTCGGCCAGTTGCCGCTTGGCCAGGCCGATCGTGCTCATGATCGTCCGGGCGACGACGTCGGGTGCGACCCGTTGGATCCGCTGGCCGAGTCGTAGATCGACAAGCGCTCCCGCCGAGTCGACAGTGACCTCCACCAGCCCGTTGCCGTCGGCGACCGTCACCCGTAGCTCCTGGACCCGCTCGCTCATCGCGTCCGTGGCGGTCGCCAACTGGTCCAGGCGTCCCTTCCACTCCGCCAGCCGATCCATCGCGCCGTCCGGATCCAGCAGCCCGCCCGCGTTTGGCACCTCGGCAGTCATGTGTCCCCTCGGTCGCTCAAGGTGATCATGTGAGCTGAGGGAGATTAACATGAGCTGGCTGCGGCAACCGTCCGGGCGAGACGACCTGTGGTCTCATCGACGTCGTGACCGAGGCGACGTGGCAGTGGGACGAGACCTTGTACGCGGGCAGCGCCCGCCACTACAGCGTCGGACGGCTGCCCTACCCATCCGGTCTCGCCGACGCCATCCATACCGCGCTCGACCTCGACGGCACCGGTCGACTCCTGGACGTGGGCTGCGGGCCCGGATCGTTGACGCTGCTGCTCGCGCCCCTGTTCGAGGCGGCGGTGGGCGTCGATGCCGATCAGGACATGCTCGCGGAGGGGCGGCGCAGAGCTGACGGCGTCGGAGTGGTCAACGTCGAGTGGCGACACCTGCGCGCCGAGGCCCTGCCCGCCGACCTGGGTGCCTTCCGGGTGGCCACGTTCGCCCAGGCTTTCCACTGGATGGACCGCCCGCTCGTGGCTCGTCGGGTCCGCGGCATGCTCACGCCCGACGGGGCCTGGGTCCACGTCGGCGCCAACACGCATCAGGGCGTGTTCGGGGACGATCCGCTGCCGTACCCCCGAGCGCCCTGGCAGCAGATCGACGAGCTGGTCGCCGGTTACCTGGGGCCGATCCGTCGGGCTGGCCAGGGGTTGTTGCCAACGGGCACCCCCTCCGGCGAGGCCGAGATCATGCGCGAGGCGGGCTTCGCCGGCCCCACCCGGATCACTGTCGAACAGGGGATCGTCGTGGAACGCTCAGTGGACGAGGTCACCTCGGCGGTGTTCTCGCTGTCCAGTTCGGCACCGCATCTGTTCGGCGACCGGCTCCCGGCCTTCTCGGCGGATCTGCGCCAACTCTTGACGACGGCAGCACGAGACGGCCGCTTCGCCGAGCGGCGACGGGACATCGAGGTGGCGATCTGGCGACCCTGACGGCTGGTACTGCTACGGACCCGGCCTGGAGGCAACCGGCGGTCAGCCGGGCACGAAAGGCTCAGCCACGGGAGCGGGCCCAGGAGAGGAAGCGTTCGCTCAGCCGGGCGGGGTCCACCTCGGGTAGCTGTTCGCTGGCCTCGACCTGGAGCGTCGCCAGGTAGACGGTCAACGCCAGCCGGTCGTGCCGATACTCGCCGAGCAACCGCAACTTCGCCGCGGAGCAGGGCCAGGCGATGCCGCACGCCGCGCAGCGCCAGGTGGGTCGGGTCGGTAGGTGGTTGCGGTGGCGGCGGCGGGGCATGGGCGGGCCTCCTTCGCTGTGGAGGCGGGTCGCCCCGCCCTCCCCGCCGGGGCGACCCGCGGACTGACGCCCACCGCCGGGCTGCTGCGCCTCCACCGGTCGCGCCGTCTTCTGCGAACCACCCTTGGGTGCGTCACGAGACAGATACACCGCGTAGCGATATGGTCCTCAGATATTCGAAACATCTCGATGGAGGTGCCGTGAACGACGCGTTGCGGGTGGCACTCAGCGACACCGGACACACCGCCGAATCTCTCGCCGAGACCGTCGGCGTCGACCCGAAGACCGTGGGGCGGTGGTTGAGCGAGGGGCGCATCCCGCACCCTCGGCACCGCCTGGCGGCAGCCGAAGCCCTCCACAAGGACGTGGCGGACATCTGGCCGGACACTTCAAGACGTCGTGACCCCATTTGGTTTCGTCCGTGGCAGGAGATCGAGCGCGAGGCGGTGTCGCTGCGGTCGTACGAGTCGACCGTCCTGCCGGGGTTGTTGCAGACCGAGGCGTACGCCAGGGCGGTGCTGAGCGGTGCGGGCCTGATCCCCCGGGGTGACATCGAGCGGCTTCTCACGGTCCGGCTCGGTCGACAGGGCGTGCTCAAACGCGACGACCCCCCGCAGTTCACGGCGGTCATCGACGAGGCGGTCACCCGTCGCCCGGTGGGCGGCGGGTCGACGATGCGCGAGCAACTGCTTGCCGTCGTCGCGGCGTGCGCCGAGCCGCACATCCGGGTGCACGTCGTGCCCAGCACGGTCGGCGCGTACGCCGGGCTGAACGGGCCGTTCGTGATCGCGCACAGCCACGACCACCGGGTCGCCGGCTACCTGGACAACCAACTCCAGGGACAAGTCGCTAGCGATTCCGAGGACATCGCGGCCATGATGGCGGCATGGGAGAACGTGCGCGGGGAGGCGCTGTCCCACTGGCAGTCGGTCGATCTCATCAGGGAAGTGGCGGAGTCATGGAGCTGAACGGCGCACGGTGGCGTAAGAGCAGCCGCAGCAGCGGCAACGGCGGCAACTGTGTCGAGGTCGCCGACAATCTGCCCGGCGTGGTTGGCGTACGGGATTCCAAGGACCCGAGCGGCCCGGCGCTCACCTTCGCGCCGACGGCTTGGCGCGCGTTCGTCAGCCGGCTCGCCATGCGAATCTGACCAGACCCCAATCCGTCGTACACATGTTCTATCCACAGGCTGTGGACGGCGGCGTCGGGCCTGCGTCAGGAGCCGTCGCGGAGGTCGGCGAGGCGTTCCGGCCGGAAGCTGACCTCGTCGAAGGTCACGCTGCATCCGTCGCCGGTCGGCGACTGGCCGGCGAAGCCGATCCGATCGCCTGACGTCTCGCCGTCGAAACTGAACACGCGGATCAACTGCCAGGTCCGACCGTCGACCGAGGCGTGGTACGCGTAGACCCGGCCGATTCGCGAGACCCGCAGCCACACCGAGCGGTCGGCCACCACGAAGGCGTTCGCGTCGTCGGCGACGCCACGGCAGATGACGGACACGATCATGGGCTCACCCTCGGGTGAGAACTCGAAGCACAACTTGCCCCAGCACCGCTCGTCGCGCCAGAGCAGGAGCACCCCGGCGTCGAAGGTCGCGGCGAAGGTCACGCTGACCCGGGCGCTGAACTGGAAGTCACCCTCCGGCGGCAGGTCCCCGAGCAGTGTCGCCGCGTTGAGGACGGGTGCCGCGTCGGCGCCGCCACCGCTGGGGTCGATGAAGATGTCGGTACGCGGCTGCGCGGACACCGTCACCGCACCTGTCGTCTCGTCCACCCGCCAGAGCCCGTCGGGCGAGGGCCCGAGCGGAGACGGCATACCGGGGACGGTCAGTTGGTCAGCCATGACCAGGACGGTACAACGGGTCCCGGCAAGGAATCCGTCACCGCTGGGCGGGTACGGTCCGGGGATCGACGCCGGCGGAGCCCGAAAACCGTCGTACACATGTTCTATCCACAGGCTGTGGATAGCGGAGGGATCGATGACTTACCAGCTCAGCGTGGTGGTTGCGGACGCCGAACTGCTCCGTGAGCAGACCGTCGAGCTGGATCACGCGGTCCTCGGCGAGCTGCGCCAGGATTTCGGGCTGTTGCCGGTCACGCCGCAGTTGGTGGTGGAGCTGACCGGGTCGTTGCCGGATTTCGCCACGGACGACCGGAGCGCTGAGCACCCCTTCGGCCTGGTGCTGTCGCCGACGCTGGCCGAGTCGCTGACCCGCTGGTCTGAGGCGGGGCCGGTGGCCTATCTGGAGGCGGAGTTCGGCGGCAGCGCCGGCTACCAGTCGGCGGCGGTGTGGCTGGGTGGGACGCTGTCGTGGGGTCCACACTTCGACGACGTGTTGGACGCGCCACGTGGGCAGTGGCCGATCAATGCGGCGTTGACCCGGCTCGGTGTCGAGCCCGGCGAGTGGATCGACCCGTTCGCCGAACTGGGGTTGCACCTGGAACGGAACACCGACGGCTGGCTGGCGCACGGGCGACGTCGGCTCAGCGCCGACTACTGGGATGAGCTGGTCGAACAGTGGGAAAATCAGTAATCCGGCGACCGGCAGCAACCTGAGGGCTCCCGTCCCGTTGGGGACTGGGGGATTCCATGAAATTGCGACAATTTGCGTTTATTGCCACGCTGATGACGGCTGCCTCGATTGCTGGCAGTGGAGTGTCGCCGACCGGGACGATCCTGGACGGCCGGCCCACCGGCAGCGTGGAGATCATTGACCTGAACGGCCTGCGCAACATCGAGTTCGGTGACACCGAGGAGGAGCTGACCCAACGTGGCATTCTGCTGACCAATCTGGATGCCTGCGGGCCGACGCTCGCCGGCCACGACACGGTCAGCCCGGTCTTCGTGGAGGACAAACTGGTGCTGCTCTGGGTCGGTGACCCGATGCGGACACCGGAGGGCATCACCGCCGGTTCGCCCATCAACCAGGTCTGGGCCCGCTATCCGCTTGTCACCCGACTGCGTGCTCCACAAGGGACACACCGTCTCGATGGGCTGCTCGCCCGCACCGGCGACCGCGCGTACCTGTTCCTGCACGACGGACGCACGGTCCGAAAAACCATCGCCGGGTACGCCGACTGGGCCCGCCGCCTCTTCGAGGAGGGTGCGGGCCCATGCTGACCACTGCCTGTCGCACCCGGCCGGTCGACGACATCAGCGCAACGACCGCCAGAAGTCGTACGAGTGGGCTGCGGCGAAGGTCGTCGTGCCCGATGCCCTGCCACCGGCGAACACCCGCACGTACGGGGCGGCACCGCGCAGTTGCGGCCAACCGGCCCGACCCGTCCGGGCGAAGTCGCTCCAGACCCGGACCATCTCGTCGCCGAGCCGCTGCTGGGTCGGCGTGAGCGCCTCGGCGTAGTCGACAGTGAACAGGTACGGCAGTTCCGCGCAGTGGTACGCCCCAGCGGGAAAGGTCGGTTCGGGCCCTTCGGTGAAGAACGGGGCGTCGTCAGCGAACTCGTACAGGTACGTCGGCACGCGTCGGGCGAGAGCCAACGCGGCGGAGTAGATCGGCTCGGCGTAGTCGTGGTCGGTCAGCACGGCACCCAACGTCTCGCTGGCGAACTGGCTGCCAGTGCGGGGATAGCGGGCCAGCACCTCCTCCGCCCGGTCACCGAACATGCCGCGTACCTGGTTCCGGTACTGGTCGTCGGTGAGCGGGCACGACTCGGACTCGTCCCCCGGCTCGGGGCAGTTCAGCCCGCTGCGCTCCATACCCCACACCACGAGGCGGGACTCGTCGCGGTTCATCCCGGTCAGCACCGGCACCGGATGCAGCCGCCCGGTGGCCAGCGCGGCGGCCGGGTCCACCGGCAACGTACGGCCGTCGACGACCGGGCCGAGGTCGACACCGGCACCCGGGTAGCCGGCCGTTTCGACCAACCGGGCCGGGTCACGCCCACGCAGGCAGTCGGCGACCGTACCCGGGTCGGCGCAGCCGATGTTCCTGGCGAACTCCTCGGCCGCCCTGGCCGCCTCAGCCCGGGTCTGGACCGGGTTGGCGCACGAGTTGCTCTGCAGGATCGCGCGGTGGAACAGGCCGGCGGAGCCCGGTGCGGCGAGGTGCGCGCAGACGCTTGTCGCCCCGGCGGACTGGCCGAACACTGTGACGTTGCCCGGGTCGCCCCCGAAGGCCGCCGCGTTGTGCCGCACCCACCGCAGCGCGGCCTGCTGATCCTGCAACCCGAAGTTGCCGGTGACCCCACCGGGACCGGCCAGCGCCGGATGCGCCAGGAACCCGAGCGCGCCGAGCCGGTAGTTCACAGTGACCACGACGACGTCGCCGTCGGCCGCCAGTCGCTGCCCGTCGTACAGGTCTCCCCTGCCGAACCGGAAGTCCCCGCCGTGCAGCCACACCAGCACCGGTCGGGGCGTTCGCGCGGCGGTACGCGGGGTCGTGACGTTCAGGTGGAGGCAGTCCTCGGCCGCCGAGGGGCGGTCCATCGGCAGCCCCTGCAGTTGGGCGCAGGCAGCACCCGGCCTCGTCGCGTCGCGGACGCCGGTCCAGACCGGACCCGGCTGCGGTGGGGCCCAGCGCAACGCGCCCAGCGGCGGACGGGCGTACGGAATCCCCTGGAACGACAGGTGGTTCGCCGAGACGGTGCCGCGTACCGCGCCCTGGTCGGTTCGGACGACGACCGCGCTCCGGCGGTCGTCGGCCGCCGCGGCCGGGCCGGCGGTCAGCGCCGGCGCGAGGAGCGTGGCCGCGACCATCGCGACGGCCCACCGGGGGTACGGGATCCTGGTCATGACTCTCCTCGTTGGTCGAAGCCGGTACGGCGTACGAGCCGTCTGCGGTGAGCATGCCGATCCGTCAATCGATCGCCCAGAGAGCTCTAGTACGCCGGCCCGTGCGACCGGAGGCCAGCGACGGGGGCGGCTGTCGGCGCTCTAGTGCGCTACGGTCACTGGCGACCGTCGGGAGGCACAGCGTGACCAAGTTCGACGAGTCCACTCCTCCCTATCTGCGCATCGTGGGGGAGCTGCGGCGGCGCATCACCGCGGGCGAGTTGAGCCCCGGCGACCGGGTGCCGTCGACCCGCCAGATCGTCCGGGAGTGGGGAGTCGCCATGGCGACCGCCAGCCGGGCGCTCACCCTGCTCCGTCAGGAGGAACTGGTCCGGGCGGTCCCCGGCGTCGGCATGGTGGTGACCGGCCCCGAGTCGACGCCGGCCGGTCGGGCCGCGCGGGTCGACGCACGTCGGCGTCCGGCCCGAGGGGCGACCCGCGACCAGGTGGTACGCACCGCCACCGAGATCGCCGACGCCGAGGGGTTGGCCGGGCTGAGCATGCGGCGTATCGCCACCGAACTGGACGTGCCGACCATGTCGCTGTACCGGCAGGTGCGGGGCAAGGAGCAGCTTCTGCTGCTGATGGCGGACGCCGCGTTCGCCGCCCACCGTCTGCCCCGCGCGCTCCCGGTCGGGTGGCGAGCCCAGTTGGAGCTGCTCTGCCGGCTTCAGTGGTCGATCTACCGCCGGCATCCCTGGCTGGCCCAGGTGATCTCGCTGACCCGTCCGCTGATGGCGCCGCACGCCGTCGCGCACACCGAGTGGGCTCTGCGCGCCCTCGCCGGGCACGACATGGACCAGCACACCCAACTCCATCTGGTGGTCGCCCTAGCCAATCACGTACGCGGCACAGCGGTGAACCTGCAACAGGGGGCCGAGGCGGAACAGGACACCGGTCTGACCGACGACGAGTGGATGGTGACGCAGGCCGAGGTGTTGACCGGTCTGCTCACCGCCGGCGAGTTTCCGCACCTGGCGCGGCTGTCCCGGTCGGAGATCGACCTCAACGTCGACAGTCTCTTCGAGTTCGGCCTGCAACGCCTGCTCGACGGGGTGGCGGGGCTGCTCGAACGATGACGGACCCGGTTCGTTCGTGGCGGCAGCTGCCCAGGCGGGTCGCTAACCCGCGGTCCCGCGCCCGCCGAGCGTCACCTGCTCTCGAACAGCCTCGTTCCCGGTCACCCGACTGTCCAGCTCGTGGCCCAGGCCGCAGCCCCCCGCCGCTGGCCGGCGCTCGATAGATTGCCCGCCATGGCGTCCCTGAACGAACTCCGACCAGTCGGGCCTCTTAACTGGTCAACCTACCGAAAACGCCCGGCTGATCCTCGCGGATCAACCGGGCGTTTCTGCACTTCATGAGCGGTGGCGGAGGGATTTGAACCCTCGGAGGGCGTTAACCCTCACACGCTTTCGAGGCGTGCTCCTTAGGCCGCTCGGACACGCCACCGCCGACGAGGGTACAGGACCGCCGGTTCGGACGCCGAACCGGTATCGCCCGGGCCGGCCTGGCAGGATCTTTGCCATGAGTACGCACATCGGCGCGAAGCCGGGCGAGATTGCCGAGCGGGTCCTGATGCCGGGCGACCCGCTGCGGGCCAAGTGGATCGCGGAGACCTACCTCGAGGGCGCCACCTGCTACTCGACGGTTCGGGGCATGCTGGGCTTCACCGGCCGCTGGAACGGCGTCGAGGTTTCCGTCCAGGGCTCCGGCATGGGCATGCCGTCGGCCTCCATCTACGCCCACGAGTTGATCAACGAGTACGGCGTGAAGACGCTGATCCGGGTCGGCTCCTGCGGCGCCCTCAGCACCGACCTCCAGTTGCGCGACGTGGTGGCCGCGATCGGGTCGTCGACCGACTCGAACATGAACCGGATGCGCTTCGACGGGTTGATCGACTACGCCCCGGTGGCCGACTTCGGGCTGCTGCGTACCTCGGTCGAGGTGGCCGAGCGGCGCGGCATCACCATGCACGTCGGGCCGATCCTGGCGGCGGACGCCTTCTACACGGACCGGCCGGACCTCTACGACACCCTCGCCGACTACGGCGTGCTGGCGGTGGAGATGGAGTCGGCGGCGCTCTACACGATCGCCGCCCGGTTCAAGGCCCGCGCGCTGACCGTGCTGACCGTCAGCGACCACATCAAGACCGGCGAGAAGACCACGTCCGAGGAGCGGGAGCAGACCTTCAGCCAGATGGTCGAGATCGCCCTGGACACGATCATCGCCTGACCCGTCCCGACGGGGCGGTGTCACTGCCGAGAGCGGTATGACTCAGAGGTATAAATATACCTCTGAGTCATATCGCTCTCGGCAGTACGCCAGGCCCAAGCCGCCACGCCAGCCCGACCCGCGCCACGCCAGCCCAGACCCGGCCCGACCCGCGCCACACCAGCGCAGACCGCCACGCCGGCCCAGACCGCCACGCCAGCCCGACCCGCGCCAGGCCCAAGCCGCCACGCCAGGCCGGCCCGCGCCACGCCCAGTCAGACCGCGGCCAGCGCCTCCGTCGGCGCGAGGCGGGCGGCCCGCACCGCCGGGTAGAGGCCCGCCAAACCGCCGATGACCACTGTCGCGCCCACCCCGCCGAGCATCGCCCAGGCCGGCACCACTGTCGGCCAGTCCTGGGAGAACGCGTACCCCGAGGTGACCAGGATGCCCAGCACCACCCCGCCGATCCCGCCGAGCGCGGAGAGCAGCAGCGATTCGGCGAGGAACTGGGTCCGCACCTGGCCACGGGTCGCGCCCAGCGAACGGCGCAGGCCGATCTCGGCCCGCCGTTCCAGCACCGAGATCACCATGGTGTTCGCCACGCCGACCCCGCCGACCAGCAGGGCGACCGCGCCGAGGCCCAGCAGCAGCCCGGTGAACGCGTCGTCGGTCGCCTCGGCGGCGGCGAGCGCGTCCGAGGGACGGGACACCTCGACCTCGTTCGGCGCTTCCGGGTTCGCGGTAGCGCCGAGCACCGAGCGGACCGCCTCGACCTGTGACTCCTGCGCCCGGGTGTAGATGGTGGTGGGGTGCCCGTCGAAGCCCAGGTAGTCGGTTGCCGCCGGCCAGCCGACCAACGCCGAGGTGTCCAGCTCCGGCGCGAGCGGCGCGGCGGCGAGGACGCCGACCACTGTGAAGGATCGCCCACCCAACCACACCTGCACCTGCGGGTCGGCCGCGATGATCCCGAGCCGTTGTGCCGCGGTGGCACCGAGCACCACCGTCGGATAGTGGGCGGTTGCCTCGTTGAGCCAGGTACCGCTGGTCAGTTCCGCCCCGACCGTGCCGAGCAGGTCCAGCCGGGCTGCCCTGGTGGCGATGCCGCCGGTCTCCGCGGCCGGGATCCGGTCCGAACGGTAGACCTTCGCATCGGCGACCTGCCCGGTCGCGGACACCTCGGTCACCGGGCCGATCCGCCCGATCATGACGATCGACTCCTCGGGCAGTTGGGCGTCCGCCCCGAACAGGGTGCTGCCCGGCTCGACGGTGAGCAGGTTGGTGCCGAGCGCGTCGAGCGCGTGGTCCAGCTCCGCCCGGGACGACGACGAGATCCCGACGACCGCGATCATCGCGGCGATACCGATGGCGATGCCCAGCGCGGAGAGGAACGCCCGTAGCGGACGGGTCCGCAGCCCCACCCCGCCCACCCGCAGGATGTCCGCCGGTCCCAGCCGGGCCGGGGTCAACGTCGCCATCAGCCGACCCCGCCCGGCGTACCGGCCGAATCGTGCCGCACCGCGCCGTCGCGCATCCGCACCTGCCGGGGCAGCCCCTCCGCGATCTCCCGGTCGTGGGTGATCACCACGACGGTGGTACCGGACCGGTGCAGCTCGTGCAGCAGCTCCAACACCCCGGCACCGGAAACGGAGTCCAGGTTGCCGGTCGGCTCGTCGGCCAGCAGCACCGCCGGCTCGCCGACCACCGCCCGCGCCACGGCCACCCGCTGCCGTTCGCCGCCGGAAAGCTCGTGCGGCCGGTGCCCGAGCCGGTGGCCCAGGCCGACCCGGACCAGCGCGGCCTCCGCGCGTTCGCGCCGCCGCCGCAGGGGTACGCCGGAGTAGAGCAACCCGTCGGCCACGTTGTCCACGATCGGGACGCCGGGGGCCAGGTGGAACTGCTGGAAGACGAAGCCGATCCGGGTGGCCCGCAGGGCGGACAACTCCCGGTCGGTCAGCTTCGCCGCGTCGTACCCGTCGATGAGCACGCTGCCCGACGACGGCCGGTCCAGGGTGCCGATCAGGTGCAGCATCGTCGACTTGCCCGACCCGGACGGGCCGACGATCGCCACCAGCTCGCCGTGGCCGATCCGCAACGACACGTCGTCCAACGCGACAACGTCGCCGGCGTACCGTTTGCTGACCCGGTCGAGGACGATCACCTCGCCGGTCATGTCGGCACCACCACCGTCGTGCCCTCGGTGACGTTCGCGCCGGTGACCTCCACCCGGCCGTCGGCGAACAGCCCAGTGGTCACGGCGACGATCCGGCTCGCTTCTCCCTCGGCGATCTGTACGCCGTAGCCGCCCTCGGCTAGCGCGAGAAGCGCCGACACCGGCACTGTGAGAACGTCCTGGCGCTCCGCGGCGGTGAATACGACGTCGGCGCTGGCCTGGTCGAAGCCGGCGAGCGCCTTCGGGTCGGCGACGGCGACTGTCACCTCGATCTTCGTCTCGGCGTCACCGGACTGCCCGTTGGCTGCGGCGGTACCGGCCTGGATGACGGTCTCGATCGTGCTGACCGTGCCCGCCACCGTCCGGCCGTCCGGCAGCCGCACTGTGACCTTCGCGTTCCGCTTCGCCAGTCGCTGGTCGTCCACGTCCAACTCGACGGTGACCAGGCGGCTCGTGCCGGTGTAGGCGAGCACCGCCTGGCCGGGTTGCGTGAGATCGCCGACGTCCGCCTGGTGGCTCTCCACCCGGACCTCCCGGTCGGCGTACACGATCCGCCCCGGCTCGACCCGACCGGTCTCGGCCAGGCCGAGGTCATCCTGCCAGTCCCGGACGGCGTCGGCGGTGGCGCCGGTGTACTCGTCGTCGACAGTGAAGCCGGTGTAGCCCAACGCCTTGAGGTTCCGCTCGAACTGCGCGACGTCGGCACCCTCCACCCCGGGGGCGAGGGTCCGGTACGCGGGCAACCCGCCGTAGAGGAGCACCACCTCCTCGTTGTCGACCGAGTAGAGCGCCCGGCCCCGCTGCACCGTCGACCCGGTCGGCGGCAACGCGGTGACGGTGCCGCTGAGCTTCGCCGTGGCGGTACGCGTCGCGCCGTACCCCAGCTCGCCCTCGGCGGTCTCCGAGTCGGCGAGGGTCTGCCGGGTGACAGTCGCGGTGGCCGGTGGTGCGTTGCCGGCCTCGGCACGGTCTCCGCCGCCGCCGAAGCCCACTGCGGCGCTCACGCCCACGGCGGCGACAAGCAGCACGACGCCGCCGATGACGGCGGCGCGCAGCCGCGCGCGTCGGGAGACGCCGGTCATCGGCCACCCCCGAACTGCGGCGCGTGCTGCCGGCACTTCTCCAGCGCGGCCTTCATTGCCGGGTCGCCGATGTCGATCGCGTTGTCCCCCACCCCGATCCGGACCCGCCCGTCGGCGTCCGGGTCCGGGAAGTCCGGCACCCCGTTCTCCCGCATGCACGTGGCCAGCGTGCGCATCTGCTCGGCCTGCTCGGGGTTGAGCTGCGGTCCCTGCCCACCGTTGGGCAGCTTGTCCTGGCACTTCTCCATGGCAGCCTGGACCTTCTGCTGATCCACGTCCGCGCCGAACCGGAAGCCGGGGCGACCGCCCGCCTCCGGGTCGGGCATGTCCACCCCGTTCTCCCGCATGCACCGGGCGAAGGCGAGCTGTTTGTCTGAATCGCTGACCGGCGTGCCGCTCGCCGTGGCGTTGGTCGTCGCCCCGCCGGCGGTCGCCACCCCGCCGCCGTCGTCGCCTCCCGCGCCGCACCCGGCCAGCGCCAGGGCGAGCAGGACAGGTATCGCGAGCATCTGCCGCCGCATGGTGTCCACCTCCGCTGTGGGTCCGACGCGACTCGTCGGACGTCGGCACCCAGTGCACGGCAGCGGGCGTATCCCCGGCGTTACCGTCGGCGGTTATGCCGCCGTTACCGCACCCCGAGGACCATGGAGGGGTGAGAGTGCTGGTGGTCGAGGACGAGACAGTGCTGGCGGACGCCATCGCGGAGTGGCTGCGTCGGGAGTCGTTCGCGGTCGACGTGGCGTACGACGGTGACGCCGCGCTGGAGCGGCTCGGTGTCAACGAGTACGCAGTGGTGGTCCTGGACCGGGACCTGCCGGTGGTGCACGGCGACGACGTGTGCCGGGCGATCGTGGACGCGGGCGGGGAGACCCGGGTGTTGATGCTGACCGCGGCGGCGGCGGTCCGGGAGCGGGTGGCGGGGTTGGCGCTCGGCGCCGACGACTACCTGACCAAGCCGTTCGCCCTGGTCGAGCTGTCGGCGCGGGTGCACGCGCTGACCCGGCGGGCCCGCCCGGCGGCCCCGCCGACGCTGCGTCGCGCCGGTATCCAGCTCGACCCGGCCCGGCACGAGGTACGCCGGGACGACCGGCACGTGGCGCTGTCCCGCAAGGAGTTCGCGGTGCTCGTCGAGTTGCTGCGCGCCGACGGCGCTGTGGTTTCCGCCGAGGAGCTGCTGGAACGTGCCTGGGACGAGCACATCGACCCGTTCACCAATGTCGTTCGGGTCACCGTGATGAAGCTGCGCCGCAAGCTCGGCGACCCGCCGGTGATCGAGACGGTGCCCGGAACGGGGTATCAGATCCGATGAAGCGCCTGACCATCCGCGCCCGACTCACCCTGATCTACGGCGGGCTCTTCCTGCTGGCCGGCGTGGTCCTCCTGGCCGTCACGTACGTGCTCGTGGATCAGCGCATGCCGCAGCCGTTCGGGGTGAGCCTGCGGGACCTGCCGAAGACCACCCCCACGACGCCCAGCGGGCAGAACATCGACAACCTGCGCGCCCTGATGCAGGAGGTACAGGACGAAGCGAAGCGCAGCGCGTTGGAGTCGCTGCTCACCCAGGGCGGCATCGCGTTGGTCGTGGTGTCGGTGGTGGCCATCGCCTTCGGCTGGTTGCTCGCCGGCCGGGCGTTGCAGCCACTGCATCAGATCACCGGCACGGCCCGGCGGATCGCCGGCGCGGACACCGCCGGCCGGGGCCTGCACGAGCGGATCGCGCTCACCGGCCCGCGCGACGAGGTACGCGAACTCGCCGACACGTTCGACGAGATGCTGGAACGGTTGGACCGCTCCTTCGACGGGCAACGCCGGTTCGTGGCGAACGCCTCGCACGAGCTGCGTACCCCGCTGGCGCTCAACCGGGCCCTGGTGGAGCTGGCGGTCAGCCGGCCGGACGCCTCGGCGGAAACGCGTCGGCTGGGCGAGTCGCTGCTGGCGATCAACGAGCGGCACGAGCGGCTGATCGACGGCCTGCTGACCCTGGCCGACTCGGAGAACGAGCTGACCGAGCGTACGCCTATCGACCTGGCCGAGGTCTGCGCGCACGTCATCGATCAGGCGGGGAGGCAGGCACCCCAGGTCCCGGTGCGTCGGTCGCTGGCACCGGCCCCGGTCAGCGGCGACCCGGTGCTTGTGGAACGGCTCGCCTTCAACCTGGTGGAGAACGCGGTGCGGCACAACCTGCCCACCGACGGTTGGGTCGAGGTTCGCACCGGCCTGACCGACGGCCAGGCCACCCTGACTGTGACAAACACCGGTCCGGCGATCGCCGGCTACGACATCGAAACGATGTTCCAGCCGTTCCGCCGGCTGTCGCGGGAGCGGGTCGCCGGTGCGCGGGGCTTCGGGTTGGGGTTGTCCATCGTCCGCGCGGTGGCCCGCGCACACGGCGGCACCGTCGACGCGCAGCCCCGCCCGGCGGGCGGCCTGATCGTCACTGTCACCCTGCCCGTGGCCTGACCGCCGGGGCGATCAGGGCGGGTGTTCTCAGCGGAAGAAGGCGCGCAGGACGGCGGCGGTCTCGGCCTCCAGGACGCCGCCGTAGACCTCGGGTCGATGGTTGAGCCGGCGGTCGCGGAGCACGTCCCAGAGCGATCCGGCCGCGCCGGTCTTGGGTTCCCACGCGCCGAAGACGACGGTGGAGACCCGGGCCAGCACCAGCGCCCCCGCGCACATGGTGCACGGTTCCAGGGTGACCACCAGGGTGCAGCCGTCCAGCCGCCACCGACCGGCCCGCTCGGCGCCCCGGCGCAGGGCCAGCACCTCGGCGTGCGCGGTCGGGTCGCCGGACAGCTCCCGTTCGTTGCGTCCGCTGGCCAACTCGGTCCCGTCCGGCCCGTAGAGCACCGCCCCCACCGGCACGTCATCCACGTCGGTGGCGCCTGCCGCAGCGCCGGCGACGCCGGTGACGGCGACCTCCAGGGCACGGCGCATCCACAGCTCGTGCCGCTGCCGGCGGCCGACCTCACCCGGGTCGGCCAGGCCCTCGTGCGCGCCCGGTCCGGCACGCCCCACCGCACCGGGAGTCGGCTGCCCCGGCCGAATCGTCTCCAGCGCCGGGTCGGTGGCGTCGGCCGGCTCAGACCTCACGCAACTCCTCGACCTCGTCGACGCAGCCGAGCACCTGGCAGATCTCGGCGGTGACATCCGCCGGCAGCATCCCCTCGTGCGTGCACAGGGCGAGCAGCTTCTGCGCGGAGATGCCCAGGTTGGCCAGCAGGTCGGCCTCACCCACCGGATCGGCCTCCGGGTCGACGACGGGCTGCTCGCTCTCCTCGTCACCGCTGGTCGCCGGGCGTGGTTCCTCGTCGCCGTCGAGCCCGGTGACCGAGGTCTTCAGGTCACCGACCAGCAGCGAACCCAGCTGGGACTCCTCGGCGTACGCGGAATCCGAACCGAACACCCGCAGATCCTCGCCCTCGTCGAGACGCAGGATCACCAGGTACGCGTCATCGGCCTCGACGAAGAGCAGCGACACGTCGGCCTCCTGGTCGACGTCACGCAGCCGCTCGGCGACCTCGTCGATGTCGGTGGCGCCACGCAGACTGACCTCGGCGGCGGTCCAGCCACTGTCGTCGCGCACCACGGCCGCAGCGAAGTACGACACGGTCCCCCCAATAGCCCTCGACACTGCGTCGACTCGTTACGCGTGCACGTTAGCCGGTCGGGTCGGCAGGCGACTCGTCAACGCCCCGAAGGGGCGGTCATTCCTGACAAAGTCGGATCAGCCGGCTACTCGACGGCGGGTAGCGATGAGCTGGCGTAGACGCTCGGTGCGCTGCCGCTGCGGTCGGCTGCGCTGACGGACCGCGCGGGCGCCCGCCAACTCGGCAAGCAACTGCAGGCGGCGGCGACTGCGATCGGGGTCCTGTCGCGGGGTGGTCCAGGCCATGGTCCCGAGCGTGCCGAGTCTCGGCGGCCACGTCAAGACGGCGTTCGCTACGCAGCCAACCGGGCACGCGGCGCAGTCGGCCGCGGCGCCCCGATCACCACAGCGGCCAGTCCCCGCTGGTGGCCCAGCGGACCGCCACCACGGCAGCGGCGATGCTCCAACCACCCGCCGTGACGATGGCCACCCCGGTGGCAACCCCACGGTCGCCGTAGCGAACCAGCACCAGCGCGGTCAGCCACGCCAGCAGGCCCGCCAGCACCGTCCACCACGCGTAGCTTGTCACATCGGTGCCGAGCAGGCCGAACAGCAGCAGCCAGGTGGCCGCCGCGCCACCGCCGGTGGCGACCCCACCGCCGGTGACCGGGTGCGGCTCGCGGTAGGTGGGGCGGGACGGGGGCCCGGCCGGGAAGAGCCCCGACGGGAGACGTGCCACCTGGTGCGCGGCGGCACCAGGATCGGGGCCAGGATCGGGTCTGGCGATGGTCACCGTCGCTGCCCCTTCCTCACGTGCGCGCCGCTCGTGCTCACGGTACCGGCTCTGCGAGGATGACCCGATGCCCTCGCCGACGATCAGCCGCCACGCGCGTCCGGCGTACCCGATCCTGCTGCTTCTCGCCCCGGTGCTGGCCGCCGGCTGCGCGACCACCCGGCCGGGGGTGGCGCCCGACAGCGCCCCACGGACGCCGTCGGCGGTCTGGGCGACCGCCGACCAGCCGGTGCCG
Organism: Micromonospora sp. NPDC005215; assembly: GCF_040607915.1. Classification (NCBI taxonomy): domain Bacteria; kingdom Bacillati; phylum Actinomycetota; class Actinomycetes; order Micromonosporales; family Micromonosporaceae; genus Micromonospora; species Micromonospora sp. NPDC005215. The sequence goes on along the minus strand of NZ_JBEXHQ010000016.1, from coordinate 25,162 downwards.
CCGACGGCCGCGCCGACGCCGACCGGCCCGGCCCGCCCGAAGCCGTCGCCGTCGGCCAGCCCCTCGGCGACGGCACCGCGCGGCGGGCTGCGGCATGTCTTTCCGGTACGCGCCGGCAACGTGGACTACCACCCGACACACGGCGCGTACCCCGCCACGGATCTCTTCGCCGACTGCGGTGAACAGTTCGTCGCGGTGACCGACGGGACGGTGCTGGAGGTCAGTCGCGTCGACCGGTACACCAAGCGTGGGCCGCAGGGCCCGGAGAACGGCGGCCTGTCGGTCTCTCTGCTCGGCGACGACGGGGTGCGTTACTACGGCTCGCACCTGAGCGTCGTGTCCAGCGGCGTCGACGCCGGGGTGCGGGTCCGCGCCGGGCAGCAGCTCGGCAAGGTGGGACGCACCGGCAACGCCAACAACGTCTGCCACGTGCACTTCGGCATCTCGCCACCGTGTGCCGGCAAGGACGGCTGGTGGATCCGGCGCGGCGTGCTCTGGCCGGCGCGGTACCTGGATTCGTGGCGGGGTGGCGGCAATCGGGAACCGGCCGCCGAGGTCGTCGCATGGCAGCGCAAACACGGCTGCCCGAAGGCTCCCTGACCGGTCCCGCAGCGACTAGGTTCGGTGGGATGAAGGCCCGGGACCCCATCGCCGACCTGCGCCGCATCGCGTTCCTGCTGGAGCGGGCGAACGAGGCGACGTACCGGGTACGGGCGTTCCGGTCGGCGGCGACGGCGTTGGCGGGTCTGCCGGCGACCGAGGTGGCCACGCGGGCCGGCAACGGCACGCTCACCGAGCTGGCCGGTGTCGGCGACGTGACGGCCCGGTGCGTGGCGGAGTCGCTGGCCGGTGCGGAGCCGGTCTACCTGCGCCGGCTGGTGGCGACCGAGGGCAGTGACCTGGATGCCGAGGCCACGGCGCTGCGCGCCGCCCTGAAGGGCGACTGCCACACCCACTCGGACTGGTCCGACGGCGGCTCGCCGATCGAGGAGATGGCGCTGGCCGCTGTCGAGTTGGGCCACGAATATCTGGTGCTTACCGACCACTCGCCACGGCTGACGGTGGCCCGAGGGCTGACCGCCGCCCGCCTGCGCCGGCAGCTCGACCACGTGGCGCAGGTCAACGCGGCGCTGCCCGAGGGCTTCCGGATCCTCACCGGCATCGAGGTGGACATCCTCGCCAACGGCTCCCTCGACCAGGACGACGAGCTGCTGGCCCGGCTGGACGTGGTGGTCGGCTCGGTGCACAGCGGCCTCAAGGACGAGCGGTCGAAGATGACCCGTCGCCTGCTGACCGCGGTCGCCAACCCGCACCTGGACATCCTCGGTCACGTCACCGGCCGGATGGTCTCGTCCCGCCCGGCCGGGGTGACCGGTCCGGGCGATCGGGGCCACCGCGCCCGGACCAGGGCCGAGAGCGACTTCGACGCGGATGCCGTCTTCGCCGCCTGCGCCGAGCACGACACCGCCGTCGAGATCAACTCTCGGCCGGAACGGCAGGATCCGCCGAAGCGTCTCATCCGTCGTGCGCTGGAGGCTGGCTGCCGGTTCGCCATCAACACCGACGCGCACGCGCCCGGCCAACTCGACTGGCAGCGGTTCGGCTGTGAGCGGGCCGCCCTCTGCGGCGTCCCCGCCGACGCGGTGGTCAACACCTGGCCGGCGGAGCAACTGGTGGCCTGGACGCACAACCGATCCTGACCGGCGTCACTTCCGTCGGCCAGGCGGCGGCCCTCACTGGCGGGCGGGCTCGGCGCCCCTCAGTGGCGGGCGGGCTCGGCAGCCCTCAGTGGCGGGCGGGCTCGGCGGCCCTCAGTGGCGGGCGGGTTCGGCGGCGGGAGCGGCGGGAGCGCCGACGCCGACCACCGGGCGGGGCTTCCGACGCCCGAACACACCCTGCGCGACAGCGACCCCGAGCAGCACGATGAGCGCCCCGACCGGCTGGTGCCAGTTGAGCCGCTCGTCGAGCGCCACGGCGCCGATCAGCACCGCGAAGATCGGAATCAGGTACGTGACTGTGGACGCGGTGCTCGCGCCAGCCACCCGGATGTTGCGCATGTTGATGACGAAGGCGAGCCCCGTACCGAGCGCGCCGAGGGTCAACACGCTGCCGAGCACCCCCGCCGACAACTCGGTGGGCAGCGGCGGCAGGCCCGCGACGAACGGGGTGACGATGGCCAGTTGCGCGGCGGCGAGCAGCAGCTGGGCAGCGGAGAGCGACAGGCCGGAGTGCGTGCTACCGGCGACGAACCGCTTCTGGTACGGAATGGCGACGCCGTAGCAGGCGGCCGCGCCGAAGCACATCAGCTGCCCGGTGAAGTGCGCTCCGCCGATGCCCTCCCAGACCCCCAGCACCACCAGCACCCCGAGGAAGCCGAGCCCGAGCCCGATCGCGCGGCGCACGGTCAGCCGCTCGGTGCGGAAGACCAGCACCGCCAGCGGCAGCACGATCAGGGGCGTGGTGGCGTTCCAGATGCCGGCGAGCATCGACTCGACCCGCTGCTCGCCGTAGCCGAACAGGGTGAACGGCACGGCCACGCCGAACGCGGCGACGACGGTCAGGTGTGCCCAGATCCGGGGCTCGCGGGGCAGCCGGTCACGCAGCACGGCGAGGACGACCAGCAGGGTCAACGCGCCGGCGACGACCCGGTAGAGGGTGAGCTGGACGGGGTGCAACTCGGCCACCCCGACCTTGATGAACAGGAAGCTGGAACCCCAGATCGCGGCGAGGGCGACGAAGCCCGGCAGCCAGGCGCGAACCGGCGCCTTGTCAGGAGTGATATCGGCAGTCACCCCTGACACTCTGCCGGAACCCCCCGACAAAGTCGCGCGTCTTTCGGACGTTGCGCCGCTCGTCACGTCGGTGGCCTGAACACGACAAACGTCGTCGACACGGGGGCGGGGTGGTCACGTAGGGTCGCAGCGTGGGACGAATCGATGAAATCGCCAACCGTTACGTGGCCGAGTGGGCGCCGTTGAGCCCTACCGGCGCGACCTTCGTCGGCATCGCCGGCCATGAAGACCAGCTCGACGACCTCTCACCCGAGGGTTACCGGGCACGCGCGGACCTCACCCGCCGGACGCTCGCCGAGCTTGAGGTGACCGAACCGCAGACGGAGTCCGAGCGGATCGCCAAGGAGTCCATGCAGGAACGGCTCGGCCTGGACCTGGCCCGGTACGACGCCGGCGAGACGACAAGCGGCATCAGCGTGATCGAGAGCGGGCTGCACGAGATCCGCATGGTGTTCGACCTGATGCCGACCGCGACCAGCGACGAGCAGGCGAACATCGCCGCCCGGCTCAACGGCTTCGCCGGCGCGCTGGAGAACTACAAGGTCACCCTCCGGGAGGCCCTCGCCGCCGGTCAGGTCAGCTCCAAGGTGCAGCTGGTCGAGGTGGCCAAGCAGTGCGACGTCTGGGTCGACCCGACCCAGGACAACTTCTTCCACGGGCTGGTCGAGCGGCTGGGCGCGGAAGGCTCGCTCGGCGCGGAGCTGCGTCGGGGCGCGGCGGCGGCGACCGCGGCGACCGCCGAGTTCGGCCAGTTCCTGCGTACCGAGTTGGCCCCGCACGGGCGGGACAAGCAGGCCGCCGGACGGGAGCGCTACGAGCTCGCCTCGCAGTACTTCCTCGGCGCCAAGATCGACCTCGACGAGACGTACGCCTGGGGCTTCGCGGAGCTGGCCCGCCTGGAAGCGGAGATGCGAATCGTCGCGGGGCGCATCGCGGGCTCCGGTGCCACCGTCGACGAGGCCGTGGCCAAGCTGGACGCCGACCCGGCGCGGACCATCCAGGGCAAGGAGGCGTTCCGGGACTGGATGCAGGCCCTCGCCGACAAGGCGATCGCCGAGCTGCACGGCACCCACTTCGACATCCCGGAGCAGGTCCGGCGCATCGAGTGCTGCCTCGCTCCGACAAGCGACGGCGCCATCTACTACACCGGCCCCAGTGAGGACTTCTCCCGCCCGGGCCGGATGTGGTGGGCGGTGCCGCAGAGCATCACCGACTTCTCCACCTGGCGAGAGGTGACCACGGTCTTCCACGAGGGTGTGCCCGGTCATCACCTCCAGGTGGCGCAGACCGCCGTCCGGGCCGACCTGCTCAACCGCTGGCAGCGACTGCTCTGCTGGGTCTCCGGGCACGGCGAGGGCTGGGCGCTCTACTCGGAGCGGCTGATGGACGAGCTGGGCTACCTGGACGACCCGGGCGACAAACTGGGCATGCTCGACGGCCAGGCGATGCGTGCCGCACGGGTGATCGTCGACATCGGCATGCACCTGGAGCTGGAGATCCCCAAGGACAATCCGTTCGGCTTCCACCCGGGCGAGCGGTGGACGCCCGAGTTGGGCTGGGAGTTCATGCGGGCGCACTGCCGGGTGCCGAACGAGAATCTGCGCTTCGAGCTGAACCGCTATCTCGGCTGGCCGGGGCAGGCGCCGTCGTACAAGGTGGGTGAGCGGATCTGGCTCCAGGCCCGCGAGGACGCCAAGGCCCGCAAGGGCGCGGATTTCAACCTGCGGGAGTTCCACCGGCAGGCGCTGGACCTGGGCGGGTTGGGCCTCGACCCGCTGCGCCAGGCGCTGGCTCGGCTCTGACGGGCCGCGGCTGCGCGCGCCGGCGGTACGACGAGTCCGCCGCCGTGCGCAGCCGTGCGCTCAGCCGAGGGTGAGCGCCAACGCCGGTCGCGCGGTCAGCGTGTCACTGGTGACGTACGCCAGGTCGATCACCGGGTCGGTGAACGTGATCGGGATGGGCGAGGTGACCGGAATGCCGTCCGGCAGCGGCAGATCCGGCGTCAGGGTGATCTTGATGCCGAGCAGCCGGCCGACGAACCGGGTGGCATAGAACGCCACGTCGCCGCTGACGGTCAGCCGGTCCGTCGCGTACCGCTGGTTGCGCCCGGCGGGGCCGTCGGCGCTCAGCAGGAAGTCGTCGGTCACCGCCTCACGCATGCTGAACTTCAGCACCTTGAGGTCGCCGTGCACGGTGTGCAGGTCGATGATCCCCTCGAACCGCAGCCCGGTCATCCGGACCGACGACCCGGTGAGCTTGGACGGCGTCTGCGCCACGGTCGGCAGGCTCGGGTCGGCGGCGATCCGGGGCAGCGGTTTACCCGGCTCCACCGTGCCCGGCCGGTCGGGGGTCGGCGTACCCAGCCCGCCCGGGGCTGGTTCGCCCGGCCTGTCGGGGGTCGCCGTACCCGGCCCGCCCGGGGCCGGCGACGAGCAGGTGCCAGGGCGGCCCGTCGGCGTGCCGGCCGGCTGTGCGGTAGGCGGGGCGGCCGGGCTCGTCGACGGCGTCGGGGTCACCGCACTGCGTCCACCACTGAGCAGATCGCCGAGTCCGTCCAGGATGTCGGTGATCACGTTGCCGTCCCGGTCCGGGCTCGGAGTCGGCGTGGCTGGGCTGCGGCTGGGTGACGGGCTGGCATCCCGGGACGGGGTGGGGCAGGCGGTCGGGGCGGGTCGGCCCGGGGCGGCCCGCACCACTCGGGGTTGGATGGCCAGCCCACCGGCGGCCAGACCGAGCACCACGATGACGATGCCGAACGCCCGGTGGGGATCAGTCGGTGGTCCCGGCCGCGCGGGCGGCGCGCCGCCGTCGGACGCCCGGTCCGCCGTCGGAAGATCGGCCCGCTCGGCATCCGACCGCTCAACACCAGCCGGCTCGGCCCCCGACCGCTCACCGCCAGCCGGCTCGACGCCAGCCTGTGGTGTGGTCGGCGTCCAGGCGAAGGCGAGCGCACTGCCGACGATGCCGAGCAGCAGACCGACGAAGAAGCCGCCGAGGTTGAGCCCGATCAGCGAGTAGACCGCGGTGACCGCCGCGACGATCGAATAGAACAGGCGCTGCGCCGGGGTGAACCACAGCAGCAGACCGCAGGTGACCAGGATGACCGGGATCAGCAGCGAGAGCAGGCCGCTCGCCCCACTGTGGAAGCTGAGGCCGTTGAGAGTCATCCGGGTGGACGCAAACATCTCCAGCCCGGCCAGGGCGGTGAGCAGACCGCCGGCGAACGGTCGACTGCGCTGCCAGCGGCGGAAGAGCCGCCACGCCTGAGCCGCACCGCCGGGCCGGGCGTGGGACGGGTTCGCGGTTGTCACGTGCTCCTCCTGGCCACGTGGGGACGGGGACACGGGCCGGACCCGCGGCGGTGGCGCACCGCGGGTCTCGGCTCACCTCAGAAGCACTCCTTGCCCTTGGCGTCGTCGCCCACGTTGACCTTCAACCGAAGCCCCACCAGGTTGAACGTGGCCGCGGTGGTGTAGCGGGACACCTGCTGCAGGTTGGTGATGGTGACGTGGTCGGAGTTCTGGCCGAACGAGCCGGCCTGCGCCGTCGGGTTCAGGTCGGTGGCGTCCCGACCGATCTTGATGTTGGTGAAGGTCGCGTTGCCGCCCAACGAGTCCATCGCGATCAGCAGGTCCTTGGCGCGGGCGGGTTCCTTGCCCTCACCGGCGTTGATGGTGAGCACCACCGGCAGGCCCGGCAGGTCGGCGCGGACGGACTGGCAGAGGCTGTACAGCTCGGCGCTGCTGATCTCGGAAAGCGCGATCGGGTGGACCTGACCGGCTTTTCCGTCCTTGCCCTTCTCCCGGACGATGCCGCCGTACTGCTTGAAGCCATCGCCTTCGAGGCGCTCGGCGCCGATCTTGAAAGTCTGCCCGGAGACCGTGATGTCGGACGCGATCGCGCCGGTCGACATACCGAACAGGATGGCGCCGGCGGCGGCTGTGGCGGGCACCATCATCGCGGCGAACCGCCGCCACCGGGTACGACCCTGGTTGTTCAACCGATCCTGCACGGGTTCCTCCTCGAGGTGGATGGGCGCGGCTCACCGGTGACGAACTGGCGGCCCTGCGCCGGGCCCGACATCTGTTACCGGCGGGTAACGATCGGGCTTGATGGTGCACCCGTTGGGGCGTAGCTCACAACCCCCCGATTACTCGGCGGTAACAGGAGGAGACCGCAACAGCAGCACTGCGTCACGATGGGTTGAGGTAGCCACCGAACAAAGCCGGCAAAAACGGCGAAGGGTGGCGCTTTCCACGAGGATGACTGCGGAACGTGGTGGTGTATTGACCAATTACAATAACGTAACGAATGTAAAGCAGGCGGTCTGGTACCTCCGTACCGGCGAGCGTCGCACGGGACCATTCGGGTTGGCCGACCCATCCGAACATCGGGACGACCGCTGAGCCGGTCGATCCCCGCGGGTCCCTGGATGCCCTACTGTTTCGGCGTGAACCTGAACGACGTGCGGCGCGACTGGACCAAGCTCGGCAGCGAGGACCCGCTCTGGGCCGTACTCGTCGATCCCGGCAAGCGCGGCGGGCGGTGGGACGTCGAGGAGTTCCTGGCCACCGGCCGCGCCGACGTCGAGGAGACGACCGGACAGCTGCGCCGGCTGGGCCTGCCCACTCGCTGGGAACGGGCGCTGGATTTCGGCTGCGGCGCCGGGCGACTGTCGCAGGCGCTCGCCTCGCACGCTGACGAGGTCGTCGGCGTGGACATCGCTCCGCCCATGCTGGAGACCGCCCGACAACTCGACCAGAGCGCCGGGAACATCAGGTTTGTCCTCAACGACGCGCCAGACCTGAGCCAGTTCCCCGACGGTCACTTCGACCTGGTCTACAGCGCCCTGGTGTTGCAGCATCTGCCACGCCCCGCCATCAATCGCTACCTGGTCGAGTTTCTACGCGTGCTGCGACCCGGCGGCATCGCTGTCGTGGGGTTGCCAACCCAGCTGGCGCGTACGGCCAAAGGCATCATCTGGCAGGTGGCGCCGTTCCGGATGATCAGCTGGGCGCAGCGGCACCTGCTGAAGTACCCGGCGCCGATGAGGATGACCGTCGTGCCGCATGCCGACATGGTCCAGCTGATGGACGCGCACGGCGGAGACATCGTCGGGCAGTGGCCCGACCTGCCGTACACCGAGGACTGGGTCTGCACGCGGTACGCGATCCGCCGCACCTAGACGAATTGCGGCCGGTCCAGGCCGACGGAGGGGTAGCCCCCGGGTCGCCCAGCGACTCCCTGGCGATGACCGCCGCGATCTGGCACAACCGGACCACCGGCCAACATGACCAGGTCCCTGATCGCCTACGACCCCTGACGCTGGCCCACCAAGTGATGTGCTGCTGAGCGGTATACCTCAGAGGTATGAATATGACTCAGAGGTATACCGCTCACTACCGCATCCGCCCCCGTGGAGGTGACCGACAGTCACCGCCCGCCGCCGGCTGCGTCCACAGCCCGAGCCAGGCCCAGGTGTCCCTGGGCAGCACAGTTGGGACTTACTCGTCTAGGGCCGGCGCGCCCTCGCGCGCGACCACGAACCTGAGCGGGCCGGCCGACCCGGGGGCCGGCCGGCCCGGTCAGGTCGGCGTGCGGTGGTGTGGCGGTGTTACGGCTCGCTGCGCTCCACGGCGTGGCGTCCACCGGCCGGCACCGTGGCATCCTCGACCGGCTCCGAGGACGCCTGCGCCGGCAGGTCGGTCGTGGGTGGGTCGTCGACCTCCACCGGCGCGGGGTCAGGCCCGCGGCGAGCCGCGCGGATGACGAAGTACAGACCGATCAGCACCAGGGCGAGGCCGAGGAGACCGAGGACGATCGGTACCACAGTGGTGAGCAGGTTGATCTGATCACGCGCGTCCTTGGCAGCCTTGGCCTGCTGCTTCTGGGTGTCCTCGGTGAAGGCGAGGTCGGCGTCGATGATCTTGATCTTGTCCGCGCCGGTACCGTCGCGGAGGGTCTGCAACTGCTTCTCCTGGCCCTTGACGATGACGCCACTGTCGGGCTCCACCCAGAGCGTGCGGGTGTTGGCGTAGTACCGGCCGGCGTTGATCACCTGCTCGCTCGAACCCAGCAGGCTGCCCGGGACCTTGATCTCGGCGATCTGGACCGGCTCGACCGTCATCTCGAACTTGTAGACGGTCAGCCCCTGCAACTTCTCCGTGCTCACGTACTTGGCGGGGTACGCCTTCCGCGCCGTGTTGTCGAAGTACTGGTAGGTCTTCTTCTCGGTGCCGAACGGGAAGGTGTACGTCAAGCCCTCGTGCTTGAAGGCCGCGCCGTTGATGTCCTCGGCACAGCAGGCGACGGCCATCGCCGTCCGCCGGTCGACGGCCACCCGGTCCGTACTGACCGTGATCTCCTTGCCGGCGTCGTCGATCACTCGGACGCCGACGTTGAAGACCGCCCGGTCGGCGTTGCCGTCCTTGACATCACCTCGGACGGCCCGGTGGGCGGTCAGGTTGACCGCGTTTCGCTCCGACAGCGTGCCGAAATCCAGCACTGTCGCGTTCTGGGCCTTCGAGATCGTCACCGAACTCTGGTCCAGGGGCACCTTGACGAGAGCGGGCGCGACGGCCAGCGGCGTTGCCACGGCCCCGACGATCAGGAACGTGCCCGCCGCCACCAAGATGGCACCCGACGTAGTTCGCATGTAACTCCTCCCCTTGTAAAGGTCGACTAGTCGGCTGACAGTACATGACGAGACAGATTTCGGATATGGTCCGACGCGGCCCTACGAGCAGTACCGACCACGGTCGGATGCGGCCATCCGGCTGCCACCACAAATGGGATGTCGAGGACCTGTGAGCCGACCTGTCAAAGCCACCCCGAACAGCGGGGAGCATCATCCTTCCGAGGCGATTTCCGGCCGTACGGATGGATGGTTACCCGCGCTGGAAGGCCTTCGAGCCGTGGCGGTACTCGGGGTGCTCGCGCACCATGCGTCGTTTCTCAGCGGGCTGACCGAAACGTACGGCCAGCTGCCAGGAGTGCTGGCCAGACTGGATGTGGGCGTAGCGATCTTCTTCGCGCTGTCCGCCTTCCTCCTCTACCGGCCATTTGCGTACGCCGCGATTAATTCGCAGCCGCAGCCGCCAGTTCGGAGATACCTCTGGCACCGCGCAGTCCGTATTTTGCCCGGGTACTGGGCAATGGCGGGTGTCGCACTCGTCTGGCTCAACATCGATTACCTCAGGTCACTGTGGGACTGGGCAATCCCCCTCCTGCTGTTGCACATATATCAGCCATTGCGGCTGCCGGTCGGTATGGAGCAGACCTGGAGCCTCGCCACCGAGGCGACTTTTTACCTGGCGCTGCCGGTGATCGCCGTACTCGGTCGACGCCTGGGCGGTCGGAACCCGCTGGCGCGGGCACGGCGTCAACTGGCACTCGGCATCGCACTCGTCGTGGTCGGCCTGGTCTGGAACGCGTACGCGCACCGACCCGACGCGCCCCTACCCGAATTGGCGTGGCTCTGGCTGCCGGCCTTCCTGGACTGGTTCGGGGTCGGGATCATGCTGGCCGTTCTCGCTTCCTGGCCCCCCAGCACCACCTCCTCCCCGTTCCTCCCGTACCTGGCGGCCGACGGGTCCGACCGCGGCGAGCAGGATCTGTGGTCCGCTACGCCGCGTGGGCTCCGCGTCCTGACGTTTGCCCCCGGGACGTCGTGGCTCATCGCCGGAGCGCTGCTCTGGATCGCCAGCACGCCGATCGCCGGTCCCCGGAGCCTCGCGCCCGCCACGCCGGCCGAGGCGATCACCGAACACCTGCTGTTCCTGCTGATCACGTGGTGCGTGATCGCCCCGCTCATCGGCCGGGGATCGGGTGGGGTGCCGCGCGCGCTCCTGCTCCAACCGCTGGTCAGGTTCCTCGGTCGGATCTCCTACGGCATCTTCCTCTGGCACATCCTCGCCCTCGAGGTCTGCTTCCGACTGCTGGGATTCACGCGGATGCACAGCTCGTACTGGGCTCTCCTGGCGCTCACCCTGGCCCTCACCATCCCCGCGGCGACCGCCAGCTACTACCTCATCGAGCAGCCGGTCCAGCGCCTGCGCAGATTCCTGGAGCGGCGGGGCACCGGGCGCGGACCCGGGGGCGCGCCCACCGCCCAGGCGCAGACGCCGACGCAGGAGCCGGTCCCGCAGGCCGAGGCGTCGGGCCCGGCCGAGCACCCGACCCTCCCGGTGTGACTCGTACTTCCCGCGAACCCGTCGGGACCGCAACACCAGGGCGGCGACAGCGACGAGCAGCAGCGCCGTCGGGAGCACGGCGAGCAGCTCGGCGGCCGGTTCGGGACCGACGCGCCACAACCACCACCGCTCGGTCCCGTGGATCGCGAGACCCGCGGCGGCTGGCACCCAGATCCACCCGGGCGTGGGCATCCGACGCCGGTGCAGCGCCACGACCACGATCGCACCGCCAAGGCCGACCCAACCCCCGAGCAGCACCGGTACGCCGATCGCGAGAAGTGGCGCGGTCGCCAGGGTGGCCGGGACCACCGGGTACGACGGTCGACGGCGACGCGCGGGGAGCAGGGCGGCGACGATCAGCAACACGACCAGCCCGGCGGCGACAGTCAGGATGCGGTCGTACTGGACGCCGGGCGTGAAGACCAGCTCGACCCGTCCGGCGGCCCCGGCCGGCACGAGCCAGGCCTGCTTCCACCCGTCGACGCGGGTCGGTGCGAGCCGGACACCGTCGAGCGTGGCGCGCCAACCGGGGTTGGCGTTCTCCGGGACGACCAGGTAGCTGCTGCCTCCCGGCCCGACCTCGACCGACCGGTGCTGGTCGGTCCAGCTGAGCACCGCCGATGTCTGACGGGGCGGCTCGGTGACCGTCCGTGCCGCCGTCTCGCCGCTGAGGATCACACTGTCGACGACGAACCGGTCCGCGGGGGCGGAAATCTCGTTGCGGCCAGCCGGCAGCGAAACCTGGTCGGCGTCCGCCCCCGGCTTCGTCTCCGGCTTGGACTTGGTCGCCACCTCGACCGGGCACGCTCGGTACCGCATCGGGCGCAGATCCCGCAGATCCCGCAGGGTGCCGGACAGGGTCGTCGGCACCCCTGCGCCATTGACAATGATCTCCGGCCCCGCACCGCAGGGCAACGTCACAGCGCGGTCCAGGCCGCGGGGTTGGTTGGCCGAGGGCACCCCCTCCACATCCACACCGCTGAGGCCGACCGGGAGAGGCCGTGGTTCGAAGAACGCCGTCGACCGGCTGATCCGCGGCACCGTCGAGGTCACGGCGATGAAGAGACTGCGCGTACGCAGCGCCGGGAAACGTGCGACACCGTCCGGGTCGATGCCCACTTCCCGGATACCGTCGTCGCCGGTGATCCGGAGCGTCCTCGGTGGTGCCGCGACCAGGCTCGCCGCGAACCGCAGCCGCACCCAGCTCACCTTCCGGGTCTTGGCCCAACGAAGTTCCACTGTCGGCTGCGGGTCGTTCGGATCCGCCAACCACGCCGTTCCGTCGTCTCCGTCGCCCAACGCCCGCGCCGAGGCGACCGGGTCCGTGAACCAGGCGCTCGACGTGGTGAAGGTCTGACCCCCCACCATCTCGTCGTACGCGGCGAGCGCGGTGGCCGGCGCGGCGCGGGTCAGGCCGGTGAGGCTGGCGGTGGTCGCGCTCGGCAGGTCGAACCGACGGGACGCCAGACCGGTCTCCTCCCCCTGGCGGATCAGATTGGGCGCGCAGAGGTAGTGGTCTCCGGCGACGGCGCAGGCCGGCCGGTCGACGGTCTTCCGGGCGAGTGCGATGACCTCCGGCGCGGCGGTGGCGTCGGGCAGCGTCGGAAGCCGCAGGTAGCGCACCGGATTCACCCCCGGCACCCGCAGGTCCCGGATCCCCACGCGCCGCCCCGGCACGTCGAAGCCGGAGACACCGTCGATGGTCACCCGGAGCCAGGTTGTCTGGCCGGAGGGCATCGCCAACCGCAGCGGGGCCCGCCCGGCGTCGGCCACCGAGTGCTCAACGGTCCCGCCCGCGGTGCTGATCTCGACCCGGGTGACCGGAGCGCCGATGACCTCGTCGTCGACCACCTGCAGTTCGATCGAACCCGGCTGGATCGGCTCCAGGAACCGAATCTCCAGCCACTGGCCCACCGGGTTGCGGGCGCCGTCGGACAACCAGGCCGTACCAGTGTCGCCGTCCAGGGCGGCGAACGGCCCGGCGGACGGGTCGCGCAGCCCGGCCGGGCCGGCGACGTCGGCAGCGCTGGACGAGGCCCGCACCTCGCGGATCCCGGAATAACCGGCGGAGGTGGTGGACGCGGACCACGCCGGATCGAGGATGTCGTGGACGGCGCGTACCTGTCGGGGTTGGTCCGCGGGGGTGAACGTCCGCGAGGTGTTGCCCCGCAGGAGTCCGAAGTCGACCTCCCGGCGGCGCAGGCTGTCGGCGAGCACCGTGTCCGCACCGCTGGTGGCCGGGTCGTCCCCGTTGAGGATCACCGGCCGGTTGCCGAGGACACCGGCGTCGCTGAGATCCAGCAGCGTCTCCGGTGCGCCGACCAGGTTGAGCGGTTGTGCCGCGTCCGCCAGGCTGACCTGCGGGGTCGGCCGGTCCACCTGGTAGATCTCCACCGCCGGGTACGACGTGCGCAGCCCGTAGTCCCAGGCCCCGCCAAGGTCCGGCGGCAGCCCGACACTCGGCCCGAACTCGGCGACTCTGGACAACCCGGGGGTGCTGCCGAGGGTCCGGTGCACCAGCAGCGGCCAGGCGACCGCGCCGACGGGTTGCCGGAGGTCGTTGCGGACCAGCAGATAGCGCACACCGAGCCGGGCGAACACGTCGGCCAGGCCCGGGGAGACCGCGCCGGCGGCGAGCCGATCATCGATCGCGGAGAGCAGCCGGGCGTTGCCCGCGGATCCGGCCGGCACCAGCGAACGGACCGCCCACGGCGAGTCCAGCAGGGGCTGGACCGGCTCATCCAGCGAACGCCCCCAGTCGTACTCGGCGAAGTTGGACCCGGGCACCAGCAGCGTCGTGCCGGGGCCCGCGTGCCGGTCGAGCCAACCGGTTGCCTGCCGCCAGTGCTCGGGCAGGGCGGTAAAGCCGCCGCCCGCGGTGAGGCCCGCACCACCCGCGCCGACGCTGACCGCGACGAGCGTGACGGCCGTGACCCCCAGCGCCACCCGCCGGGGGGCCATACCCGTGGGCCGGGAGAACCGGCGGATGACGGCGATCAGACCGACGGTGTCCAGCATGTGCGCGGTGGCCAGGGCCAGGGGCAGTCGGATGACGACATCGAACTTGTGCAGGTTGCGGAGCGCGCCCAGTGGGCCGTCGAGTGCCTCCCGCACCGGCGCGGCAAAGAGCGCGCCTCCGTCGGACAGGTTTCCCGCGGTCAGGGTCAGCAGCCCGACCAACGCCCCGACGAGAAGGAATCGCCGCTCCGGCAGGTCCCGACGGGCCAGGCCGGCCAGGCCGATGCAGGCGATCAGAGCGGTGAGCAGCGCCAGCCAGGGCACTGTGGCCAGGGCCCATCCCGCGGGCCACCAGGGCACCCCGTCGACGGCCAGGTGACCCACCCAGTGGGTGGCGCCGCGGACGGCCTCCGGGAGGGTGGTCACGCCGGTCGTCACCGCGGCGCTCTCAGTGAACGGCAGGAACGGGAAGCCGTACCGCTGGAGGAGCAGCAGCGGCGCGAGCCACCAGAAGGTGGCCGCCACCATGGCCACCGTCCACCAGGCCAGCAGGCGGAGACGCCGCCTTCCGGGAGCACGCGTCAGCACGAAGAGAAAGGCCGGCACCACGGCGCACGCGGCGGAAGCCCCGTTCGCTCCGCCCATGCAGACCACCGCCAGTCCGCTGAGTGCGGCCGCCCGTCGGAGTGAGCCACCCGCGGCCCCCTTCACCAGCGGCAGCAGCACCCACGGGGCGACGCAGTAGGGCAGCAGCTCCAGCGAGACAGTGCCCACCAGCGTCAAGGCCCGGGGCGAGAGCGCGAACACCGCGCCGGCCACCAGCCGGGACGCCGGGCCACCGAGGTCGAGGGCGCGTGCCAGGCGCACCACACCGGTGAGGGCAACGCAGAGGAGGGTCGCCATCCACAGACGCTGCACGAGCCATGCCGGAAGGCCCACCGCCTCACCGAGGAGAAAGAACGGGCCCATCGGAAAGAAGTAGCCGACTGCCTGGTTCTGCAGGGCGCCGAACTGCCAGTCCGAGACCCACAATTGGGTGGCCCGGGCCAGGAACCCGCCCGGGTCCACTGCCATGTCCAGCTTCGTCTCGGGCACGATGAGACCCGGGCTCTGGGTGACGCACAGGCCGGTCAGCGCGAGACAGACAAGCAACTCACGCAGACGCCAGACCGCCCGGGACACCGTCGCGGACGGTACGCCGGGGGTACGACGAGCGGTCGACCAGGTGCTCAGCACTGCCGTACCGGAACTCCGGTGAGGAGTTCGTCCGGGTTGGCCTCCCGCTCGGTCACGGTCTCCGCGGGCACGCCGGCGTCGACAAGCACCTGCCGGATCGCCGCCGGATCAGCGCCCGGCACCAGGATCCACACACTCTGCTTGTCGACTGCGACGTGTCGGGTGTGCGGCAGGAGCGGGGCCACCCGGGTGAGGAGGCGGTCCGGCCGGTCCGTCTGGATCACCAGACAGGCGTTCCCGGCTGCCCACGGCACGGCTCTTGGGGCGAGCAGATCGCCGAGGACGGCACGGAACCGGCGGCCGGTGTCGGCCCAGCGGAACGTGTCGCTCCAGCCTCGACACTCGACCGCCATCCGGTCCGCCGCGGCCGGAGCCGCCACCGCGGTCAGCGCGCGGTCGAGACCGGCGGCGAGGCTACCGGCCGGATTCTCGCCGGCACTCACCAGCCACCCGGTCCGACCGGGTCGCACAGCGTCGCGAAGCCCGTCCACGTCGAACGCGACAGTGGGCAGTCCGGCGGCAGCCGCCTCCACCACCACGAGGCCCCAGCCCTCGCCCCAGGAGGCGGAGACGTGCAGCCACGCGGCGGCCAGCAGCGCGTCCCGTTCGGCGGCGGGCAGGTGGCCGTGCACCGTCACCACGTCGCGCAGCCCACGCTCGTCGACCTGCCGGCGGATCGGCTCCAGGTCCGGCCCGCCACCGACGATGTCCAGGCGCAGGTCGGGCCGACCCGGCCGGAGTTGGTCGACGGCGTCGAGCACCAGATCCACCCGCTTGTGCCGGGTCACCCTGCCGACACAGACCAGTCGGGGGCTCGGGTCCCGCGATCCGCCCCGGCGGTGGTCCGCGTCAGCTCCGTTCGGCACGACGACCACTGGCCCGGCCCAGCCGAGCCGCTCGCGTACGGCGGTGGCCGTCGAGGGTGAAACCGCGAGGGTCACACAGCGGCGGTAGACCCGGCGGGCGACGGGTCCTTCCAGCCAGGCCCCGAAGCGACCGACGAGCGGGCCGAAATACAGTCGGAACTGCCTGTCGTGCACGTGGTGGATCACGCAGATCACCGGCACGCTCGCGGGCAGGACCGCCGGGCTGAAGAACGGGATGCCGTTCTGGCAGTCCACGACGGCGTCGAACTGACGTCGGTGCCGTGACAACCAGCCCAGCACCCGAGGGTAGATGCTCCATCGGCCGCCGACCCGGACGATCCGGATGCCATCCCGGACCTCGTCGCCGCGCTGGCCGGCCGGGCGTGCGGTGACGAAGGTGACCTCCGTGCCGGCGCTCACCAGGTCGCGGGCGACCTGCCAGGCGTAGACCTCGGCACCCCCGGCGTCGGGATGCCACGGGTCCTTCCAGTTGAGCACCGCGACCCGGCGGCCCGCCACCCGAGCGTCAGCGGTGGGACCTGCGGCGACCCGGGATGATTCGACACTCACGGCCGCAATCCAACAGTGGCGCCTGTGGTCACGTCCGCGGCCACCGGGATGGCGACCACCGGCAGCGGAATGCTGGCAGCGGCGCCGGCCTGACCCAGCCGCCAGCGGATCTTCGCGACGTCCACGAAGCTCTGCCAGCCGTGCCGGACCGGAGAGAAACGCGAACCGGGCACGTCGATCCAGTGGACCGGGATCTCCACCACCCGGGCACCCGCCCGCTCGACGCGCCCCAGCACCTCCACGTCGAAGGCGAATCCGCCGCACCGCAGTGGCGCGAACGCCCGCCGTGCGACGTCGCCGCGGAAGAACTTGAACCCGCACTGTGTCTCGCCGACGCTGCGCACCACCTGCCGGACCGCGCCCCGGAACGCCACCGCGCCCCAGCGCCGGAGCAGACTGTGCCGCTCCTCGACCACCGACTCCGGGTGCGCCCGCGAACCGACCACCACGTCGGTGCCCTCGACCAGGAGCCGGAGCACCTGCCCGAGATTGTCCGGCGCGGTGGCCAGGTCCGCGTCGCAGAAGCCGACGTAGCGCGCACCGCTGGCCAGCACACCCGTACGCACCGCGAATCCCTTCCCTCGCTCACCACACCACAGCAGCCGGACGGGGACCGTACCGGGCAGCGCGGTTGCCACCACCTCGGCCGTCCCGTCGGTGCTGGCGTTGTCGACCACTGTCACCCGACAGGGCACACCGAGGCCGGCCAGCGCCGCCCGGAGCAGGAGCAGGGTGTCCGGCAGTCGGTCCGCCTCGTTGAAGGCGGGCACCACGACGTCGAGTACGACCGCATCTGACGACACGTCAGGAGGCTGGACCTCCATGAAGGGCCGTCAGCGCTCGCCGTACACGATGATGGGCTGCTCCACGTTGGCAGGCTTGGTATTGCTGTTGGTGATGGTGGACGTCCCGATCGAGACGGCCAGAATTCCCAGCACGGCACCCACCGCCGCGGCGACGACCGCGGTCAGGAGGGGATTGAAAGATGCCTTCATTGACGGTCCCTTCGACAAAAGGTACCGGACAGTAGCATGCGTCGTCGTCGTGCCGCGGGGTACGAAAGGGCGATCAACATGGTGACCCCCAGTACCGAATACCCCAGCGCGGGAACAATGCCGACAGTCCCCGCCGAGCTGGAAGAACCACCACCAGGCAGACAGATCAGCGTCAATGTCCCGTCTCGCCGGACCAGCTCGGCGTCCGCGAAGCGGCTCTCGACCTCGGCCCCGCCCGGCTGATCGGTCTGAATGAGTACGTACCGCACGCCAAGCCGACGCAGGGCCGGCCCCGGATCCCCAGGCACCGCCAGCGCCGCCGCCACCTGATCGGCGGCACGGCTCTCACCCCTGATCCGGTCCCGACCGACAAGCACGTCCTGATCCCCGATCACGGGTCGACGGAACGCCCGTGGCGCCGGGTCCAGCACCGGCACACCGCCCGCCCAACGGTAGGCGCGGAACGACGCCCAGGGCAGCGAGACCAGGCTGCCTCCGGTCGGATCCCGGTTCACCACCGCCCGCACCGCCGACCACTCGCCGGGGTAGCGCACCGCGTGGAGCTGACCGCTGAGACCCCCGGCCAGACCGGGCAGGAGCAGCACCGGAGCGAGCAGCACCACCGGGGCCAGCGCGCGCGCACCCGTCGTCGCCAGCGACTCCACAAGCATCCCGAGACCCACCGCCTGGAGCAGCGCGAGCGGCGCGAGCAGGCGGGCGCCGTCCCGGACCGCGCCAGCCAGCGGAACGTGGTCGACCACTGTCATCATCCACTGTGCCCCGTCCGGCCAGGCCGGGACCACGGCGATCATCGTGCCCAGTGCGGCACC
Organism: Micromonospora sp. NPDC005215; assembly: GCF_040607915.1. NCBI lineage: Bacteria > Bacillati > Actinomycetota > Actinomycetes > Micromonosporales > Micromonosporaceae > Micromonospora > Micromonospora sp. NPDC005215. The sequence continues at coordinate 6,723 of NZ_JBEXHQ010000016.1, read as the reverse complement.
GGCGAGCAGGCCCCACCAGGCCGCCGCCGGCCAACGGCGACGGGCCAGCGCGAACCCCCAGACCGCCGCCGCCGCGAGCACCAGCGCGAGCAGGGCGACCGGCCACTGGTCACGCCCGACCGGAACAGCAAGTCGGCTCCAGACACCACCGAGCGTGGCGACACTGCCGAGCACGCCGAGTGGCGTGTCCGCCCGGACGGCGAACGCGGCGACACCCCGTTCGTCGAGATCGATCGCGCCGCCACGGTCGGTCAGTGCCAGCAGCCAGGGAGCGGTCAGGCCGGCCAGCGTCGCGGCCCCCGCGACGACCGCCCGCCACCGTCGGGCCAGGGCCAACGCCGGAGCGCAGGTCAGCACCGCCGCCAACACCATCGCGGGGCCGCCCAACACCACCGCCAGCCCCCCGGCGACGGCGGAGCGCCGGCTCGGGCCGGTGCCGTCCGGCGGGGGCCGCAACACTCCGAGCACCCACGAGTACGCCCAGGGCAGCGCGGCGTAACCAGCGATGACCGCCCACTGCCCGAGGTGCAGCCGCCCGTACATCCAGGGGTTCCAGACGTACCCGAGCCCGGCGGCGACCCGCGCCAGCGGATGGCTGACCGGGGCCAGCCGGGCGGCACCGACCGCCGCGAGCGCCAGGCAACCGGCCAGGAGCGCCTTCTCCGCCAGGTCCGCGGGGATCAGTTGAGACAGGCCGACTGCGAACAGTTCGCTGGGCACCGCACGGGGCAGCTCGGAACCACTGCCCCAGACCATCGCGCCGAACGGCGGATCCGGCACGAACACCAGGTCGTAGCGGAGGAGGTAACCCCGGCGGAGCACCGGGCCGAGGATCGCGAGGACCACGCCCAGGCCGAGCAGCACCTCCGGCCACCAGCGACGGCTGTCGACAGCAGCGCGGCGCAGCGCCGGACCGAACTCCGGTAACGGTCGGCGCACGCGGACCCCCACAGACCTCGACGGGAAGCGGGCCCGACGTCGCACCCAGGGCTTCGGACAGCACTCTAGGCACAGCGAAAGGTCGGAGGGTACCTTGCCTGACGACGTCGATGGGCTGACCGCGTCGGGGTCGCACGACTCAGGCCCCGGCGAACGACATGAGGCGCGATGACAGACACGACGGCTGGGTCCACCCGGGGGCGGCTGGGCGCGGCGGGCGCGGCGGTGGCGGTCGCCGCGATGGTGACGAACGGGCTGGCCTACCTGCTCCCCATGCTCGGTGCCCGACACCTGGTGGCCGAGGAGTTGAGCGTGCTGGCCACCGCGCTGGCTCTCGTCGCGATCGCCGGCGTCGCGGGCGTGGGCCTACAGTTGGCGGTCGCCGTGCACCGGGCCCGACAGCCCGGCACACCGACCTTGCGGGTCACCCTGGTCACGGCCGCGGTCGCCGCCGGCATCGTCGTCGCGGCCACGCCGCTGCTGGTGGCCGCGCTGCGGCTGCCACTGACGGTCGTGGCGCTCGTCGCCGTAACGACCGTCGCGGTCGTCCTGCCGGGCCGCTGGCTCGGTGCGCTACAAGGCGAACAGCGCTTCCTCCGACTCGCGTGGGCGATGGGAGTGCTCGCCCTCGGGCGTTACGCCGGCATGATCGTCGCACTGGTTGTCGGTGCCGGCGTCGTGGACACGCTCCTCGCCGGCGTACTGACGGCGTACCTCGTGCTGCCTGTGCTGGCCTGGCTCGCCCGGCCGGGAGCCGGAACGGGCAGCACCCGCAACGCCGGGAACCCCCTGCGGATCAGGCAGGTCATGAGCGCCGGCACCGCCGCACTGGCGATGCTCGTGGTCTCGTACGCCGATCTGATCTTCGCTCGTCAACTGCTGTCACCAGCGGACTCCGGGGCGTACTCCGTGGGCACCGTGCTCACCAAGGGCGCGCTCTGGGCACCTCAGGTGGTCACGGTGCTGGCCCTGCCCCGCCTGGCCGTCGGGGACAGCCGGCTACGCACCACCGTCCTCGCGATCGTCGGCGGCTGCGGTGCTGTGCTCGTCGCCGCCTCGGTCCTGGCCGGCAGCTTCGCGTTCCGCCTGGCGGGCGGCGAGGACTACGCACAGCTGGGCGAGTACGCCCCGTACTTCGCCGCCACCGGTGCCCTCTACGCGCTGGTCTTCGCGGCGGTGAACGCGCAGATCGCGGCCGGAGCGCGGTGGCCCTCCGCGCCGCTCTGGGCGGCCGCAGGTGTGCTGGCCGTCCTGACGATGTTCGTCGCGCCCCGCACTCTCCAGGGCATCATGTGGTGCGCCTTCGCCACCGCCGCGGTGACCGCGCTGGTGCTGGTCTTCGGTCCGGCAGCACGGGTCACGCCACACCGGTCGGCGTCCGCGGACGTGGCCCGCAGCCCTTCCGCCGAGGCCGTCGGCTGACCGGGCCGGCCCCGCCGCGTCAGCCGTCGCGTCGGAACAGCACCGAGTTGACGTAGCGCGGGCGCGGCAGCACCACCCGTCGGGCGAGGCTCTGCGTGACCCGCGCTATCGCGCCCCGCTGGTTACCCCGGATGTCGAAGTCAGCGAGCGGCAACCAGTCCCGCTCCGGCAGCACGTAGCCGCGATAACCCCATTCATCGAGGAGATCGATGATCGAGGCTATCGGTTGGATCCGCTCCTCGACCTCGATCAGCAGCACCGGCCCGTCCCGGCGGATCGTCTCGGCCGCGCCCCGCAACGCCGGCAACTCGTGACCCTCGACATCGATCTTCAGGAACCGCACGTCGTCGAGGCCGAGGCCGTCGATGGTGACCCGGGGTACGGTCACCGTCGTCGAGCTGCCGTCACCGTGCTCCAGCGACGAGGTGCCGACAGCCGGACCGTCCTTCGGCAGGAAGAGCTCGGCGCTGCCTTCGTGGTCGGACGCCACCGCGCGGACCACCCGCACCTCGGGGAACGCGTTCGAGATGCTCCGGGCGAGTTCCTCGTTCGGCTCGATGGCGACAACCTGGTCGGCCAACTTGCGCATGCGCTGAGTCCACGGCCCGTACCAGGCGCCGACGTCGAGCGCCGTGCCACCGGCCGGCATGAACTCCGCGAGGCACGCGAGTTCGGGCTCCACACGCGGATAGACGGCTCGGATGGCTCCCGCGACGACCCGGTCGGGTAGGAGCGACGCCACGCGCGAACTCACTGCGGTCACCAGACCGGTCGAAGACGGCATGAGCGCAAAGGGTACGGGTCGGCGGCACACCTGAACAGCTGTCCGTACTACCGAGTAGCACCAGCCCGACCGGTCAGGACCCCGCAGCCAACCAGTCCTCCAGAAGGCGGTGGTCGATCGCGTCCACCCGACCGAGCGTACGGCCGGAAGCCACCCGGTCCCGCAGCTCCGCCCGGGTGAACCAGCGCGCCTCCAGCAACTCCTCGCCGTCGACGCGTATCTCCTCGGACGTGGCGGTGGCCCGGAAGCCCACCATCAGGCCGGCGGGGAACGGCCACGCCTGCGACCCCTGGTAAAGCACGTCGGTGACTGTCACGCCCGCCTCCTCGGTCATCTCCCGACGGACCGCGTCCTCCAGGCTCTCGCCGATCTCCACGAAGCCGGCCAGCGTCGAGAACGCGTCCTCGGCCGCACCGGCGTGCCGAGCCAGCAGGCAGCGCCCCGGCGGGCCGGGTGCCTCGACCAACACGATGACCGCCGGTTCGATCCGGGGGAAAAGGAGACGCCCACACTCGCCGCCGGTGCAGGTGCGCATGTGCCCGCCGCCGTCCGCGACGGCCGGCGCCCCGCACGCACCGCAGTACCGCTGCTGCCGATGCCAGTGCAGCAGACCCCGGGCGTACGCCTGGACTGCCGCGTCGCCCGGTTCGAGCCGCCCGACCAGCGCCCGCACGTCGACGGAACGCGCCGCACCGGCCATCTCGACAGCAGCCCGTTCGGGAAGCGCGGACAGGTCCACCGCAAACACGGCAACGTCACCGTCGAGCCCCAGGAAGACCGTCTCACCCGCGGCGGACCGGACGAGCGACGCCCGCTCCGCGCTGAGCCGGACCGGCCCGTCCGCGTCGACGAGACAGCGGTCCCGCCACAACGCCAACACCACTGTGGTCGACTCGGCGAGCAGCGCGCTCAACCGGGTCGGATCGGTGCGCAGGGGGCCCGCCCGGTCCAACCAACCGCCGCCGTACGCCAACACCCGCTCCGCAGTGTCCACCCGGCCACCGTGCCACGTCTGGGGTCCGCCGCCGGCACCGCCCCCGTGGTCCGACGACATGCCGGACGACACGCGGTAGCAGCACGGGATGGGCGCAGCCGCAAGGAGGGCCGGGCATTCGTTACCGTAGGTGCCTCCGGGAGGGCGTACCTCCCGCGGCACCCTGGCGATCGAGGTTGCAGTGACGCTGTACGGCGAAAACAGTCCCCCCGCCGACGACCGGCCCACCGTGCAGGTCACCGCTGTCACCTGGCCGGACGACGGACCCGTGACGACCTCCGCCCCCGGCGAGCCGGCGGGAGGCCCGAGCCGGCCCCGCCGGGTACGCATGCTGCTCGCCGCCGGCGTCACCGGTGGCGTCCTCGCCGCTGTGGCGGGTGCCGGGGCCTGGGCCTATGCCGGTGACGTTCCCCGCGGCACCAGCGTGCTCGGCACCGAGCTGGGCGGCCGGAGCAGCGCGGACGCCGATCGGAAGTTGCGGGCGGAGCTGGACCGGCGGGCGGCGGCTCTCGCCGGTCCGTTGAAGATCACCGTCGACGGGCGGACCGCCGAGATCAACCCGGCCGATGTGGGGTTGGCCGTCGACGTGCCGGCGACCGTCGCGGCAGCGGCAGCGGCAGCGGCCGACGCGCACCCGGTCAGCCGGCTGGTCGGCTCCCGCACTGTCGACCCGGTGGTCACCGTCGACGTGGGCCGGTTGGACGACGCGCTCCGTAAGGTGCTCGGCGACCAGGCCCAGGGGATGACGATGCCGGCGATCACCTACCAGGGCACCACGCCGAAGGTCGTGCAGCCCAAGCCGGGGTTGGCCTTGGAACCGCAACGTTCGGCCGAGGTGGTTCGCGCCGGCTGGCTGGCCGGCACCCCGGTCACCGTGCCACTGGTGGAGAGCCACCCCGCGACCAGTCCGGAGGAGTTGGACCGGCTGGTCACCGAGCTGGCCAAGCCAGCGGTCGCCGCACCGGTCACAGTGCGTACCGACAAGGGCTCGGTGCGGGTCCCGCCCGCCGCCATCGCGAAGAGCCTGCGATTCACCGCCGACAAGACCGGCAAGCTGACCCCGTCGGTGGACGTCAAGCGGCTGCGGGCGGCGCTCGGCGACGACCTGGCCGCCGTCGAGGTGCCGCCGAAGGACGCCACGATGACCATCTCCGGTGGCCGGCCCACCACCACCGAAGGGCGACCCGGTCAGCAACTGGACACGACGACCCTGGGTCGGGACCTGCTGGCGGTACTCCCGAAGGCGGACGGCCGCGAGGTGACCGGCGAGCTGAAGCCGACGCCACCGGAGCTGACCGTCGAGAAGCTGGCCGGCCTGGGCATCAAGGAGCGGGTATCCACCTTCACCACCCGTTTCACCGGCGGCATGGCCTCGTCGCGCAGCCAGAACATCGCGACCATCGCGAAGCAGGTGGACGGCACTGTCGTCCTGCCCGGGAAGACGTTCTCGTTGAACGGTCACACCGGCGAGCGGGGCTACGCCCAGGGCTACCGGGACGCTCCGGTCATCCTCGGCGGCAAGCTCGTGCCGGGCGTCGGCGGCGGCACCTCACAGTTCACCACCACACTGTTCAACGCGACGTACTACGCCGGACTGGAGGACGTCGAACACAAGCCCCACTCGTACTGGTTCGACCGCTACCCGGCGGTCATCGAGTCGACGATCTTCTGGCCGGACCTGGACTTCAAGTTCCGTAACAACACCGAGTACGGCGTCCTCATCGACACCTCCTACACGTCGAGCACGATCACTGTGTCGATCTGGAGCACGAAGATCTACGACAGTGTGAAGACGGAGTACGGGCCGCGTCGCAACGTCACGACGCCAAAGCTGATCCACCTGGAGCCCGGCCCCTCGTGCATCGCGACCAATGGCATCAACGGCTTCACCCAGGACGCCTTCCGGGTCATCAAGAAGGGCGGCGCCGTGGTCAAGCGGGAGAAGTTCACCTGGCGCTACGACGCGGAACCCCGCTACGTCTGCGGGCCGAAGCCCTCATGAGGTTTCCCCGGCTCTGGGTCTCGCCCGGCTCTGGGTCGCACCCGGCTCTGGGTCTCACCGGCTCTGGGTCTCACCCGGCTCTGAGGTTGGGCTTGCTTGGGGTCAGCCTTGCTTTGGGGTTGGCTCGGCGAGGATGTCGCCGCGCCCGTTGCGCCTGCCACCCTGCGGTGGCATCGGCACCTTCCGAGAGTCCTGCACCCGGATCTCGGCTCGGAACCGGTGTGCCGCAGGGTGCCACATCTCCTCGAACGGGCCCATGACCTCGCCACCGATGCCACGACGGCGCACCCGGGACGCGAGCCACCAGAGGATCCCGAGGACCGCCGCCACGCACCCCGCGAACACCAGGAGTATCAGGACGTCTTCCACACGCCGAGCCTAGCCGCGGGCGGCATACGCCGAACAGGCTGCGCCACAGCCCTCCGGTGGGTCGAGCGCCGCTCGGGCCGCCCGGTGGCTTGGTGGTGTGGTTCGCACCGCCGGGGACGCGGTGCGGAAACGCAGAAAGGGCCACCCTCATCGGGTGACCCTTTCTGGAAAGATTGTCCGGCGGCGTCCTACTCTCCCACACCCTCACGAGTG
>NZ_JBEXHQ010000015.1:0-133691 GCF_040607915.1 Micromonospora sp. NPDC005215 | reverse complement strand
TGAGCGCGTTCTCCATGAAGTACACGGGCCCGAGGACGGTCGCCCGGACCTGCTGATCGCGCAGGTACGCCTCGACGAGCTGCTTGCTGTCGGCGTGGTCGAGATCGGTCTGGGCCAACCGGCCGGCACCGCGCACGGACGAGTAGACGAGGTGCGCGTCGACGCGCGCCGCCACATCGACCAGGTGGCGGCCCTGGGCGACCTCCTCGTCCTTCCCACCGGATCCGAACGGCACGGACAGCCCGAAGATCGCCTCGACGCCCTTGGCGGCGTCGGCGAGGCCCTCGGGGTGGGACAGGTCGCCGGTGACGAGCCGGACCCCGGCGGTGGACAGCGCCACCGCGGCGGTCGACTCGGGCGACCGCACGTAGGCGACGACGTCGTGGCCGTGGTCGAGCAGCAGTTCGGCGACGGCACCGCCCTGCTTGCCGGTGGCGCCGATGACGAGAACGTTGGCCATGAGGGGTGCTCCCTGATTCGCGGTTCTGGACGCCGCCGATTCTCTGGCCTCAACCTCGATTGAGGTCAAGTCCTAGGCTGGATCCCATGCCGTCGGCGCGGGAACGCAGCCCAGACCAGACCGGCACACCGTGACCAGCGGCCCTACCGCCTGATCAACCGTCGGTCCCGCCGAAACGGTCGGAGAGGGCGTAGCGCAGGAGCACCACGTCGCCGATCTGGCGGGCCTCGGCCAGCCGGGCCCGGCGGCCCGGGTGCCAGGGAAATCGCCCCTCGCCGACGAACCGGGGCGCCCGGCCGTCGCCGACGAAGAACGGGGCGACCACCAGGTGCAGCTCGTCGGCGAGACCGGCGGCGAGGAACTGGGCGTGCACCGTCCCGCCGCCCTCCACCATCAGCCGCCGTACGCCCCGCACGGCCAGGTCGCTCAACAGCCAGGCGGGGTCGACCGGCTCCCCCGCGTCCACCACGGTGGCCAGTCGACCGATGCGTTCCTGGGTCTTCTCCAGCGCGCCGGTCGCGCAGTAGACGAGCCGGGTTGGGTCACCAGCGGTGAAGAACCGGGCGGTCGGGTCGAGGTCACCGTGGGCGGTCAGGGTGACCTTGGTGGGCGAGGCGGGGCGACCGCACGCCACCCGTTCGGCCCGGCGGCTCGCGGAGCGCACCAGCAGTCGGGGATCGTCGCGGCGGACGGTGCCGGCACCGACCAGGATCGCGTCGCAGCTGGCCCGAACGGCGTCGACCCGGTCCAGGTCGTCCTCGTTGGACAGCAGCAACCGCTGGTCGGACGCGTCGTCGATGTACCCGTCGATGGAGGTGGCGCAACTGAGCAGCACGTACGGCCGCGTCGGCGCCGGTGTGCAACTCACTTGTCGACAGGCAGGTCGGGCGCGGCCGAGACGACCTCCGCCGCCTTGGCGGCCTTGGCGGCCAGGTAGTCGGCGTTGGCCGGCGACAGGAAGACGCTGGTGGGCACCTGTTCGGCGACGTCCACGCCGAGGCGGGTCAGCTGCACGGCCTTGTCCGGGTTGCTGCTCAGCAGTCGGATCCGCGGCACCCCCAGGGTGCTCAGCATCTGCGCGGCGGCGGTGTAGTCCCGCTCGTCCTCACCCCGGCCCAGCGCGACGTTGGCCTGGTAGGTGTCCAGCCCGGCGTCCTGCAACGCGTACGCGTCGAGTTTGGCGTACAGGCCGATGCCCCGCCCCTCCTGCCGCAGGTAGAGCAGGAAACCACCGGCCTCGGCGATCCGCTGCACCGCCTCGCGCAGCTGCGGACCGCAGTCGCAGCGTTGGCTGCCGAACACGTCGCCGGTCAGGCACTCGCTGTGCGGGCGGACCAGCGGCGGCTCTCCCCCGGCGGCGAGCCGGTCCAGCGCGCCCGCCCAGTCACCCAGGCCGAGCGCGAGGTGCTCCCGGCCGTCCACCAGGCCCTTGAACGAGAACACCCGGACCGTCGTGGCGTAGCCGTCGGGAAACGTCAACGGCACCGTGACCTGCGTACGGATCGTGGCGACCGGCAATGCTTCGGGCATGGGACTCCTCTGTCCGGCGCCACCGACGCGCGGCGACGCGTGTTCCTCACCACCGACTCAACAGCTGTCACCGGGGGCGGCTTCCCGGGCGGCGACCGGATGTCGGTTCCGTCGCATCAGCAGCACTGCGGCTCCGGGCAGGCTGGCGACCAGGATCAGTGCACCGTAGACGGTCGCGGTGGCGACGCCCTCGGCCGCGCTGAGCCCCGCCGCGCCGAACACCCACGCGGCCACCCCCTCGCGCGGTCCGAAGCCGGCGACGTTCAGCGGCAGGCCCATGGCGAGCAGGGCGAGCAGCGTCAACGGCAGCAGCCGCGACAGCGGGGCGTCGGACCCGGCGGTGCGGGCCGCCACCAGGAAGGTGGCCAGGTGACCGGCGACCATCACCGCGGAGGCGATCAGCACCCCGAGCCAGGTGCGCCGGGACAGCAACCCGGACCGCACGTCCGCCCCGGCGGTGCGCAGCGCCCGCGCCCAGCGCGAGGGGCCGGCGTTCGGCACGGCGCGGACCAGCAGCACGGCGACCAGCCCGCAAGCGACAAGCAGCGCCGCCGCGACGGGCAGATACGACCGCACCGGGGACGGGAACGCCGCGAGCACCACCAGGGCGACACCGACAAGCACCACCTGCCCGGCGGCCCGTTCCCAGACCACCGCGCGGATGCCCCGGCTGACGTCACCGGCGTCCCGGCCGTGGCGGACCGCCCGGTGCACGTCGCCGAGCACCCCGCCCGGCAGGGTGGCGTTGAGGAACACGGCCCGGTAGCAGTGCGCCACCGCGGTCGCCAGCGGCAGCCGCACGCCCAGGCCACCGGCGACCAGGCTCCACCGCCACGCCGCGCAGACCGTGGTGAGCACCCCGATGACAAGCGCCGCGGCCAAGGCCGGCGCGTCGATCAGCCGCACCCCGGCGAGGAACGGGCCGCTGCCCACCTGCCACAACAGGACGGCGAGCAGACCCACCCCACCGACCACTCGTGCCCAGGCCCAGAACATCGACGGCGGCCCTCCCCTTGAAGATCGTCCACTTGCCCTAGTCCACGTACCCAGGGTGTGAACGGTTCATCCACCCGCGAGGAGGTCACTGTGCTCGACCAGCACGGTGAGCCGACCGGCCGCCGCGTCGGCCAGCCGACGCCGGGCGTACCCCTGGGTCGGGCCGGCCAGGTCGGGACGCTGCGCGCAGGCCGCGCCCAGCCAGCCCCGGAACCACTCGGCGGCCAGGTCTGCCTGCTCCGGGCCGAGCCGCCACGGGCTGGGCCGTTCCCGCACGTCCACGCCGCGTCGGGCGAACGCGGCGGCGGTGGTGGCGACGGCGTCCGGGCCGAGCAGTCGTCGGCCGTCGACGACGCGCCGTTGGTGGTCGTTGAACGCGGCCTCGACCGCCGCGTCCAGCGGGTCGGCCGGGGTGAGTCGAACCCGCCCGGTCACCGAGACGGCGAACAGGGTGGGCCGGCCGACACAGGCTGCCACCACCCGTTCGACCTCCTCGGCGGTCAGCATGTCCAGCAGCGCGGACGCGGTGACCAGGCAACCGTCGGCCAGATCGGCGGCGCTGAGCCGGGTGAGGTCGCCGCATTGGGTACGCACGGTGACCGGGGCGCCGTCGGCGGCGACCACCCCGGTCATGCCCTCGGCGGCGCGGGCCAGCAGGTCGGCGTCGCGGTCGTGCAGCACCCAGTGCTGCGGACCGGGCAGCCGGGTGGCCAGCCAGCGACTCATCGAGCCGGTGCCGCTGCCCAGGTCGTGGATCACCGTCGGCGTGGCACCGGTCAGCCGGGGGCGGACGGCGTCCAGCAGGTCCTCGGCCCGCGCCGCCGCGTCGGCCGGCTCCCGCAACCGCAACCAGTCGGCGAACGGCAGGGTCTCCTCGGCGGTCATTCCGCCACCTCCTCCAGCACGGCGGCCAGCGACGCGACAGTCACCGTCCAGTCGGTAAGGGTGTCGCGCCGGGCGAGCGCCGCCCGGCGCAGCTGGGCCCGCAGCGCGTCGTCGCCCAACCACCAGCTCAGCCCGCCGGCCAACGCGGCCGGATCGTCCGGCGGCACCAGCAGCCCCGGCAGTTCACCGTCGGCGGTCCGGCCGAGCGCCTCGGGTAGACCACCCACCCGGGTGGCCAGCACCGGCAGGCCCCGCGCCAGCGCCTCGGTGACGACCATGCCGTACGTCTCACCCCGCGAGGGCAGCACCAGCAGGTCGGCGGCGGCGTACGCGGCGTCGAGCGCCGCGCCGGTCAGCGGGCCGGCCAGCCGAACCCGGTCGGCGAGGCCCGCGCCGACGAGCCGGTCGCGCAGCCGGCGCACCAGCTCGGGCTCCCGGGTCAGCGTGCCGACGCAGACCAGCGTCCAGGGCGCCTCGGCCACCACCGTCAACGCGTCGACAAGCACGTCGTGGCCCTTGTGGCGGGTGACGGCGGCCACGCAGAGCAACCGGGTTCCGGCGGTCGAGCCGGGGGGCACCGGCGGAGCGGCCGTCACCCCCGGTGGCGCGACCCGGACGCGGTCGGGGCGCAGCGGGTGGCGAAGCAGCAGGTGGCGGCGGGTCCACTCGCTTGTGGTGACGACGGCCCGCGCGGCGGCCAGTGCCCGGCCCTCCGCCTCGTCGTCCAACGGCATGTGCACGAGGACGATCAGGCGCAACCGGTGGGCGTGCGGGGCGAGCAGGTCCGGCACGGTCGAGGCGACCAGACCGTCGAGCAGCACCACGGCGTCGTCCGGCGCGGCGATGAGCACCGCGGCCAGTGCCGCCCGATCGGCCGGCTCGGGGCTCGGCCAGGCCCCGGGCACCGCGTGCTCGTGCACGGTCCAGCCACTGTCGCCGAGCCCCGCGCAGATGCGCCGGTCGTAGGTGTTGCCGCCACTGGGCGTGGCCGGGTCGTCGATGTCGCCGGGCAGGACGACGTGCACGGTACGGCCGGTGCCACCCGGCGCCGCCCGGCCCGCATCGATCACAGTGACCGCTCGTAGCTGGCCCAGGCGACGTGCGACTCGTGCAGGGTGACGGTGATGCCCGCCAGCTCGCGTGCTCCGGCGCCCAACTGGCCGGCGTGCACCCGCTCGGCCAGCCGGTCCGCGACAGTGCGGGCCAGCACCTCGGTGGTGGTGTTCACCCCGGCGAAGGCCGGCTCGTCGTCGAGGTTGCGGTAGGTCAGCTCGCCCAGTACGGCCCGCAGCTGCTCGGTGGCAAGGCCGATGTCGACCACGATGCCGTCGGCGTCCAGGTCGGCACGGCGGAACGTCGCGTCCACCACGAACGTCGCCCCGTGCAGGCGTTGGGCGGGACCGAACACCTCGCCCTGGAAACTGTGGGCGATCATCATGTGATCCCGAACGGTCACGCTGAACACTGTCACTCCCCGTCGTCGTAGGTGATGAGGTGGCAGAGCGCGGGCAGGTCGCCCGCGCTCAGTTTGGCGAGCACGTCGGGCAGCTCCGCGAACCGGGACGCGCCGGTGATCAGCGCGTCGAAGGCCGGGTCGTCGAGCAGGTCCAGGGCGAGCGCCAGCCGGTCGGTGTAACTGCGCCGTCCCCGCCGGGCGGGAGCGACCATGCCGACCTGACTGCTGCGTACGGTGAGTCGACCGGAGTGGAACGACCCGCCCAGCGACACCTGCACCGGGCGGTCGCCGTACCAGCTCAGCTCGATGACCGTGCCCTCCGGCGCGAGCAGGTCCAGGGCCTGTTGCAGGCCGGCTCCGGTGGCGCTGGCGTGCACGACCAGGTCCCGGTCGCCGCTCGCGTCGGCTGGTTGGGCGAACCCGACGCCGAGCGCGCCAGCCACCCCGGCCCGGCGGGCGTCGATGTCGACGAGTTCGACCTGCACGCCGGGAAACCGGGCGAGCAGGGCGGCGACACAGCAGCCCACCATGCCCGCACCGATCACGGTGACCCGGTCGCCGACCAGTGGCGCGGCGTCCCACAGCGCGTTGATCGCGGTCTCCACAGTGCCGGCGAGCACCGCCCGCGCGGGCGGCACCCCGTCCGGCACGGGCACCACGGCGGTGGCCGGCACGACGTACGCGCTCTGGTGCGGGTGCAGGCAGAACACCGTGCGACCGAGCAGCTCCGGCGGGCCCTGTTCGACCTCGCCGACGCTGAGGTAGCCGTACTTCACCGGGCCGGGGAAGTCACCCTCCTGAAAGGGCGCGCGCATGGCGGCGTACTGGTCGGTGGGCACCCGGCCGGCGAAGACCAGCGTCTCGGTGCCCCGGCTGACCCCGGAGTAGCGGGCCCGGACCAGCACCTCGTCGGGGCCGGGCGTCGGCAGCGACACCGGCCGGATCTCCGCCGTGCCGGGCTCGCGCACCCAGCAGGCGTACGCCTCGCGGATCACCGTCGCGCACCTCACCTCTTGCTCCCGGCCGAACAGAGCGGCCGTCCCCGGTCGGGTCGTCGATCATAAACACGGAGCTACCGCGTCCACAGTTCGACATTGTCCGGTGATCGGGCCGAGCGTGCTGGCAACGCGGCACCGGTCTCGGGCCTCGACCGTGCTCAGAAGTCCGATGCCGCCCGGGGTGCCATCGCCGGTCCCGATGCGTTGATCAGCGATCAAGGGGCGTTGGCTTTCGCGCATTCGCCGCCCTATGGTGGGGGCATGCCGTGGGTGATCCTCCGCTCGCCAGCCGTCACTGACGTGACGGCTGGCAGTGCTGCCCCCGTCGTGACGGCTGCGCGCGGCAAGGCGTGCATGGGAGTGCCGGTTGTCGGCGCCTTGTACATCGTGCCCACACGCGGCATGTCGCGCCCGGCGCGCGCCGGCCGAGGCCCACCCGCGGAATCGTTGCATCCAAGAACGACCGCAGGGCGAAGCTACTCAGGCTTCGGCCCTTTTTCTTTTTCCCATTCTTTCTGAAGGGCAGACCATGAGCACCGATCAACGCGCTGTCGAGCACGGTTGGCTCGCTGATCTACGCGCGTCCCTGGCGGACGACTTCGCTACGCAGACGGCGCGGCTACGGGAACTGACCGAACTCAACGCGGACACCGGCGACCCGGGCGAGGCCCACAACCGGGCCGCTCTGCTGGTGGTCACCCGCCGCCACCTCGAGCAGATCACCGGTGCGCTGAGCCGGATCGCGGATGGTACCTACGGCGCCTGCGAGAGGTGCCGCGAGAGCATCCCGGCCGAGCGCCTCGAAGTCCTCCCGCATGTCCGCTTCTGCGTGCCGTGCCAGGAGAAGCACAAGGGGTGACACCTGGCCTGGTGCGAGGGCCGGACCGGAGGGGAACCGGTCCGGCCCCCCGTGCTGCACTTCGCTGCTGTACTGCTGGCTTCAAATGAGGCGCTGGATGCGAATCTTCGGGCGCTCGTTCCTGAGGTGGCCGTGCTTGTGCTGGCGAACCTGCTCGTCCCAGACCTCCTGGTCGTAGTCCGGGTCCGGCGGGATCCACCTGTGCGAGCCGTCGCTGTAGTGGAACTTCTCGTCACCCGGCCGCAGGATGCTCATCGGGTCCAGCCAAGGAACCGGTAATGCAGGTGGCCAGCGGGAACGTGGGCCAAATGTTGGGCTGCCTCGACGAGCTGGGCTGCCAGGTAGAGGGACAGTGACACCCGGGCACCGACGTACTCGGCTCGCAGCTCTCGGCGACGGGTGTGGCATGGCCACTCTCCCGCACAGCCGCCGCACGTCCAGGCCGGCTTGATCGGGTGGTGAGTGGTCACTCCGGGCCATCCTGGCTGGGCCAGTGAGCGCGGCTGATCGGGATGCGGTGGCGGCTTCGGCATGGCAGCTCGCCTCCGCAGCGGCAGACGCGCCGCCAGTGTCGCCAGGACCAGACGGGCCGGTGCCGGCGAGCGAAACTGATCTGTTCGGCCTGGTCATCACGCCTCCCGCCGACGGCTGGTAAAGCCGTGGGCACCCACGTCGGGAGGCGGGCACCCACGGCAGGACCCCCGGCCGCCAAGCTGGGTAGCCCCAGAAGCAACTTAGGACGCAATGTGCGCAGGGTCAACAGTCAACGCACATAGCGTTGTAAGTCGCACCCAGGGTGTGATCTGCTTGCACCAGCCGCCAAGCTGGGAGCACCACCTATGTCTGAAGCCGCCTACCTACAGGTCGCACGTGATATCCGCGAGCAGGTCAGCTCCGGCCAGTTGAAGCCGGGTGACAAGTTGCCGTCCTTCGCCGCCCTGTGCGAGCACTACGACGTGAGCAACACCGTCATTCGCGCCGCCATGCTCATCTTGAAAGCCGAAGGGTTGATTGATGGCCGGCAGGGCAAGGGCGTGTACGTCACGAACCAGCAGCCTGGGTAGCCGAAGCGCTCGGACAACAGCCGGACGGACAGGGAACGGCCCCGTCGGACGAGCTTCGCGAACGCTCTGCATCACCAAGGGTGCAATACGGGCATGAATCGAGCGCAGGCGCCCAGAAGAACTGATGCTCGGGGTGGGTCAGGCAGTGCTTGAGCTTACGGTGCCGGACACCGGTCCGCCCGCTTGCCATGCCAGCACAATAGCTAACGACCTCATCAGCGGCAGTTGCCGAAGGTACCGCCGACACTCGGCGTTGTACTGATCCCGGCGATCGGCACAGTCGGTCAAAGTGGACGAGACGCGGTCTGACTAATCCTGCCACTGGCCGCACGAGCGACACCGGCGCGGGCCATCAAGCGGTCAGGACCCGGTTGAAGAACGCCAGACTGTCGCGGACCAGCGGCTCCAGCGGCACTCCGCCGAAGCAGTGGTCGGCACCCGGCACCACCAACAATTCGACCTCGGCACCCGTCGCGGTCAGGGCCGCGGCGAACTCCTCGCTCTGCCCCACCGGTACGACCACGTCCTGGTCGCCGTGGATCAGCAGCATGGGTGGGGCCTGGTCGGTCACGTAGGTGATCGGGCTGGCCGCCCGGCTCAGCTCCGGGTGCTCGGTCAACGCCGCGCCGATCAGGAGGGACTCGGGTGAGTCCGCCGCGTCGTGGTCGATGGTCGCGGCCGGGTGTGCCTGCGACTGCATGGTCGACAGGTTCGCCGGTGCGTACCAGCAGACGGCCGCCCCGACCCGACTGTCGGCCTGATCGTTTCCGGTCAACGCGACAAGCGCGGCCAGGTGCCCACCGGCCGACTCACCCCACACGCCGATCCGTGCGCGATCCACGCCCACCTGGTCGCCGTGGCGGCGCAGCCAGCGCACCGCCGCCTTGACGTCGTCGAGTTGGGCGGGAAAGGGCGCCTCGCCGCTGAGCCGGTACTGCGCGGAGGCGACCGCGAATCCCGCACGTATCGCCGCGGTGAACGGATCGACCTCCATGAGCCAGTCCGCCGGCTGCTTGGGCGAGCCGAACAGCCACGCGCCGCCGTGGATCCACACCAGGACCGGTACCGGACCGGGAGCCTCCGCCGGCACGACAAGGTCCAACGTCAGTGGACGGAAGCCCGGGACCGTGTGCGCGATGATGTCGCGGTACTCGATCCGGTCGCTCCGGTGACGGTACGCCGCGTCGGTCATCGCGCCATCTTCGCACCGCTGGCCCGCAGCCGCCTCACCCGGCGCTGTCGTCCCGGATCCAGCTGACGAAGGCGCCCATGCGCTCCGCGCTCCACCGTTTGCGGGCCGCGAGCCCGTACCTGCGTCCCTCGGCGATCTCGAAGCGCCACCGCATGATGAACCCGGGACGGTACGCGGTGGGATCGGTGCCCCACTTCCTCGCGAGCCCCTCCGCGCTGCTGATCATGCTATCGATGTCGCCCGGCCGGAGTTCGAGATCACGTGTCGCGGTGATGATCACCGCCAACTCCGCGGTGCCGGGATGCGTGGGGCCGACGTCCTCGTCGCCGGCCGGCTCTCCCAACTCCCGCAGAATGATCCGCGCCACCTCGTCCGCGGTGACGCCGTACGTCGCCCCGGTGTGCCTGCTCACCCGCTCGGCGAACTGGCTGATCTCGGCGGGGTGATACCGGCCGGGGCAGAGCCAGCCGACCACGACGACGAACATTCCCACCAACACACCCCCCACGGCGGTGGGGTGGTCGAACGCCCTCTGTTGCAGGCGACGCGCCAGCGGGCGATCTCCGAGCAGGAAGGCGTGCCAGTAGAAGCCCTGCACCGTACTCAGCCCGCTCGCCCGCCCCGTGGTCATGACCGGAGGGTAGGAACAGCCCACAAACGGCGCGGGACGCGGGCGATGACGCGCTGCTCAGCGATCACCGGGCTGCTCGCGCGGCGCGGCCGGTCGAGCCCGGACGTGCAGCCGCTCCCCCTGCGGCCCGAAGAGGATCAGCGCCTCGGCGGTGCCCGGTCCGGCGTTGAGGACGCGGTGCGGGACCTGGGTGTCGAACTCCGCCACCTCGCCCGACGTCAGGATCAGGTCGTTGTCGCCCAACAGCAGGCGCAGCCGGCCGGAGAGCACGTAGAGCCACTCGTACCCCTCATGGGTCTGCTGGGTCCGATCACCGCTGGGAGCCTCCGGCGGGAAGATCAGCTTGAACGCCTGTAGACCGCCCGGTCGGCGGGTCAGCGGCAGGAACGTGATGCCGTGCCTGACGATGGGTTTGGGGCGTACCCGAGGGTCGCCGGTGTCCGGTGCGTCGACCAGCTCGTCGAGCGCCACCTGGTACGCGCGGGCCAGCGGGAGCAGCAGTTCCAGGGTGGGTCGGCGGCTACCCGATTCCAGCCGGGACAGGGTGCTCACCGAGATGCCGGTCAGGTCGGCGAGCTGGGTCAGCGTGATTGCGCGCTGGGTGCGCAGGGCGCGCAGCCGAGGGCCGACTCCCGCCAGCGCGACGGCGTCGTCTTTTGCCATAACGGCAAGGATAGTTGCCGCCTGACTGGTTGCGACGGATGGTGGTCCCAGACGACGAGCAAGGGGAGATACCGGTGGACGCAACGTACGACGTGGTGGTGGTGGGCGGCGGCGCCGCGGGGCTCAGCGGAGCCCTGGCGCTGAGCCGGGCGCGACGGTCGGTGCTGGTGATCGACGCCGGCGAGCCGCGCAACGCGCCCGCCGGCCATGTGCACAACTACCTGGGACGCGAGGGGACGCCGCCGGGCGAGCTGCTCGCGGTCGGGCGGGCCGAGGTCGCCGGGTACGGCGGGCAGTTCCGCGCCGGACGGGTGGACGCCGCGACCCGCGACGACGACGGCTTCCGGCTCGACCTCGACGACGGCAGCGCGGTGCGGGCCCGTCGACTGCTGGTGACCACCGGGCTGACCGACGAGCTGCCCGACGTGCCCGGCCTGGCCCAGCGGTGGGGGCGCGACGTGCTGCACTGCCCGTACTGCCACGGCTGGGAGGTCCGGGACCAGCGGATCGGCGTGCTGGCGACCGGGCCGCTGGCCGTGCACCAGGCCGAGATGTGGCGACAGTGGAGCCCCAGCGTGCTGCTCCTGCTGCACGACGCCCCGGCGCCGGATGCGGAGACCGCCGAACGGCTCGCCGCCCGCAGCATCGCGGTGGTGCCGGGTCCGGTGGCCGCGCTGGAGGTGACCGAGGACGCGCTGACCGGCGTACGGCTGGCCGACGGCCGGGTGGTGGCGCTGGACGCGGTGGTCGTCGCGACGCGGCTGATTCCTCGCGCCAGCCTGCTGGTGGGGCTGGGCCTCGCCCCGGAGGAGGTGATGATGGGTGAGCACGTCGTCGGCGCCCAGATCCCGGCCGATCCCACCGGCGCGACGAGCGTCCCGGGCGTCTGGGTGGCCGGCAACGTGGCCGACATCCGTGGCCAGGTGATCACGTCCGCCGCCGCCGGCCTCACCGCCGGCGCGGCAATCAACGCCGATCTCATCGCCGAGGACACCCGTGCGGCGGTGACCGCGTACCGGCAGGTGGTGGCCACGGCGTTCGAGGAGCCGGCGTGGGAGGAGCGCTACCAGTCCCGGCCCTCGGTGTGGAGCGGCCGGCCGAACCCGCAGCTGGTCGCCGAGGTCGCGGACCTGCCCCCGGGGCGCGCGCTGGACGTGGGCAGCGGTGAGGGCGCCGACGCGGTGTGGCTGGCCGAGCGGGGCTGGCGGGTGACGGCGGTGGACATCTCCACAACGGCGTTGGACCGGGCCGCCGCGCACGCCGACACCGTCGGCGTCGGCGACCGGATCGAGTTCACCCACGCCGACCTGCGCGACAAGCCGCCCGCCGAGCAGGCGTACGACTTGGTGTCCGCGCAGTTCATGCACCTGCCCCCGGTGCAACGGCGGGAGTTGTTCGCCCGGCTGGCCGAGGCGGTGGCGCCCGGCGGCGTCCTGCTGATCGTCGGGCACCACCCGTCGGATCTGTGGACGTCGGCGCGCCGGATGCACATGCCGGACATGATGTTCACCGCGCAGGACGTGGCCGACACTCTGGACCCGGCCGGCTGGGAGATAGTCGCCGCCGAGGCCCGTCCCCGTCCGGCCACCGACCCGGACGGTGCGCAGATCACGTTGCACGACGCGGTGCTGCTCGCCAAGCGGCGCTGAGCACGGGTGTCGGTGGCGGCCCGCCCGCCACCGACACGCACAGTCACGAATGCTTGGGCAAGGCCGGGGCATTGAGCAGTACATTCCTATTTCTCTCTGTGTGATGTGACGCTGCGTAGGCAATGTCATTGACGCGTCAGCCATCCGCCACCTGATCCACCCCACCCGGACGCACTGCCTGTGCAGGCTGCCCGACGTGACAGCTCCAACTCTGCTCGCGGCCAGCCCCGCCGCCCGTACCGACCGGCCCCCCGGCCGGACCCGCCGGGCCGCCGCGCCGGCGCAGGCGCGGGAGACGGCACTCGGCCTACTCTTCGTCCTTCCCGGCCTGGCGGGCCTCGGCGTCTTCGCGATCTTCCCGCTGTTCCAGGCGGTGTACCTGGCCACCCGGGGCAACGACATTCTCGGCAACCCGACCCGGTCGGTGGGGCTGGCGCACTTCCAGGAGCTGCTCACGCCGCAATTCGGCACTGTGCTCTGGCAGACGCTCGTCTTCACCGTGCTGGTCGTGGTGCCCGGCGTGCTGCTGCCGCTCGCGCTCGCCGCGCCGATGACCCAACGACTGCCCGGCATGCGGGTCTTCCGGACCGCCTTCGCCCTGCCGTTCGCCTACTCGGTCTCGGCGGCCAGCGTGGTCTGGCTGATCATGCTGAACCCCGGGATCTCGCCGGTGAACTGGGCGCTGGGTCTGCTCGGCGTTCCCGCGCCGAACTGGACCACCGAGCCGGGCTGGGCGATGGCCACCGTCGTCGGCGTCACCGTCTGGATGGTGTCCGGGTTCAATTTGCTCGTGCTCGCCGCCGGCCTGGCCGGCGTCGACGAGGAGGTGTTGGAGGCGGCCCGGATGGACGGTGCCACCGGTCCTCGGCAGTTCGTCAGCATCGTGCTGCCGATGATCTCGCCGAGCCTGTTCTTCGCCGTGGTGACCACCACCCTGGCCGCGCTCCAAGCGCTGGGCCAGGTGCAGATCATGACCGACGGCGGGCCCAACGGGCACACCCGCACGCTTGTCTATTCGATCTTTGACAACGCGTTCCACAACAACAACAGCAACTTCGGGCTGGCCAGCGCGCAGGGCCTGGTGCTGCTGGTGATCGGCGTCCTGATCGCCGTCGTGCAGTTCGGCGTCCTCGAGAGGCGGGTGCACTACCGGTGAGCAGGAGCGCGAACCGACCCGGACCGGTACCGACCGTCCTGACCTACCTCTGGCTGGGCATCGCCGCTGTGGTGCTGCTCTTCCCCGTCCTGCTGACCGTGCTCGGTGGCTTCCTGCCGTCGAACGCGCTGCTGCACCGGCCGCCGCAGCTCTTCGACGGGCACTGGACGCTGGAGAACTACCGCGCCGCCTGGCGACAACCGGTGGTGCCGCTGGCCCCGGCCTTCATGAACTCGCTCTTCGTCGGGCTCAGCGTGATGCTCGGACACCTGATCACGTCGTGCCTCGCCGCGTACGCGCTGGTCTTCATGCGCGGCCCGCTGCGCAGGCCGATCTTCTGGCTGTTCCTCGCCACGATCATGGTGCCCTACGAGTCGATCGTGGTGCCGAACGCGCTCTTCATCCGTTCGCTGGGCATCAACGACAGCCGACTCAGCCTGGTCCTGCCGTTCCTGGCCACCGGCTTCGGCGTGTTCATGCTGCGTCAGGCGTTCGCCCAGTTTCCCCGGGAGCTGCGGGAGGCCGCCGTCATCGACGGCTGTGGTCACCTGCGGTTCCTGGTCACCATCCTGTTGCCGGCGAGCCGACCGGCACTGATCGGGATCGCCGTCTGGTCGTTCCTGCAGGGCTGGAACATGTACTTCTGGCCCTTGATCATCTCGTCCAGCAACAACTCTCTGAACACTCTGCAAACCGCGGTCTTCGCCCTCAAGGACAACGAGGGCGGCAGCCCCGCCGTGCTCCTGGCCGGCATCACCATCACGCTGGTGCCGACGCTGCTGCTTGTCATCTTCGGCCAGCGCTGGCTTGTCCGGGGCTTCACGGCCGGCGCGGTCAAGTAATTCTCTCAACCCAGTAGTAGGAGGAAACAGTGCGTACCACTCTGCGCCGGGTAGCGGTCGGGCTCTCGCTCGCCGCCCTCACGGCCACCGCCGCCGCCTGCGGTTCGGCCACGGCGAACAGCACCGACGCGAGCAGCGGCACGGACGCCCCAGCCGCCAGCGCCCTGGATGGCAAGGGCGAGGTGTCGGTCGACTTCTGGCACGCGATGACCGGCAAGAACGGCGAGGCGCTCACGCAGCTCGCCGACCAGTTCAACGCGAAGAACAAGGGTCGCGTCAAGGTCAACCTCCAGTTCAAGAACACCTACGACGACACGCTGTCGGCGTACAAGGCCGCGCTCAACAGCGGTCAGGCGCCGGACGTGGTGCAGGTGTACGACATCGGCACCCGCTTCATGATCGACTCCAAGTCCACGGTGCCGGTGCAGTCGTTCGTGGATGCCGACAAGACCACCACCGCGGACATCCAGCCGAACATCGCCGGCTACTACTCGGTCGACAACAAGCTCTACTCGATGCCGTTCAACACGTCGATGCCGCTGCTCTACCTGAACAAGACGGCGTTCACAAAGGCTGGCCTCGACCCGGCGAACCCGCCGAAGACGCTCGACGAGATCACCGATGCGGCCCGCAAGCTGACAGTGAAGGACGCCGACGGCCGGGTCACCCAGTACGGCTTCGGTGCTGCCCTCTACGGCTGGTTCCTGGAGCAGTGGACCGCCGTCGGCAACCAGGAGTACTGCGACCAGGGCAACGGCCGCGACGGCCGGGGCACCACCGTCAAGCTGGCCACCGACGACCACGTCAAGCTGCTCGCCTGGTGGAAGAAGATGGTGGACGAGGGCCTGGCGCCCAAGCTGGACAGCAACACCACCACCGCGGACAACGCGTTCACCGCCGGCACTGTCGCGATGACTCTCGAGTCGACCGGCTCGCTGAGCGGCTTCCTGAAGAGTTCCGAGGGCAAGTTCGACATCGCCACCGGCAACTACCCGAAGATCAACGCCACTGACGCGGGTGGCCCGATCATCGGCGGCGCCTCGCTCTGGGTCGTCGGCAAGGGCAAGGACGACGCGCACAAGCGCGCTTCGTGGGAGTTCGTGAAATTCCTGTCCGACAAGGACTCGCAGGCCACCTGGCACACCTCGACCGGGTACTTCCCGATCAGCAAGGGCGCGCTGGAGACCGCTGTCGACATGCAGTGGGTCGCCCAGCGGCCGCAGTTCCAGACCGCGATCACCCAGCTCCAGAACACCCCGCTGAGCAAGGCCACCCAGGGCTGCCTGCTCGGTGCGATGCCGCAGGCCCGTAAGGCCGCGGAGCAGGCCATGCAGGCAGCCGTGCTCAGCGGCACCGAACCGCGCGCCGCTCTGCAGCAGCAGCAGGAGTCCCTCGCCGGCCCGGTCAAGGACTACAACCAGTCCGTAGCAGGCTGACCCCGTACCCCGAAACCACGTCGGCCGGTCGCCCACCGCGACCGGCCGACGTGTGTCCCCAACCCGTCCCCCGCGTCGGTCACGCAGCTGTGCTGAAGGACAAGAGCCGCGGATCGGGGCCACCCGGGCACCACGATTCCAGGATCGACGCCAGCTCTGGCCCGGATCGCGGACTGAGGTGGGTGTTCGAGCGAACAGCGGTGGGAGGGGCCTACGCTCGGCGCGGGCTCGGCGGTAGCGTTGCGCCACACTGACGGCCCGCGGGGCAGGCGACCGCCGACCCTCACGCCCCCGATCGTACGGAGGATGGTGCATGTCCATCGGCGCTGAGCCGCACGCAGTACGCGACGATGCGGCCTCGCGGCCGAGCTTCGAGCTCGCCCTGCGCGGCTATGACAAACGCCAGGTGGACCGGCACCTGGAGCAGCTCGACGGCCAGATCACGATGCTGAGCGGCGAGCACGGCCGGTCCGCGGTCCGGGTCCGGGAGTTGACCGCCGAGGTGCAGCGGTTGCGCACCGAACTGGCCGAGATGCGGGAGCAACCAGTGCAGGTGGACCGCGCCTCGATCCACGATTTGGGCCCGATGGTCGCCGAGATCATGACGCTCGCCGACAAGCAGGCCGCGATGATCATCGAGTCGGCCACCGACCGGGCGAACGAGCTGCGCAGCGAGTCGGAGCGGATCCTCGCCGACACCCGGGAGCGGGCCGCGCAGGCACGGCAGGACCTGTCCGAGGAGTTGGCGACCCGACGTTCCGAACAGGAGCAGGCGCACGAGGAGCGGCGCACCCTGGCCGAGGCCGAGTTGACAGCGATCCGCGAGCACGCCGAGCAGTTGCGCGCCGACGGGGAGGCCGCCCACGAGCGCGCCCAGCACGAGGCGAAACGGATCACCGAGCAGAGCGCCCAGCAGCTCAACCAGACCAGGGTCGCCGCCGACGCGCTGATGAAGTCGGCCCGCACCCAGATCCAGCAGGAACTCCAGTCCGCCCGCTCCAAGAACCAGCAGGAGATGGCCCAGTGGCAGGCCAACGTGGAGCGGGAGGTCAACGAGCGGCGGACCGCCGCCGAGCAGGACCTCGCGGAGCAGCAGGCCGCCTCCGAGCAGGAGCTTGCCGAGCAGCGCAGCGCGACCGAGCAGCAGATCGCCGCGCTGCTGGCCGAGGCGCAGCAGCACGTGACCGAGCTGCGTAACAGGGCCGACGAGCAGGCCGCCAGTCACCAGGAGCAACTCACCGCCCTCCAGCAGGAGATCGAGGAGCGCCGACAGGAGGCCGAGGAGCTGCACGCCGAGCTGAACACCGGCCGCCAGCAGCTCGCCGAGATCCAGCAGGAGGGCGAGACGCTGGAGAACGAGCTGTCGCGCATGCAGCAGCGGCTCAGCGAGGTCCGCCGGGACCTGACCGCCGAGAGCGCCCGGCTGGAGGAGGCCCGTCGGGCCGGAGACTCCGCCGAGCGGCACGCCAAGGACGTACGCGCCCGGGTGCTGGTCGAGGCGAAGCGGGTGGCCGAACTCGCCAGCGCCGCGGTCATGGCGGCGGCGGCCGGTGGTCCGGCGACCGCCGAGTACCCGATGGTGAGTGCCCGGTCGCACCTCGACCGGCCCAGCGCGGACCGGCCCTACGTCGAGCGGGCCGGTGGTGGACGGGCCGAGGGCGACCAACCCGGCGACGACCAGTCCGGCACTGGTCAGTCGAGGGCCGACCAGCCCGGTACCGACCGGTCCGAGGGTGAGCGCACCGACGGGCCGACCACTGTGGACGAGCCGGTGGCCGCGTCCGCCGACCGGACGACCGCCCCCGACGGGCACCTCCAGGAGCCCGAGCGGATCTTCACCCGGCCGGACGCCCCGACGCCCGTGCCGTTCCTCGCCTTCGGGCAGCCGGTCAGCGAGAACGGCGCAACCCGGCACTGACCTCGGCCACTGTCGTCCCGGACCCGGAGCGAACTTCGCACGGGCCCGGGACGGTCGTCGTCAAGGGCTCCGGACCTCAGGCAGAAGGTCGGGGTACCAGATAGCTCTCCAACTCGGCGACCTCAGCGTCGGTGAGGACCGGACCGAAGTCGAGACACTCCCCCGGATAGATGGCGGTGCCGGAGCCGGCCACGGTGACGAACCAGGCACCCTCGTGGCCGTACCAGTGGGCCTGCCCCGCCACCCCGAGGTCGGCGACGTCCTCCGCGGCGGTGGACTCACCGGCCGAGACGACCCGCACCCACTGCCCGTCACGCCCGTACGGCGGCTGCGGGACCACCACGTCCAGGTGCTGACCGGCGATGCGATCCGTCGGCACACCGAACAGGCGAGCCGCGCCCTCGCGGGCCACCGTGCGCACCTCCCGCATGCTGCGGGTGACCCCGACCTGCACCTCTCCTTCGGGTCCTTCGACAAGCACCGCGTAGGAGCGGTCCGGCTCGTGGCGGACCCGTGCCCGGAACCGAAGTGGGACATCAGCCATCCACCGATGATCCCTCACCCCACCCACCACCACCCATCGGCGGCGGCGGACCTGGGACGATTCTGCGCTGAACCGGGCCGCCGATCTCCTCGGAACTGGCAGGCTGGGCTGACCGCCGCGTACCAGCGGTGGCCGCCGGCCTGCCCGGTGACCGAGAGGAGCGCCCGGTGACCGACCGACCGGAGGAGTTCGACCTGCTCGTCGTGGGCGGCGGCAAGGCCGGGAAGACGTTGAGCATGGACGTCGCCCGGTCCGGGCAACGGGTCGCCACTGTCGAACGCGGCATGATCGGCGGCAGCTGCATCAACGTCGCGTGCATCCCGACGAAGGCCCTGGTGACCAGCGCACGGGCGGCACGTCACCTGCGGAACGCGGCCGCGCTCGGCCTGACGGTCGAGGGCGGCCGGGTCGACGTGGACCTGTTGCGCGCGCACAAGCAGGACGTCGTCGAGGGGATGGTAGCCGCCAACCGGCAGCAGTTCCTCGACTCCGGCCTGCACCTGGTGATCGGCGAGGCCCGGTTCGTCGGCCCCCGGACCGTACGGGTGTCCCTCGCCGACGGCGGTGAGCGACTGTTACGTGGCGACGACGTGGTCATCAACACGGGTACGCGTCCGCACCTGCCATCGGTGCCCGGCATGGCCGAGGCCGGGGTGCTGACCAGCGACGAGCTGCTACGCCTGGATCGGCTGCCGGCCCGGCTGGTGGTGCTCGGCGGCGGCACCGTCGGGGTGGAGTTCGCGCAGATGTTCGCGTCGTTCGGCAGCGCGGTGACGCTGGTCGAGGGCGGCCCGCGACTGCTCACCCGGGAGGATCCCGACGTCAGCGACGCGGTACTCCGCGTCTTCGTCGACGACGGCATCGACGTGCGCGTCGGCGTCGCGGTCGCCCGCGTCGACCGGGACGTCACCGGCACACTGCGCGTGACGCTGGACGACGGCAGCCTGGTGACCGGGGATGACGTGCTGGTGGCGGCCGGCCGGGAACCGGTCACCGACGGGCTCGACCTGGACGCGGCCGGCGTACGCCGCACCGAACGGGGCTTCGTGCTTGTCGACGAGTACCTGCGCACCAGCGCCGAACGGACCTGGGCAGCCGGTGACGTCGCCGGCAGCCCGCAGTTCACCCACGTCTCGTTGGACGACTACCGGATCATCCGGGCCAACCTCGCGGGTGGGCAACGCAGCACCGCCGACCGGCTGATCCCGTACACCGTCTTCACCACCCCGGAGCTGGCCCGGGTCGGACTCACCGAAACCGAGGCGCGTCGCGCCGGGTACGACATCCAGGTCGCCCACCTGCCGGTCGCCGCGATCCCCCGGGCGCGCACCCTGCGCCAGACCGAGGGCATGTGGAAGGCGGTCATCGACACCAGCACCGACCGGATCCTCGGCGCGGCGCTGCTCGGCGCCGAGGCCGGTGAGGTGATCACCTCGGTGCAGCTGGCCATGCTCGCCGGGATGCCGTGGACCGCCCTGCGCGACGCGATCATCACCCACCCGACCATGACCGAAGGGCTCAACCTGCTCTTCGCCTCGCTCACGTCCCGCCCGGTCCGCTGACCTCCGCGCGGCTGGCGGCTACGACGGCTACCGGGCTGCCCGGCCCCGCTACGCGGCGATCTCGGCGCGTACCCGTTGCTGGAAGGCGCGGGCCTTCGCTCCGGTGGGCGGCGGTCCGCCGTGCCGCGCGGCGACCGCCTGGCGGATCACCTCGGCCGAGTCGTCGGTGTCGATCAGCCGCTGACCGGCGGCGACCTTGGCCAGCCAGACGCCGTCGCGGTGGCGCACCAGCGATCGGCAGGCGCCGAGCACGGCGTCCTCCGTGCCGGGCGCGGGCTGGTCGTCCGGCGGGGTCGGCAGGGCCAGCCACCAGGACAGCGCGTCGACGAGCAGGCGGCGCAGGTCGGCGGGGGTGAGGTCGGCGAAGACCTCCCCCGCCGGCGGGCCGAGCAGCGGCAGTCCACTCTGGTGCAGGATGCTGCGATCCAGCCCGTACCAGAAGCGGCCGTCGGCGGCCGGTCGGTCGGCGGGGTCGAGGGTGCACCGGAACGGCATGCCGGAGCCGGTGTTCAGTTCGACCTCGAAGCCCGCCTCGGGGGTCCCGGAGGCGGCCACCGCACGCCGGTAGGCGACCAGCTCCAGCCCGCGTGCCGGGCAGGGCAGGGTCTCGTGCCGCAGCCGGGCCACAAGCGTCCGTTTGGCGGCGTCGGCGAGCGGCCCGGCGCTGACCAACGCCACGTCCACGTCGCTGCGGCCGGCCTGGTACGCGCCGAGCCCGACCGAGCCGGCCGCGTACGCGCCGACCAGGTCGGCCCCGAGCACGTCGCGGGCGGCGGCGACCAGGTTGTCGAGGTAGTGCTGAAGGTCGGAGTCCACGGGCCATCATGACGCACGGGTCGGAGCCGGTCGGGGCTACCCCGCGTAGAGCAGCAGCAGTCCGGCGACGGTGTACGCGACCATCAGCGCCAGCAGCGGGAGTTGACCGGCCACCGCCCGGGCCCGGGGGAACAGGTACAGGGCGCGGTCGTGGGCGAGCAGCGTGCCGACCAGGTGTCCCAGGATGATGACGGTGATCTGGAGGGTGGCGACCCCGGAGGGCGTGACCAGCCCGGTGTGCGGCTCCCAGTCGGCGGTGCCGAGCCAGTTGGCGCCGGTGCCCAGCGGGTCGGAGAGCAGCGCGACGGTGCGTTGCCCTTCCAGGATCAGCAGCGAGTAGTAGTGCGCCACCACGTAGCCCACCGCGATCGGCACTATCGAGTGGGCGATCTCGCCCGGCACCGCTCGGGCGTCGGCCGGGTCGGCCCGGCCGATGCGGGCCGCGGCTGCGGTGGCGAGCAGGTACGCCACCGCGACGGCGGCGATGACCAGGACCAGTCCGCCGCTGCCGGTGACCGCCGGGTGCAGGCCGTTCTCCTGGCTGAAGCGCAGCCAGCCCGGCGCGTTGGAGAGGCTGTCGTACATTGTCGAGCCGAGCAGCACGATCACCACGGCGACCAGCCCGGGGCGGGGCCGCAGCCCGGCGATCCCGTCGAGCGGGTTGCGCCAGACCAGCACGCCGTCCGCGGCGCGGCCGATCGGGGCGAGCTGGCCGATCAGGGCGCTGTACGCCTCGAACGGGTCGGCGCTGTCGAACCAGCCGGCACCGAACAGCGCCGCCCCGACCAGCATGACCACCGCGTACGTGGCGAGCCAGGCGGTGATGACCGGCAGGGTGGCCCGATCGGGTGCGACAAGCTCCAGCCAGACGAACCCGAACAGCGTGGCGGCGGCCGGCCACCTGCCCACACCGGGCGGCAGGTCACGAACCCCACGGTCCGGGTCGCGGCGCAACGCCTGCGCGGCGAGCAGGTGCACGGTACGCAGCGGGTTGAGCACCCGCCAGACCGGGCCGAGCAGCAGTGACAGTGGCGCCAGCCCAACCCAGAGCAGCACGTAGAGCGCGCCGGCCGTCGGGTTGTCCGCGGTGTCCGGCCCGCCCAGCAGACCCAGGCAGAACCAGGCGGCGGCGAGCAGGCCGAGCCCGCGCAACGCCCACCGGAACGTGGGCGAGTCGATGAGCCGGGCGAGCCATCGGGGCACCGGGTGGCCGCCGGCCGCGTCCCGGTCGAGTCGGGGTTCGCGCCAGAGCAGGCCCAGCGCGAGGAACGTGACGACGAGGGTCAGGGCGGCGGCCACGACCAACTGCGGCAGCGTGATCGGCAGGTCCTGGCGGCCGCCGACGCCGTGCGCCAGCAGCGTTGCGGGGGTGGCCATCTCGCTCAGCGGACGACGAGCTGGAACAGCACCAGCTCGGTCTCGTGCGTCTCCACCTCGAACAGCCCGGTCTTGTCGGCGCGGAACTCCACCGAGCCGGGCTTGCCGGCCGGCAGTCGGGTGCCCAGGTCGTAGCCGTGCACGTGCAGCTCGTCCGACACGTCGGAGGTGACAGTGATCCGGACCAGTTCGCCCTTACCCACTGTGACCCGTCCGGTCGGCGGACTGATTCGCCGCTTCGCGATCGTCACGACGATCTCGCGGTCCGCTGCCGGTGCGCTGGGGCTGGGGCTGGCCGTCGGGCTCGGCGCGGTGGTGGCGGCGCTCGGCGGGGCGGCGGACGTGGCCGGCGCGGAGGGGGTGGCCACGGAGGGGTCGTCGTCGTGCCCACAACCAGCGACGAGCAGGGTGGTGAGGAGACCTGCGGCGAGGGCGACAGAGGTGCGGGTGGCGGGGGTACGGAGGAACACGGGCGGACTCCGAACGACGCGAGGGGGGCGGGTGTCGGGGTGATCGTCGGGGAGGAGAACTCTACGTCTTGTTCGGCGGAGGGGAAATGACCATGATGAACGAATGCGATCGAGACTGGTCACTGCGCGTAACACCCTGAGCCGTGCGATGGTGGCGGTGGCCGCGACGCTTGTGGTGTCGCTGCTGCTGCCCGCCGCTCCGGCGTCCGCGCACGGCCAGTTGGCGACCTCCACCCCGCTGACCGGCACCGTGGTGCGCGAGCCACTGGCTCAGCTGGCCCTGTACTTCACCGAGAAGCCGGCCGCCAACGCGCACTTCGCCATCAGCGGGCCGAACGGCTCGCGGGTGGACAATGGCTGGTCCTTCGGTGAGCCCAAGCGACTGGACAAGCCGGTCACGGAATACTTCATGGTCAACGGTGTGTTCGAGCCCCGGCTCTACCACACCGGGTTCCCGGCCATGGTGACCGTCGCGCACTGGCCGGCGAAGGGCCGCTACACCGCCAGCTACCTCTCCGTCGCCTCCGACGGTGAGGCGGTCCGCGGCACCGTCACCTTCGACTACCAGGGGCGCACCACGGCGGCGCCGGCCGGCTGGACGGCGCCCACGGCCGGGCCGGAGCCGGCGCTGCTGGCCCTTGCCGAGGGCGAGGGATCGGCCAGCCCCGGGGTGACCGGCAGCCCGGTGGGTCCTACCGGCGCTCCGACGGACAGTCCGGCCGGTGCCACCGGGGAGAAGTCCGGCGGCGGGTTTCCGGCCTGGCTGGTCCCGGCCCTGATCGTGGTCGTGGTCTCCGCGATCGTGCTGGTGGCGGCGCGCCGCCGACCTGCCACGCGCGGGGCCTCGACGCCGGGCCGCCGGCCCGCCGGCCCCGCCCGCAAGGCCGGTGCCCCGGCCAGCAAGGCCGCTCCCCCGCGCAAGACCGGTCGTCCGGCCCGGCGCGGACGGCGGTAAGCCGCTTCCACAGGGGGCATTCTTCGCGTACCACCACGGACTTTCGCACGGACAGCGGGAACTTTTGATGTATCGACGCGAAGCCATGGACAGCCCAATCGAAACACCTTAATGTCTCGATCCATCAACCCGGTGTTTCCGCAATGTCACTCGTCGGCGTCGAGGACGTTACGGAGCCGGGGCCGACGGCCATCCTCACCACAGCCTCGCACCTGCCGTCGGGCACTCCACTGCCTCCTGGAGGAACGATGGGCCCACGCCTGCAACGCCGACTCCACCATCCCGTCCTGGGTGCGCTCGCACTCGTCCTCACCACCGGCCTCTGGGCCGCCCCCGCGACCGCCGCCCCCGCGCAGGAACCGGGCGTCACGCTGCGCGTCTTCGACGTGCAGGTGCCGCTCTCCGAACTGTGCACCCTCAAGCCCGCGCAGACCCCCAACGTGGACAGACTGATGTCCACGATCAACTGGACCGCGGCGTCCGACTTCGGCTTCGAGGACAACTTCGTCTCGCAGGTGCTCGGCAACATCACCACCACCCAGGCCGGTAGCTACACGTTCCGGCTCAGCAGCGACGACGGTTCCAAGCTGGCGATCGACAACACCGTCGTGATCAACCACGACGGCCTGCACGGCGCGACCCCGCCGAAGGAGGGCACCGTCACCCTCACCGCCGGCCTGCACCCGCTGCGCATCGACCACTTCGAGCGTGGCGGCGGGCAGCAGATCACCCTGGAATGGAAGACGCCCGGCTCGTCGTCCTTCGCTGTCGTACCGAACTCGGCGTTGAGCACCGACGCCGGCGTGGTCCGGGTGACCGCGCCCGGCCGCAAGGAGTGCGAGGGCATCGCCGACACCCCCGGCGACGGCCTGCCGCTGACCGGGGTGCACCCGGGCTACACGCTCACCAATCTGCGGCCCAGCGGCTTCCAGCCGAAGGTCACCGGGATGGACTGGCTCGCCGACGGGCGGCTGGTCATCTCGACCTGGGGCGGCAGCGACCAGTCCGGCACCTCCCAGGACGGTGAGGTGTGGATCCTCGGCAACACCGGCGGTTCGACCACTCCGGGAGCCGTGACGACGAAGAAGATCGCCGGTGGCCTGAAGGAGCCGCAGGGGCTCAAGGTCGTCGACGGGGTCGTGTACGTCTCGGAGAAGCAGCGGCTGACCCGCCTGGTCAACACCGGCGGCGACGAGGTGGCCGAGCGCCTGGACACCGTCGCCACCTGGCCGTACGGCGGCAACTTCCACGAGTTCGCGTTCGGGCTGCTCTATCAGGACGGGTTCTTCTACCTGAACCTGTCGGTGTCGATCAACTCCGGCGGCGCCACCACCAACCCGCAGCCCGCCGTCAACCGGGGCACCACCCTCAAGGTCAACAAGGACACCGGCGCGGTCAGCTACGTCGCCGGCGGCCTGCGTACCCCGCACGGCATCGGTTGGGGTCCGGAGGGCGGCATCTTCGTCACCGACAACCAGGGCGGCTGGCTGCCCTCGTCGAAGCTGCTGCACGTCAAGCAGGGCCGGTTCTTCAACCACTACACGAACCCGGCCGGCCCCTTCGACACCGCCCAGGTCACCCAGCCGGTGCTCTGGATGCCGCAGAACGAGATCGCCAACTCGCCCAGCACGCCGCTGTACCTGACCAGCGGCCGTTACGCCGGCCAGTTCGTCATCGGCGACGTGACGTACGGCGGCCTCCAGCGGGCCAATGTGGAGAAGGTCAACGGCGAGTACCAGGGCGCCCTGTTCCGGCTCACCCAGGGCCTGGAGGCGGGCGTCTCGGAGGTCAACGTCGGCCCGGACGGCGCGATCTACGTCGGCGGGCTCGGCGCGGGCGGCAACTGGGGTCAGACCGGCAAGCTGTCGTACGGCCTGCAGAAGCTGACCCCGACCAGCACCACCGCGTTCGAGATGCTCGCCATGCGGGCCACCACGACCGGCTTCGAGGTGGAGTACACCCAGCCCGTCTCGACGGAGACCGCCGCCGAGTTGGCCGCACGTTACAAGATCAAGCAGTGGCGGTACGTGGCGACGTCGAACTACGGCGGGCCGAAGATCGACGAGGAGACGTTGACAGTCACCTCGGCCACCCTCTCGTCGGACGGAAAGAAGGTAAGCCTCACGGTGCCCGGTCGCAAGGCCGGCCGGGTGGTGCACCTGCGCTCGCCGCGCCCGTTCACCTCCACCAGCGGCCAGTCACTGTGGAGCACCGAGGCGTGGTACACGCTCAATTTCATCCCGGGCAGTCCTCCGCCGCCGACCGGCGGCACCATCACCGGCGTCGGCGGCAAGTGCCTGGACGTCGACAACTCCGGCCTGGCCGACGGCACGAAGATCCAGCTCTACACCTGCAACGGCACCGCCGCGCAGTCGTGGACGCGGGTCGACGACACGTACCGGGTCCTCGGCAAGTGCCTGGACATCGACAACGGCGGCACGGCGAACGGGACGAAGGTCCAGCTCTGGACCTGCAACGGTACCGGCGCGCAGGTCTGGCAGCCGCAGTCCGACGGGTCGATCCGCAACCCGCAGTCGGGCAAGATCCTGGAGGCCGCCGGCGGCAGCACCGCCAACGGCACCCAGATCCAGCTCGGCACGTACTCGGGCGGGGCGCATCAGAAGTGGGTGGTCGGCAGCGGGGTAACCGGCTGACCTCGGCGAGGGGCGTGGTCTGACCGGCGGGTCAGGCCACGCCCCGGACCGCCGCGCCGGCTGACGACCGACGCTCAGCGGAACAGCACAGGCCGGTTCCCCCGGGCGCCGACCAGCTGACCCCGAATGTTGATGTCCTCGATCGAGTCGGTCTCCAGCACGCCCCGCGTGGTCAGGTCGGTCATCACCCCGTTGTGCCAGAGGAACGGGTGCCACTGCGCGGTGGTGGTGCTCTGCCCCACCACGTCGCCCCGGTCGTTGATCGCGGTGGCCCGGCTCCAGTCGCCGCCGAGCGTGCCCAGGTCGGTCAGTGTCCCGTTCTGCCAGCGGAAGGCCCGCCCGTTGGCCGCGCCCACCACCTGGCCCCGGTTGTTGATCCCGAGGGCCTCGCCGCCGATCTGGGTGAGCACACCGTCGCGTAACCGGCCGCCGACGCAGGTGCACGGATAGTCCTGCGGCGGCACGTTGAACCCGCCCACCACGTCACCGGCGTTGTTGACGTCGGCGGTGAACTCGTAGAAGTACTGCCGACCCAGGTCGGTGAAGGAGCCGTTCCGCCACAGGAACCGGTGCGGCATGTCGCCGGCGGGTTCGCTGGTGCCGAGCACCTGCCGCCGGTCGTTGACGCCGATCGCCACGCTGTTCTCCCCGCCCAGGGTGCCCAGGTCGACGAGTCGGCCGGCACGCCAGAGCACCGCGCGGGTCAGGTAGTCGGCACCGAACGAGGTGATCGCCACGTCGCCGAACTCGTTGACGTCCACGGCGGTGGAATCCGTGTCACCCGGCAGTACGCCCAGGTCGGTGATGACGCCGTGTCGCCAGAGCACGGCGTGCCGAGCCCCGCTGGCGACGGTGCTCCAGCCGACGATGTCGCCGCGGTCGTTCATCGCCGTCGCGGCGCCGTCGCCTCCGCTCAGGGTGCCGAGGTCGACGACCCGGTAGGTGCGCGGGGAGGCGGTGGCGGAAGTGGGAGCGAGGGTGGTCAGGGCGACGGCGGTCGTCGTCACGATGGTCAGCAGGGAACGCGGGGACACCACGGACGTCAAGGGACGCTCCTCGCATCGGAGCAGCGCATTCCCGGCACGGGGGCACGGCCGGGCAACACCACTGCGCGTTCGATCGGTCACGCACAGTAGATCCGGCGTCGCGCCCGGCACGCCAGGGACCGAACGGTCATCGATGCCTGGGCGTCCGGCGGTACCCGCGTCGGTCAGGGGCCGTGCGGCAGGGGCTGCGCCAGCGCCCGCAGCTCCGACGGGAGTTGGGCCAGGGCATCCTCGAACTCCCGGTGCCCGACCACCCGGTGCATCGTCTGCAGGACGGCGCGGGCGCCCCGCTCGGCGGCGGGCCGGTCGATCCCGGCGCGGTCGGCCACCCGGCGCAGGAACTCGTCGTAGCCGAACGCTTCCGGCGGCTCCGCGGCCTTGACCAGCAGCGGGCTCAGCTCGTTGGCCAGGTGGGGGGCCAACGCGCCCGCCTCACCGCCACTGAGGCGCTCGGTGAGGGTCCGCAGAACAGCCTCGGTCAGTGGACGCGCCTGCTCCGGCGGAATCCCCGCCCGCGCCGCGACCTTGTCGACGAACCTCAGCTCGGCCATGCCACCGCCCTTCGTTCCGGAAAGCCGTGCCTACCCCGACCCACCGGCAGCAAACCCCCGCCCACCGGCCCGGACGACCACCGCGCCGTGGGCGGCACGCCCGGATCGCGCCCGGCCGGTCTGTTCGTTGCTCCGCGCGGTGCCGTCCGCTTCTCGTACGGTGAGGTCGGACCGGGAACCCGACGGCTGCCGACGGCGGCCCGTGCCGCAGGAGGAGCAGATGGCGGTGGACCTGCCCGACGTGATCGACAGGTACTTCCGGGCCGTCGACGACCGGGACCTGGATGCCTTCGTCGCCTGCTTCGCGGACACCGCGAGGGTCGCCGACGAGGACCGGCTCTACGACGGACGGGCCGCGATCCGCGCCTGGCGGCAGAAGACGATGGATGCCTACTCGTACACGGCCGAGCCGCTCGGTGTCACACCGCAGGCGGGCGACTCGTACCTGGTCCGCACCCGGGTGTCCGGCGACTTTCCCGGCAGCCCGATCGAACTGCG
Organism: Micromonospora sp. NPDC005215; assembly: GCF_040607915.1. Taxonomy (NCBI): domain Bacteria; kingdom Bacillati; phylum Actinomycetota; class Actinomycetes; order Micromonosporales; family Micromonosporaceae; genus Micromonospora; species Micromonospora sp. NPDC005215. The sequence goes on along the minus strand of NZ_JBEXHQ010000015.1, from coordinate 105,483 downwards.
CTACCGGTTCACCCTGCGCGACGACCTGGTCGGCGCGCTGGACATCCGCCCGTAGCAGCCGCCGACCCGCCCGACCGGAGGAGACCACGTGCCGCGAGTCTGGCTCATCACCGGGTGTTCCCGGGGTCTCGGTCGGGCGCTCGCCGAGGCCGTGCTGGCCGACGGCGACCACCTGGTCGCCACCGCCCGCAACCCGGCCCAGCTCGACGCCCTCAGCGACAAGTACGGCGACCGGGTCAGGACGGTGGCCCTCGACGTCACCGACCCCGCGGCCGCCCACACCGTCGCCCGCACCACAGTGGACACGTTCGGCAGCCTGGACATCCTCGTCAACAACGCCGGATACGCCGACGTCGCCGCGATCGAGGACATGCCGGAGGGCAACTTCCGGGCCCAGGTCGAGGCCAACTTCTACGGGGTGGTCAATCTCTCCCGCGCGGCCCTGCCGGCGATGCGCGCTCAGGGGCGCGGGCACATCCTCCAGATCTCCAGCGTCGGCAGCCGGGTCGCCAGCACCGGCCTGGGCGCGTACCAGGCCGCCAAGTGGGCGGTGAGCGGCTTCTCCGGGGTGCTCGCCAAGGAGGTCGAAGGGTTCGGGATTCGGATCACCAGCGTCGAGCCGGGCGCGTTGCGGACCGACTGGGCCGGCTCGTCGATGAGCATGTTGCCAATCAGCGATCCGTACCGGCCGGTCATCGATCCGGCCGTGCAGCGGCTACGCCAGGCCAGCGGCAACCAGCCGGGCGACCCGGCCCGTGCCGCCCAGGCGATCATCCGAATCACCCGGGTCGACGACCCGCCCCTGCGGCTGCTGCTCGGCGCGGATGCCGTGGCGGGCGCTTCGGCCGCCGCGGAGGCGCTGGCCACGTCCGACGCGCGGTGGCGCGAGCTGAGCGAGTCCATCGCCTTCGACCCGGCCCCCTGACCGACCCGGCTCCCCGGACCGACATGGCCAGCAGACGGGGGTGCGGCCGGCATGTGACCGGGCGTCGCCGGATCGACCGCCGAACGGGTGGGACAGCCAGCGCGCCAACAGGTGACATGATGTGCCGACAACCAGCTGTCGCTAGGAGAAGGGTTGCTGCTGCCCGATGGTGCACTTCGCGGCTCGCACGTTCCCCGCACCCGGGCCTGTCGTGGTGACGCTCGCCGTCAACCCGCGGATGGCGGGCTGATGCCGGCCGAGCGACCGGAGGCCGTGGCCGAGCAGAGCGTCCCCGCCCATCTCATGGACACCATGTCGTACCAGGTCGCGACGGACGTGCGAGCGCTCCGCGCGTTCGTCAGCGTCGGGGCGCTGGCCCGGGGCCTGCCACCTGATCGGGTCGAGCTGCTGACCCTGGCGGTCAGCGAGTTGGCCACCAACACGTTGCAGCACGCCACCGGCGGCGGCCGGGTCCGTCTCTGGGCCGAGTCGGGCCACCTGTTCTGCGACGTCGTCGACCGGGGGCAGACGCGGGCGTTGGGTCGGCGCATGCCGGCCGCCGACGCGATCCGGGGTCGAGGGCTGGCGATCGTGGAGCAGATCTGCGACGAGGTCGCCGTTCTCACCAGCCCCGGCGAGACCGTCGTGCGGATTCGCCTGAGCCTGTGACCGCCGCCGGCGATCCGCCCGCTCGGGGCCCCGCTGGCTGCCACAATGCGGACAGCCCGGGCCGATGGTGACGCCGGGTCGACACCGATCGGGAGGACACCACCGATGCCGGACAGCGCACGCGAGGCAGAGCTGCTCGATGCCGAGCGGACCCTGCAGGCCGCCCAGCGGGCCGGCGACGTGGCCGCCCTCGACCAACTGCTCGTCGACCAGCTGATCGCCATCGGCCCGGACGGCCGGGCGTACACCAAGCAGGAGGACCTGGCCGCCCACCGGGACCGCCGCTCGGTGGTGGAGGAGTTGGTCGAGGAGGAGTTGGACCTGCTCGTCGTCGGAAAGACCGGTGTGACGTTCTTCCTGGGCCGGGTGGCTGGGGTGTTCGATGGGACGGCGTTCGCGGCGCGCCTGCGCTACACCCGGACCTGGGTCCACGACGACCCGCACGGCTGGCGGGTCCTCGCCGCGCACGTCAGCCCGGTCTGACCGAGGTCAGGTCTCGTCGTCGGTGTCGAGCAGGCCCTGCTCGTCGAGGAACGCGAACCACCTGTCGTCGCCGGGGGTCAGCTCGGCGTAACCCGGGCCGAGCACGTAGTAGTCCACGAAGGAGCCGAGGTCGGGGGCGAGTTCCTCGAACGCGTCGGACATGAACCACTCGGTGCCGTTCGGTGGGAAGTACCAGATGGCACCCGTGCCGCGGTCCATGAAGATCGGCTCGTCGCTCCGGGTGCCGACCACCAGCCAGCCGGCCCGGTCCTCGGGGATCGACGAGAAGTCCGGCGCGTAGTCGAGGTGGTACTGGATTCCCGTGAGGGTCGACGTGGACGCCAGCTCGACCCGACCGGCGCGCAGCCCGTCGGCGACAAGCAGCAGATCCCGCAGATCGTCAGGCAGACCCGCCGGAACGGCATCGATGGCGGCACCCTCGGCGAACTCGGCGAACGCCAGGCTCGCCGGCTGGTCGGCCAGATCCACCCGCAGCTCCTCGATGAGCTGCCGCAGCTCGGGGATCAATCCACCACCTCCGTTCGGATCAGGTCCCGTCCGGTCGGCCCGGCTCTGCCCGCAGCTCGCGAACCGGTGCGCGTGTCGGTTCTACCACGCGCCGGCGGCTGCGGGCGTCACCTCGGCGAATCGGCCAGCCGGGCCGCCACCACCAGGTCGTCGAGCTGAGCCGCCCCGGCGGGTTACGCTCTTCCTCAGCTGACCACGGCGTCGACCGGTCCGATGCGCAGGGTTCCGTCGTTGAGCGGCGTGCAGCGGATGCCGCCGGTGGTGCGTAACGCCTTCCAGGTCCCCGGGCCGACGGTGACGTCCATCCAGGCGCAGGGCCGGGCTGCCCGGTTGACCCGCAGGCTCACCGGGCCGTCTCCGGAGTCCAGGACCAGCACCCTGCCGATCAGCTCGTCCACGGCGATCCCGGTGGTGAGGATGTTGCGCCGGACCTCCGCCAGGCCGATGCCGACCGGCAGTGACTCCTGGGCGATGACAGTGACGCTGGCGTCGCGGTGCGCCTGCTGGCCGAAGTACCGGTCGCCGACGATGCCCAGGTGTGCCCGGATCCGGACCGCGTCGACAAGCTCACCGGGTGGGGCCGGCGCGGGGCCGTCGGCGGGCCGGCCCAGGAAGCGGTGCACGGGCGAGGCCAGCAACTCGACGATCTCCGGCATGGCAGGGATTCTACGAAGCGGACCGGGTCCTGCGGGGCAGGTCGACGGATGACCCGGTGGGGACGGCGGCACGAACGCCGCCGTCCCCACCGCGACACGGCTCAGGCCGGCGTGCCGGTCACCGTCAGGTTCCGTACCCGGCCCACGTTGTCGAACGAGCCGAAGCCCACCCGCCCCGAGCCGAACGTGGTGTCCCTCGCGGTCAGCAGCGGGTCCCGGTGCCCGTCGACGTAGACGGCGATCTCGCCGGTGGCCGGCAGGTGCACCACCCGGACGCGGTGCCAGTCGGCATCGGTGATCGCCGGGTTCGCGCCCCGGGAACGGCCGTTCCACTGGTGGTCGATGCGCTCCCGGTCGGCGTTGTCGACCTTGAAGATGCCGTTGTGCGGATAGATCGTGTTGTCGGTGGACAGGTGGGCATAGTAGAACTCGGTGTCCGACCGCCAGCCGAAGATGATGATCACGTCACGGTTGGTGACCTCCACCGGGGTGTCCAGCCGTACCCGTGCGTCGACCTGCACCGACGACCACGCCGGGCCGGCGGTCAGCACGGCGTACTCGAACGGCCGACGCGGGCCCGGTCGGCTCTCGCCGGCCTCGGCGAGGATGACCTGGTCGCGGGTGAACTGCCACTTCGCCGGGGTCACCGGCGCCCAGTTCGACGCCCCGGCGGTGCGGCGCACTGTGGTGTCGCCGACGTCGCCGCTGGCGAACTCCCGCGTACCGGTGACCTTCCAGATCTTCCCGTTGGCCTTGGCGACCAGGTAGAGCTCACCGGCGGCGTCGGTGCCGAAGCGCAGGTCCACCCGGTTGGGGTCGCCGGGCGCGCCCGGTCCGGAGAGGTCCCGCATCCGGACCGGGGTGCCCGCCGTGTCGAAGAGCGCGAGCTGGTGGATCGTTGCCAGCCCTCGACCCCGGCGCATCTCGTTCGCCTCGGTGTAGAGCACCCGGCCGTCGACCAGGTCGCCGAAGACGTACTTGCCGCGCAGCGCGGGCAGCGCCCGCCCCCGGTACACGAACCCGCCGGCCACCGCGACACCGACGTCGTCGGTGCAGTTCCAGCCGGCGGCGGGGTCGTGGTCGTACGCGGCGACCGGGTACGTGTAGCCGTACCGGTCGTCGTCGGCGGGCAGTGGGAGCAGCCGGTCGCAGGGGTTCGTGGCCGCCCTGTCGAAGACGAACGAGCCCTCACGCTCGCTCCAGCCGAAGTTGTCCCCGGCGCGGACCTCGTAGATCGCCTCGACGGCGTGCTCACCGATGTGCCCGAGGTACATCCGGCCGGTCGCCCGGTCCCAGCTGAACCGGTGCGGGTCGCGGAAACCCACGGCGTAGATCTCGCCGAGCGCGCCGGCCCGGCCGACGAACGGGTTCGCCGGTGGGATGCCGTAGCGCCCGTTCGCGGAGTTGGTGCCCCGGGGGTCGATGCGCAGCAGCTTGCCGTGGGGCAGGGCCAGGTTCTGCGGGTCGGTGTTGCGCGCGCCCTGACCGCCGTCGCCGACGGCGAGGTACAGCAGGCCGTAGTCAGGGTCGTGGCGCTTGGCCGTCGGGTTGAAGTTGATCTCCTGGATGCCGTGTACCTGGCCGCCGAAACCGATGCGCAGCACCTCGCGGTGCGTACCGGCGAAGGTGGCGGCGGCCGGATCGGTCGCCGTCCACTCCGTGATGACACCGTGGAAGAGCGTGTTGGGCTGGGCGTGGTCCGGAGTGGCGGTCGTCGTCGACGCCAACTCGGTGTGGATGGTGTAGAACCGGCCGTTCACCCCGAACTCCGGGTGGAACGCGACGTACCCGAAGCCCTGACCGAGCCCACGACCGGAGAAGAACCGCGGCGCGAACGTCGCGGCCACGTCCAGGTAGACGTGCGGCACGCCGCCCTCGACCAGGTAGAGGCTGCCGTTGAGGTCGGGCACCGCCCGCCGGCCGGAGCCGTCGGGCAGCTCCATGACGGTGTTGATCCGCGCGGTACGCATGAGCCGCGCGTCGGTCGGCGCGGGAGTGGGGTACGACTGCGGGAAGCTGGCGTACTCGCTGAGGACCAGCCCGAGGCGGGATTGGATCGGCATCTCCGGGATCGGGTCGTCGACCGCGTCGGCGGCCCGTGCGGGTGTGGCGACCAGGGCGGACAGGATCAGCACGAGGGCGGTGAGGCCGGCCCTCACTGTGGGCCGGCGGACTCTGCCGGCGCGGCGGCGCAGGGTGTGCACGCGCGTCTCCTTCTCGGTGGGACGGTGCCGAGGGTGGTCAGCGGGCAAGGTGGCGGTACTGCCTCCGCACGTCGGTCGCGGAGACCACACTGTCGAGGAACATCAGGCCGTCCATGCGGCAGTCACACGGGTTGCGCTCCAGCGTGTCCTGCGGGAAGCTCCCGCCGATCTTGATGCCGCGCGGGTCGGACGCGGTGGTCACGTGCGGGCCGGGCCCGGACACCAGCCACGGGTCGTCGGCGCGGGTGTAGAAGCCGTCCACCGGTTCGCCGTTGCGGTAGAGGGCGAGCGCGCCGGTGTCGAAGTCGAAGGTGGCGGCCAGGTGCACCCACTCCCCCACCGGCAGCAGCTCGCGCCAGTCCTGGTTGGCGGCGAAGGTCTGCGAGTTGCCACCGTCGAGCCGCCGGCCGAGCGCGACGAGACGCAACTCCCCCTCGACGTCGATCAGCTCCAGCAGGGCGCGCACGCCGTGTCCGTCGGAGTCGCCGGTCAGCACGCCGGCCAGCCCGATCGCGTTGTACCGGTCGTCCGGGTCGGCGGTGGTGGAGTTGGGCAACGGGCTGTCCATGTTCAGCTTGAACCAGCCCATGACGGTGGTGCCCGTGGTGGCGCTGAAGGCGCGCAGCGTCCGCACCCCGCTGGCCGACCACGTGCCGGCCTTCCAGTCGTCGTTGCCGGCGACGGTGGGGGCGACCTGCCGCGTCTGCACCGCGTTGCGGCTGCCCCGGTAGGCGCGGTCCGGCACCCGCATGGCGGCACCGCCGTTGATCAGCTCGATCTCCGTGCCGGAACGCCCCCTGTCGCGTTCCAGGGCGGGGTCGCCGGGCACCGGGTGGTCGAAGTCGTACGCGGCGACCAGGTGCGCGCGCAGCGCCGGATGGACATCGGGCGAGGTGCTGCGATCCGCGTGCGCTGGCGGCGTACCGGCGCCGGTCAGTGCGCCGATCGCCAGGAGGGAGACGGCCGCTCGTCGGGCCCTGGACATGACTGTCACCTCGTTTCGCGGCATGCCGGATGCCGGTCACGTAAGCGCTTACGAAAGCGCTTACGTACCCTAGGCTTCGATCAATGTCGCTCGCAATAGATCGGGTGACATGAATGTTCTCGGAGGGTTGCGGATGCCCAGGGCCAGCCAGCGGCCGCGCCTCGTGGACGTCGCCGAACACGCCGCCGTCTCACTGGCGACCGCCTCCCGCGCCCTCGCCGGCCGCGCGGGGGTCAGCGCCGAGGTCGCCGACCGGATCCGGCAGATCGCCGGTGAGCTGGGCTACGTGGCCAACCCGTACGCCCGCACCCTGGCCAGCGGTGCCACCTCCACAGTGGGGTTGATCGTCCATCAGGTCGACGACCCGTACTTCTCCGAGATCGCCGCCGGAGTCATCCAACTCGCCGCCGAGCAGGGGCTGCTGGTGCAGATCTGCCAGTCCGGCCGCGACCCCGGCTACGAGCTGCAACAGCTGCGCCACCTGATCGCCCAGCGGGTCGGCATCGTCCTGATCAGCGGTTCCGGCTACGACGACCCCCGCATGGAGGCCGCCGCCCGCGCCGAGCTGGCCGCGTTCCAGGACCACGGCGGGCGGGCCGCGGCCATCGGACGGCACGCGCTCGGCGTCGACGCCGTCCTGCCGGACAACGAGGCCGGCGGCGTCGCGCTCGCCCAGCACCTGCTGGATCTCGGCCACCGGCGGATCGCGGTCGCCGCGGGCAGCGCCGGCCTCACCACTGTCGCCGACCGGCTGGCCGGAGTGTCGTCGGCCCTGCGGCAGCGCGGGCGGTCTCCCGCCGACCTCGCCGTCGTACACGGCGACTTCACCCGCGGTGGCGGGCGCGCCGCCGCCGAGCAGATCCTCGACGAACATCCCGAGACGACGGCGATCATCGCGCTCAACGACGCCATGGCCATGGGTGTGCTGTCGACGCTGCGGTCCCGCCGGGTGCCGGTGCCCGCGCGGATGTCCGTCGTCGGGTTCGACGACGTCTCCGTGGCGGCCGACCTCGCGCCCAGCCTCACCACCATCCGCCTGCCGATGACCGAGATGGGCCGCACGGCACTCACCCTCGCGCTGAAGCCGCGCGCGGCCCGCCCCCGCCGCCGTCCCACCGGGCACCTGCTTGTCGTCCGCGACTCGACCGGCCCCGCGCCGACGACCTGACCGACGCTGCGCCGATCAGACCGCCAGAGCCGATCAGACCGCCAGAGCCGCTCGGACCTCCCGTTCCGCCGTGACACCCCCGTCGCCGTGCGAGGTGACCCGGCCGGACTCCAGCACGTGATAGCGGTTCGCCACCCGCAACGCGAAGCCCAGGTGCTGCTCGACGAGCAACACGCTGAACCCCGACTGCCTGGTCAACTCGACGATCCGTTCCTGGATCTCGGCGACCACCGACGGCTGGATGCCCTCGGTCGGCTCGTCGAGCATCAACAACCTCGGCCGGGTGATCAACGCGCGGGCGATGGCCAGTTGCTGCCGCTGACCGCCGGACAGCAACCCGGCCCGCCGCCGCAGCAACTGGCGCAACGCCGGAAAGAGGTCCAGCACCTCAGCGGTGGCCACCGCGCCGTCGCGCCGCCCGTCGGCGACGAGCCGCAGGTTCTCCGCGGCGGTCAGGTGCGGGAAGCTCTGCTGGCCCTGCGGGACGTACGCCATGCCGCGCGCCACCCGCTCGTGCGGCCCGAGACGGGTCACGTCCTCACCGTCCAACTCGACGGTGCCGGCACTCGGGCGCAGCAGCCCGGCCGCGACCCGCAGCAGGGTGCTCTTGCCGGCGCCGTTGTGCCCGAGCACGGCGGCCACCCCGTCGGGCGGGACGGCGAGGTCCACCCCGTGCAGCACCCGAGAGCGCCCGTACCCGGCGTGCACCCCGCGCAGCGTCAGCATCCTGCCTCCCGAACCGTGGGGGCCGACCCGGCGTCGACCGGGTGGCCAAGGTAGACCTCCTGCACGCGCGGGTCCGCCTGGACCTGCGCCACAGTGCCCTCGCTGAGCACCCGACCGGCGTGCAACACGGTGACGCTGCGCGCGAACCGGCGCAGGAAATCCATGTCGTGCTCGATCACCACCACCGTGCGGTCCCGGCTCACCGTCTCCAGCAGGGCACCCGTGGCGTCGCGTTCCTCGTGGCTCATCCCGGCGACCGGCTCGTCGAGCAGCAGCAGCCGGACGTCCTGCACCAGCAGCATGCCGATCTCCAGCCACTGCTTCTGGCCGTGCGCGAGCGTCCCGGCGAGGTGCCCGGCCCGCCCGGTCAGCCCGATGGTCTCCAGGGCCGCGGCCACCTCGTCGGGGATGTCGCGCCGACGACGAGCCAGGGTCGCCCAGCTGCGACGGGCACCCGCCGCGATGTCGAGGTTCTGCAACACCGACAGCTCCTCGAAGACCGTCGACGTCTGGAACGTGCGCCCGATACCCAGCCGGCTGATCCGGTGCACCGGGCGGCCCAGCAGCTCGTGCTCACCGAAGCGGACCGAACCGGTGGCCCGGACCAGGCCGGTGATCGCGTCGACCAGGGTGGTCTTGCCGGCGCCGTTCGGCCCGATCAGGAACCTGATGTCACCGGCGGGCACCTCCAACGAGACACCGTCGACGGCGGTGAACCCGTCGAAAGTGACCCGCACGTCACGGACGGACAACCCGTCCAGCCGCTCGTCGCTCATGCCGCCGGCACCTCCGCCCGCTCGGCGCGTCGTCGACCCGTCGGTAACCACCCACGCCCACGCGCTTTCGCGCCGCCCTCCCGGCGGCGGGCCAGCGCCCACAGCGACGCCAGGCCACCGGGGAGGAACGCCACCACCACCACGAAGAGCAGACCCTGCAGGTACGTCCAGGTGCCGGGAAAACGCTCCGACAGGGCGGTACGCGCCCAGGCCACCGCCACCGCGCCGAGCACCGGGCCGAGCAGGGTGGCCCGGCCGCCCACCGCGACCCCGATGACGAACTCGATCGACGGGACGATGCCGATCAACGCGGGCGAGATGATGCCCACCGCCGGCACGAACAGCGCCCCGGCCAGCCCCGCCATGCCCGCCGCCACGACGTACGCGACAAGCTTGACCGACGCCGGGTCGTAGCCGAGGAAACGGACCCGCTCCTCACCGTCGCGGACCGCCACCAGCAGCTCCCCGTAGCGGCTCTGCATCAGTTGGCGGGCCAGCGCGAGCAACGCCAGCAGCAGGCCGGCGATGATGAAGTAGACCATTCGTTGGTTGACCGGGTCGTCCAGGTCATAGCCGAAGAAGCCCTTGATGTCGGTCAGCCCGTTGGTGCCACCCGTGGTGCCCTGCTGCCCGATCAGCAGAATCACCATCGCCGCCGCGAGCGCCTGGCTGAGGATGGCGAAGTACGCACCGCGAACGCGGCGGCGGAAGACCAGCGAGCCGAGCCCGAAGGCGACAGCCATCGGCAACAGCACCGTCGCGGGCAGCGCGAACCACGGGCTGGCGAACGGCCGCCACCACAACGGCAGCTCGTCGAGCTGCCCGTACAGCTGCATGAAGTCGGGCATCCCACCGGGACCCGCGTCGGCGAGCTTGAGGTGCATGGCCATCGCGTAGCCGCCGAGGCCGAAGAAGACGCCCTGGCCGAGGGTCAGCATCCCGCCCCGGCCCCAGGCGATCCCGATGCCGACCGCCACCATGGCGACGCAGAGATACTTGGCGAGCAGGGCCAGCCGGAAGTCCGACAGCGCCAGCGGCGCCACGGCGAACAGCAGCGCCGCGCCGAACGCGAAGCCGGCCGCCGTCCGCAGCCGGCTGCGACGGGATGACCGACCCGGTGGTACGGGGCTGGCGGGCGTCGGACGGACAGCGGTGCTGGGGGGCGCGGGGGTGACGGCGGTCATGCGAGGCTCCTGGTCCGCAGGGTGAACAGGCCCTGTGGCCGCCACTGAAGGAACGCGACGATCGCCACGAACACGATCACCTTGGCGACGCTGAGGGTGGTCAGGTACTCCCCGGTGGCCTGGAGCACGCCGAGGGCGAAGGCGACGATCACAGTGCCCTTGAGCTGGCCGATCCCGCCGACCACGACGACCAGGAAGGCATCGATGATCAGGTTGGTGCCCATGGTCGGGCCGATCGGGCCGAGCAGGGTCAGCGCCACCCCGGCCAGCCCGGCCAGGCCGGAGCCGACGAAGAAGGTCGTCCGGTCGACCCGGGCGGTCGGGATGCCGGACACCGCGGCGAGGTCGCGGTTCTGCACCACCGCGCGGATGCGGCGTCCCAGCGGGGTGAGCCGCAGCGCCAGGGTGAGCGCCGCGACGGCGGCCAACGCCAGGGCCAGGATGAACAGCCGGTTGTTGGCGATGGTCAGCCCGCCGGGCAGCGCCACGTTGCCGGTCAGCAGTTCGGGAGCGCGGGCCTGCACGTTCGGGCTGCCGAACACGTCCCGGGCCAGTTGTTGCAGCATCAGCGACACGCCCCAGGTGACAAGCAGGGTGTCCAACGGTCGGGCGTAGAGCCGGCGGATGAGCAGCATCTCCAGCAGGACGCCCATCGTGCCGGCGACCACGAACGCCACCGGCAACGCGACCACCAGTGACAGGCCGGCCCCGGTGATGCTCTGTTGCAGGACGTAGGTGGTGTACGCGCCGGCCATGATGAACTCACCGTGCGCCATGTTGATCACGTTCATCTGGCCGAAGGTCAGCGCGAGACCGAGAGCGATGAGCAGCAGCACCGCGCCAATGCTGATGCCGGTGAAGAGTTGACCGAAGAGGACTGTCACGGTGGGTACTCCGTACTGCTGGTCGGGGGGCCCGGGCAGGCCGCGCGGCAACGCGCCCCGCCCGGGCCGGCATCGTCAGCTCAGGCCACTCGCCCAGGGGTAGGTCTTGAGGTACGGGTCGGGCTGGACCGGCTTGCCGGAGTTCCACACCTCGCTGATCAACCCGTCCGCGCCGATCTTGCCGATCCGGGCGGTCTTGGCGATGTGCTGGGTCGGGCCGTCGACAGTGACAGTGCCCTCCGGGGCGTCGAAGGTGATCCCCCCGGACGCGGCGCGGACCTTCTCCACGTCGAAGGCGCCGGCCTTCTCGACCATCGCCTTCCACAGGTGCACCGCCACGTACGCGGCCTCCATCGGGTCACTCGTCGGCTTGTCCGCCCCGTACTTGGCCTTGTACGCGGCCACGAACGTCGAGTTCGCCGCCCCGGGCGTGGTCTGGTAGTAGTTCCAGGCGGTCAGCTGGCCCTCCAGGTACTGGGTGCCGATCCCCTTGACCTCCTCCTCGGCGATCGACACCGACACCACCGGCATCGCGGCCGCGGTCAGGCCAGCCGACTTGTACTCCTTGAAGAAGGCCACATTGCTGTCACCGTTGAGGGTGTTGAACACGGCGTCGGCCTCGGCTGATTTGACCTTGTTGACGATCGTGCCGAACTCGGTGGATCCGAGCGGCGCGTAGTCCTCGCCCGACACGGTCATCCCGTTGGCGGCGGCGTACGCCTTGATGATTTTGTTGGCGGTACGGGGAAAGACGTAGTCGCTGCCGACCAGATAGACCGACTTCGCGCCCTGCGCCTTGAGATAGTCGAGCCCGGGGACGATCTGCTGGTTTGTCGTCGCGCCGGTGTAGAAGATGTAGGGCGACTGTTCCAGTCCCTCGTACTGCACGGGATAGAACAGCAGCGCCTTGTTCTTCTCGAACACCGGCTTGACCGCCTTGCGGCTGGCCGAGGTCCAGCAGCCGAAGACGGCGGCGACCCGGTCCTCGGAGATGAGCTTCTCGGCCTTCTCGGCGAAGGTGGGCCAGTCCGAGGCGCCGTCCTCGCCGACCGGCTGGATCTTCTTGCCGAGCACGCCGCCGGCCGCGTTGATCTCCTCGACGGCGAGCATGATGGAGTCGCGGACGGTGACCTCGCTGATCGCCATGGTCCCGGAGAGCGAGTTGAGCAGGCCGACCTTGACGGTGTCGCCGGAGACGTCGGCGGCGACGCCGGTCGCACTGCCCTCGTCGGTGGTCTTGCTGCCGCACGCGGTCATCGCTGCCGCGGCGACCAGGGTCATGGCACCCGCCAGGATGCGGCGGCCCCGGAATAATGACATCAATTCTCCCCTGCGGTGCACTCACGTGGCGAATGGACGGTCGGTGCGGTCCGGTGGATCTGAAGTGGGCGATGCCGGGGTCGACGGGTGGACGCCACCGGGGCACCGCAGCGGATACGGGCAGGGAAAGCGTCGACCGGCATCATTGCGATCGTGTTTCCCGGCCCTTAATTGAGTGTTTCCCGCCAGCGGCGCAGCAGGGTCACCAAAAGACGGCCGACACTGTCAGGGAAAGACGGTGTCGGCCGCTGGAAATCTCGGAGAAATTGCCATCACAATGGTCGGCGAATGATGTCGCCGATCGTGGACACACATTGGTGGCAGCTGCCCGCAGAGGCAGATACTTCACACAGGAAGCATCTTAGGGCCGGGCCGGGTGCGGCTGTCAAGGGGTTGCCTCGACCCGGCCGCCAGTCAGAGCTGGGCGAGCACTGTGAAGTCGAGCCCGTCGGCCTCGGCGAGGTAGATGCGCTGACGCACGTGCCGCCGGCGCAACCGCAACCGCCCGCGCGGCCCGTGGTACGCCACGGTGTCGGCGGCCGTCTCGATGGCCCGCACGTCGAGGGTGCGGGCCCGACCGATCAGCGCGGCGAGCAGCATCACACCCTCGTAGCAGGACTCCCCCAGACTGCCCAGCGGCGGCGCCTCGATCCCGAACCGACGGGCGAACTCGCCGTGGAAGTCGAGGTTCTCCTGCGTCACCAGCCCGGCGAAGAAACCCGCTGTGCTGTACAGCCGGCGGGTCGCGCCCGCACCGCTGGCCAGCAGCATGTTCTCGTCCATCAGGGTGCTCAGCCGCAGACACCGCTGGTCCAGCCCGGAGCGGGCGAACGCTCGGTTGAACCGCACCGCGTCCGCACCCACCAGCAGCATCAACACCGCGTCGGCGTCGCTGTGCTCGATGCGGCGCAGCACCTCGTCGAAGTCGTGTGCGTCCAACGGCAGGAAGTGCTGCCCCACCACCTGTCCGCCGCCGCGCAGCGCGTACAACTGGGCGGCCCGAGCGGTACGCCGCGGCCACACGTAGTCGTTACCGACCACGAACCAGCGACGCACTCCCTGCTCTCCGGCGAGCAGCCGCATCGCGGGCCACAGTTGGGCGTCCGGCGTCTCGCTGGTCAGGAAGACCCCTTCGGTACGCTCGCCACCCTCGTAGAGTGCGGTGTAGACGTACGGCACCCGGTGCGCGACGCGGGGTGCCAGCGCCTGGCGCACCGAGGAGATGTGCCACCCCGTCACACCCTGCACGGCCCCCACCGATATCAGCGCCTCGACCTCGGCAGCCACCTCGGCCGGCGGCGCGCCACCGTCGACAAGCACCAGCCGCACCTCCCGACCCAGCACCCCGCCGCACCGGTTGATTTCCTCGACCGCGAGTTGCGCACACAGCTCGCAGGTCGGGCCGAACATGCCGGCTGGCCCGCGCATCGGATAGACCAGAGCGATGCTGACCACGGCACGGTCGACGGTCAGCCACGGCGGTCCCGGCGCGGACATGTGCACATGATTGCCCGGCCCACCACGGAAGGCCAGAGCTCACCACGGACCGGGACGACTCGGTAGCATGACAGGGCCACCGGACCAGGGAGTTTCATGTCAGACGTGCCCGGGGCGCCAGCCGACCTGCTGCGCTCGCTCACCCGCGCCGAGCGGCTGCTCTCCCGCCGACTTGGCGCCGTCCTGGCCGACGACGCACTGACCATCGAGGCGTGGCGGGTGCTCTGCCTGCTCGCCGACGGCCAGGGCCACCCGATGAGTGCGGTCTCCGCCGAGGCGTCGCTGCCTCCCGGCACCCTCACCAAGCTGGTCGACCAGCTGGTCGACCGTAACCTCGTCTTCCGCCGGATCGATCCGGTCGACCGCCGGCGGATCCGCGCCTATCTCACCGCTCGGGGCCGACGCGAGCACGACCGCCTCGACCAGCGGGTCCGGGCCAGCCTCGCCGAGCTGGGCATCGCACAGGCCGCCGAGCCGGGCATCGCGCAGCCCTCCGAGCCGGGTGCGGCGCAGACCCCCGACCTGGTCGGCGCGCTCGACGACCTGATCGGCCGTCTCGACCCGGCCCGCCAGCGCCACCACGCCGAAGTCAGCCCGGCCGGCAGCCCCCACCGCTGACCCACCCCGGCCGAACCTCGGCGGCCCGACCGACACCAGTAGGGCAGCGCCGCGTGGCCCCTGCTCTGCCGTCATGGCAGGCCGACCGCGTTGTCTCAGAGGTCGCTACCCCCCGTACGCGATATACCTCTGAGTCATAGTTATGACTCAGAGGTATATCGCTCTGTGGAGCGATGCCGACCTGGTGGTGGCGAAGGCTGGCCCGAAAAAGCTGGCGGGCCAGCCGCGCCGCGCGCGCAGCCGGTGGCGCTAGGCGGTCAGGTGCGTGCGCAGGGTGTGGGCGTCCGGGGCGGTGGCGGTCCACAGTGTCGCCGGGCCGCCGGCCAGCGGCAGTCGGGCAACTGTCGCGTCGGGCCGGACGTGCGCCGGTTCGGCGGGTCGCGACGGGTCGACCACCAGCAGCGAGCCGGTGGCCGGTGCGCCGTCGAGCACGGCGGGTCCGGCCCAGCCGGGTGCCTGTGGTCCCACGGCCAGGGACTGCCGCAGCAACGGCCGGCCCCCGTAGTCGACCTGGGTGTGCACGACGGCCCCACCGGGCGCCTCGCCGTACCGGCCGCAGATCAGCTCGTCGCGCCAGCGCAGGCTCGCCCCGGCGGCCAGGTCGATCCTGGATTCGGCCAGATGCGCGCAGCCCGCCGCCGCGACCAACTGTTCGGGAAGCCAGTGCAACGTGGCCCCGCTACGCACCACCGCCCGCACCGCCATCCGGGACACCGCACCGGGTCGGCCCGGTAGGGCGATCGACGCGGCGACGGTGTGCACCCGGACCGCCGCGCCCGGCCCCACCTCGATGTCCAGCCGCAGATCGTCGCCGGCGATCGGCCCGGCGGCCCCGCCGACGAGGTGCACGGTGGCGACACCACCGTCGGTCGGGGTCTGGCGCAGCAGCAGTGGCGTCTCGCCGTGCAACTCGACAAGGACCGTCCCGCCCCGACCGTCGGCCCGAGCGACCAGCCGGGCGGACGCCCGCATCAGAGCGGACCGACCGGTACGGCACGTGGGTGCGCGGTGGCGTGGTGGGTCAACTCGTGCCGAATCCAGTCCGCGACCCGACTCGCCGTCGGGTCGCCCACGATGGACAGGAAGACGGTCGGCAGGTCGCCGCGTCGGGCCCGCGCGTCGCGATCCATCACGGCGAGGTCCGCCCCCACCATCGGCGCCAGGTCGGTCTTGTTGATCACGAGGAGGTCGGCGGCGGTGACGCCGGGTCCGCCCTTGCGCGGCACCTTGTCGCCTCCCGCCACGTCGACCACGAAGATCTGCCGATCGACCAGACCCCGGCTGAAGGTCGCTGTCAGGTTGTCCCCGCCGCTCTCCACCAGTACCAGGTCCAACGGGCCGACCGCCTCGGCCAACTCGTCCACGGCGTCCAGGTTGGCGCCGATGTCGTCGCGGATCGCTGTGTGCGGGCAGCACCCGGTCTCCACCGCGCGGATCCGCGCCGGGTCCAGCACTCCGGCCCGCCTGAGGAAGTCGGCGTCCTCGGTCGTGTAGATGTCGTTTGTCACCACACCGAGCCGCAACTCGTCGGCGAAGACACGGCAGAGCGCGGCCACCAGTGCCGTCTTGCCGGATCCGACCGGGCCACCGATGCCGACCCGCAGGGCACGACCCGCACCTGCCAGCGGCGGATGCGGGTCGACCCCTGGTTCGGGATGGGTGTGCGGGACGCTCTCGTCGTGCGGTTGGCCGTTCGGTGCCGGCGTGATCGGTTCGACAGCGGACCCAGCGCTCGGCACAACAGTGTCAGGACGCAAAGAGACGCACCTCCCAGGTGGCATGGATTTCGGCATGGATGTCGGCGAGCGGAGCGGCCGCGGCCGGCAGCCGCTCCGGTGGGTCGTCGGCGGCCCGCGCCGCGTCGGCGGCTGTGCCGTCGCAGACGTCGGCAAGACCGACCAGCAGGGCCTGCACCTGGTACGGGTCGAGGCCGAGCAGGCGTACGCCGGCGCTGGCCGCCCCGGTCAACGTTCCGTACGCGGCGATAGTGGCGGTTTCGACGCGGGACAGCCCGGCTTCGGCACAGAGCAGCCCCAGCACCAGCGGTTGGTGTACGCCGCAGGACGTCGCGGGCAGGTCACCGAACGGCGCGTCCGGCCAGATGGCCCGGCCGGCGCGCAGCAGCGCTCGGCCCTGCCGGCGGGAGATCGTCCGCAACGTCGGCGACGCGGTACGCGCGTCCAACTCCACGTCGAGCCGAGCCAGCGCCCCCGACCGGACGGCGGGCCCAGCCAACGCCGCCGCCCGGTGTGCGGCAGCCGCGAAGGCCGCGCCGACCAGGCCGGCGGTGGCCAACCGTCCGGCCAGGAACGCCTCCAACGAGGCCAGGTCCCGGACCCGGCCTGCGGCGACGGCCGCCTCCAGACCGCCGGAGTGCGCGTGCGCCCCGGCCGGGAAGCGTCCGTCGGCCAACAGCAACAGCAGGCTCGGCGTCGCCATCAGAACAGGAAGTACCGCTGGGCCATCGGCAGCCGGGTCACCGGGTCCGGCTCCACCACCACCCCGTCGATCCGGACCGTGAACGTGTCCGGGTCCACCTCGATTCGCGGCATCGCGTTGTTCTCCGGCAGGTCGGCCTTGCCCCGCGACCGCACGTCGCGCACCGGCACCACCCGGCGTCGCACGTCGAGGCGGAGCCCCGCGTCCAGGGCCGCCGGCGCCACGAAGGCCAGGCTGGTCGCGGCGGCCGCCGCGCCGTACGCCCCGAACATCGGCCTCGGCAACATCGGCTGCGGCGTGGGGATCGACGCGTTCGCGTCACCCATCTGGGCGTACGCGATCATGCCGCCCTTGAGGACCAGGTGCGGTCGTACGCCGAAGAACGCCGGGTCCCAGAGCACCAGATCGGCGAGCTTGCCCGGCTCGACCGAGCCGACCTCGTCCTCCAACCCGTTGGCCATCGCCGCGCAGATGGTGTATTTCGCGACGTACCGGCGGGCCCGGTGGTTGTCGGCGGCGCCGTCGCCCGGCAGCGCGCCGACCCGGTCCTTCATGACGTGCGCGCTCTGCCAGGTTCGCAGGATCACCTCGCCGACCCGGCCCATCGCCTGCGCGTCGGAGCCGATGATGGAGATCGCGCCGAGGTCGTGCAGCAGGTCCTCGGCGGCCATCGTGGACGGCCGGATCCGGCTCTCGGCGAACGCCAGGTCCTCCGGCACGGACGGGTTGAGGTGGTGGCAGACCATCAACATGTCCAGGTGCTCGGCGAGGGTGTTCGCGGTGTACGGCCGGGTCGGGTTGGTCGACGACGGCAACACGTTCGGCTCACCGGCGACGGTGATGATGTCCGGTGCGTGCCCGCCGCCAGCGCCCTCGGTGTGGTACGAGTGGATGGCCCGGCCGCCGATCGCGCGCAGGGTGTCGGCGACGAAACCGGCCTCGTTGAGCGTGTCGGTGTGGATCGACACCTGGACCCCGGACGCGTCCGCCACCCGCAGGCAGGCGTCGATCGCCGCCGGTGTGGTGCCCCAGTCCTCGTGCAGCTTGAAACCTCCCGCGCCGGCCCGCAACTGCTCCCAGAGCGCCTCGCTGGAGACGGTGTTGCCCTTGCCGAGCAGCAGCACGTTGACCGGCAGCGTGTCCAGGGCCTCGTGCATCCGGGCCAGGTGCCAGGCGTTCGGGGTGACAGTGGTGGCCCGCGTCCCCTCGGCTGGCCCGGTGCCGCCGCCGACCATCGTGGTGATGCCGCTGGCCAGCGCCTCGGTGACGATCTGCGGGCAGATGAAGTGCACGTGGGTGTCCACCGCGCCGGCGGTGAGGATCCGCCCGTTGCCGGCGATCACCTCGGTGGCCGGGCCGATGACCAGGTCGGGGTGGACACCGGGCATGGTGTCCGGATTGCCGGCCCGCCCCAGCGCCACGATCCGCCCGTCGCGCAGGCCCACGTCGGCCTTGATCACACCCCAGTGGTCGAGCACCACGGCGCCGGTGATGACGGTGTCCAGCGCCCCCTCGGCGCGGGTCGCACGGGACTGCCCCATCGACTCGCGGATCACCTTCCCGCCGCCGAAGACCGCCTCGTCACCGCCCACGCAGTGGTCGGTCTCCACCTCGATCAGCAGGTTGGTGTCGGCAAGCCGGATCCGGTCACCGGTGGTGGGCCCGTACAGGTCGATGTAGCGGTCCCGCCGCACGGCGCTCACTCCGGTGACCCGTCGGCCGTGGGCGCGTCCAGCGGACCGACGCACTCCCCGCGCAGCCCTGGCACGACGCGCGCTCCCCCGAACGGGACGAGGTCGACGCTGCGGCTGATGCCCGGCTCGAACCGGACCGAGGTGCCCGCCGGCACGGCGAGCCGTTGCCCCCAGGCGGCGTGCCGGTCGAACGCCAGCGCCGGGTTGGACTCGGCGAAGTGGTAGTGCGAACCGACCTGTACCGGCCGGTCGGCGGTGTTCACCACCAGCAGGGTGGTCACCGGACGACCCGCGTTGATCTCGACCGGGCCGGCGGCCGGCAGGATCTCCCCCGGGATCACGGGATCGGGTGGTGCACCGTCACCAGCTTGGTGCCGTCCGGGAACGTCGCCTCCACCTGCACCTCCCTCAGCAGCTCGGGGATGCCGTCCTGGACGTCGTCACGGCTGAGCACGGTCCGGCCCGTCGACATGAGGTCGACCACCGACTGGCCGTCGCGGGCGCCCTCCAGCAGGAACGCGGTGATCAGCGCGACCGCTTCGGGATAGTTGAGGCGCAGGCCGCGCTCGCGGCGGCGGCGGGCGACATCGGCCGCGACATGGACGAGCAGGCGGTCCTGCTCGTGCGGGCTGAGAAACACGGGCTTCTCCCGGTGGGATCGGCGTGCCCCGGCTCGTCGTCGGCTCCGCAGGGAGCCGCGCCGGGCAGCACTGCCCGGGGTACGAGTTGGAGTCACACGACCGCCGGAACCACTGCCGACGGGGTGATCCGGGACTCCACCATCCCGGCCCGCGCGACGGGCAACCGGCGGTGTCCGGTCGGATGCGGACCGCACCGCCCACCGCTGAGCAGACCGTAGAGGATCGCCACCGACCGAGGCAACAGTGCGCCCGGGATGAGAGATCACGCAGCCGCGGCCGGCGGCCACCGTGCTCCCGCCGATCGTTGGCAGTTCAGCGGTGGGGTGCGCGGCGTGTCGAGTCGCTCAGCCGCCAGCGATCACGGACGCGGGTCGCGGGCGGGGGGTCGACGTGCCGGCGAAGGGGACGTCGACGTGGTTTGCCGGCCCCGGTTGGCCGTCGGGGTGTCGCCACAGGCCGCGGTCCCGCAGGATCGGCAGCACTCCCTCGCCGAACCAGTACGCCTCCTCCAGATGCGGGTAGCCGGAGAGGATGAACTCGTCGATGCCGAGGGCATGGTATTCGGCGATCCGGTCGGCGACCTCGGTGTGGCTGCCCACGAGCGCGGTGCCGGCCCCGCCGCGGACCAGCCCGACTCCCGCCCACAGGTTGGGTGCGACCTCCAGGCCGTCGCGGGAACCGCCGTGCAGGTCGAGCATCCGGCGCTGCCCCTCGGACTCGCTGCGGCGCAGCCCGTCCTGCACCGCCCGGATGTCGGCCTCGGCGATGCCGTCGAGCAGTCGCCGGGCCTGCGCCCAGGCCTGCTCGGCGGTGTCCCGGGCGATGACGTGCAGCCGGATGCCGAAGCGCACCTCGCGCCCGGCGTCGGCGGTCAGCGCCCGGACCCGGGCCAGTTTGGCGGCGACCAGGGCCGGGGGCTCACCCCAGGTCAGGTAGACGTCGCTGTGCCGCGCCGCCACCGGCAGCGCGGCGGCGGAGGAGCCCCCGAAGTAGACCGGCGGGACCGGGTCGGGCAGGCGGTGCAGGCGCGCCTGTTCGACGCGTACGTGGGTGCCGGCGTGGTCGACCGTCTCGCCGCGCCACAGGGCGCGCACCACGTGCAGGAACTCGTCACACCGGGCGTACCGGGAGTCCTTGTCCAGGAAGTCGCCGTAGGCCCGCTGCTCCTGTGACTCGCCACCGGTGACCACGTTGAGCAGCAGCCGGCCCCGGGACAGCCGTTGGAAGGACGAGGCCATCTGGGCGGCCAGCGTGGGAGCCAGCAGCCCGGGTCGGAAGGCGACAAGGAACTTGAGGCGCTCGGTCACCTCGGTCAGCATCGCCGTGCTCAGCCAGGCGTCCTCGCACCAGGCGCCGGTCGGGGTGAGCGCGCCGACGAAGCCGAGCTGCTCGGCGGTGCGGGCGATCTGTCCCAGGTACGCCACGCTGGCCGGGCGGGCTCCTCCGGCGGCGCCGGTCGGTACGCCGTGTCCGCCGCCGACGATGTCCCGGCTGTCGCCGTTGGTGGGCAGGAACCAGTGGAAGGTGAGGGTCATGGCGGCTCTTTCCTCCAGCGGGGACGGTCGGCGCACGCGGTGCGGCGGGCACCTCCTGAGGGGTGGGACGATCGCGCGGACAGCCTACCCATAAAACCTATCGGGTTAGTAGGCTACCGCCCACGCACTCACGCCGGTCGACGCGGCCCGGCACACCTGCCCACCCCAAGGAGCCGCCATGCGTACCCCCTCGGTCCGCCGTCCCCCGTACCACCGTCGCCCGGCCACCGCCGCGCTGACGATCGTGGCCCTGCTCGCCACGGCCGTCCTGAGCGCCTGTGGCGGCTCCGCCGACGCCGGGGACGGCGCGGGCAAGCTCCGGGTCGGGTACCAGCGCTTCGGCGGCCTCAGCCTGGTCAAGGCGCGTGGCGCGGCACCGGAGGTGGAGTGGTCGCTGTTCGAGAGTGGCCCCGCGCTCACCGAGGCCCTCAAGGCCGGGTCCATCGACATCGGACAGGTCGGCGAGGCGCCACCCGTCTTCGCCGCGGCCGGGAAGATCCCGTTCTCCATCATCGGCACCTCGGCGCCGATCCCGCAGGGTGAGGCCGTGCTCGTCAAGGCCGACAGCGGTTACCGCAGCTTCGCCGACCTCAAGGGCAGGACGGTGGCCCTGAACAAGGGGTCCAACGTGCACTGGCTGCTGGTCCAACTGCTCAAGGCGAACAACATGACCCTGAAGGACATTGAGGTCAAGTACCTCAAGCCCGCCGAGGGGCGGCCCGCGTTCGACAGCGGCCAGGTCGACGCCTGGGTGATCTGGGACCCGTACTTCGCGCTGGCCGAGCAACCGGGGGTCCAGGTGCTCGCGGACGCGACAGGTCTGGCCAGCAACCGCGAGTACGTCCTGGCCGCCCCGGACGCCGTCACGAAGCGGTCGGACGAGGTCCGGGCCTTCCTCCAGCGCTACCGTGAGGTGACCGACTGGGGTATCGCCCATCCCGAGGAGCGGGCCAGCACCCTCGCGCCGGAGCTGAAGATCCCGCAGGACGTCACCAGCCGCGCCCTGGCCCGCAGCGCCCGGCCCCTCGCCCCGGTCACCCCGGCCATCGGCGACGAGCTCCAGGCGATCACCGACAGTTTCATCGCCCTGGATCTCATTCCCGGGCCGGTCGACCTCCGATCCCGGGTCGACGACCGGTTCAGCGCGGTCTTCCAATGAGCCGCACCACGCTCGCCGAGGCCCCCGGCGAGGTCGTGACCGCCGCGCCCGCCACGCCTCGGCGCCCTCGGCCGGTCCGGCGCTACCGGCGGCTGATCAGCCCGGTGGCGCTGGTCCTGGGTTGGGAGGTGGCCGCCCGGACCGGGCTGCTGGCACCGGAGAAGCTGCCCGCGCCCAGCGACGTCCTGGCCGCCGGCTGGCGGCTGACCCGGGACGGGACGCTCCTCGTGCACCTGTTGGACTCCCTCACCCGCGCCGGGGCGGGGCTGCTGATCGGCGGCGTCCTGGCGCTGATCCTGGGCACCCTGGCCGGGCTGCTGCGGCTCGGCGACGACCTGGTCGACCCTCCGGTGCAGATGGCCCGGATGCTGCCACACCTGGGCCTCGTCCCGTTGCTGATCATCTGGGTGGGCATCGGCGAGTCACTCAAGATCAGCCTGGTGGCCCTGGGCGTGTTCTTCCCCATCTACTTCAACACCTACGCCGGCATCCGGGACATCGACGAGCGGCTGGTGGAGGCCGCCCGTACCTGCGGGCTGGGGCAGGCCGCCCGACTGCGGCACGTGGTGCTGCCCGGCGCGCTGCCCTCGCTCTTCCTCGGCCTGCGGCTGGCGATCGGCGCCGCCTGGCTCAGCCTGGTCGTCGGCGAGCAGGTAAACGCCCAGACCGGGATCGGCTTTCTGATGATGGAGGCGCGGGAGTTCAGCCAGACCGATGTGGTGGTGCTCGGCCTGCTCGTCTACGCGCTGCTCGGGCTGATATCCGACAGTGCGTTGCGGATGGTGGAGAGGAGGATGTTGACATGGCGTCGCGGATTGCGGGCCACCTGACCGGCACGACGCCGGTGTTGACCGCGCACGCGGTGCACCGGGCGTTCGGGCCGACGGTCGTGCTGGCCGGAGTCGACCTGAGCATCGCCCGTGGCGAGGTGGTGGCCCTGCTGGGCGGCAGCGGCTCCGGTAAGAGCACCCTCCTGCGGATTCTCGCCGGGCTGGACGGCGAGGCCAGCGGCGAGATCGTCGTGCACGGCACCGCCGCCGTGGTCTTCCAGGAGCACCGGTTGCTGCCCTGGAAACGGGTGGCGCCCAACGTCGGGCTCGGGCTGTCCGGCGCGGACACCGCCGCTCGGGTCCAGCGCGCGCTGGCCGAGGTCGGGCTCGCCGAACGGCACCGCGCCTGGCCGGCCGAGCTGTCGGGTGGGCAGGCGCAACGGGTCGCGGTCGCACGGGCCCTGGTCCGCGAACCGGACCTGTTGCTGCTCGACGAGCCGTTCGGCGCCCTGGACGCGCTGACTCGACTGCGGATGCAGGCCCTGCTGCGCCGGCTGCGCGCCGAGCACGGCTTCGCCGCCCTGCTTGTCACCCACGACGTGGAGGAGGCGCTGTTGCTCGCCGACCGGATCCTGCTCCTCGACGACTGCCGCATCGTCGCGGACCTGCCCGTCGACCTGGCTCCCACCCGTACGCCGGACGACCCGGCCTTCGGCGCGCTGCGTCGGCACCTGCTCGACCGACTCGGCGTTCCCACCACCTGACGAGCGGAGACCCGATGACCCGCTGGACCCCCGATCCCACCTTCTACCCCTCCCCTTCCGAGGCGGTGGCCGCGCCGGCGGAGAAGCTCGCCTACGTGGCGGCCTTCGACCGTACGGCCAGCCGTCCGGACGCCATAGTGGTGCTGGACACCGATCCCGACTCCCCCACCTACGGCACTGTGGTCGGCTGGACCGACCTGCCGCACCTCGGCGACGAGCTGCACCACTTCGGGTGGAACGCGTGCAGCAGCGCGCTCTGCCCGACCGCCCCGCACCCGCACGTCGAGCGGCGCTACCTGATCGTGCCCGGTCTGCGGTCGTCACGGATCCACGTGCTCGACACGCAGCCCGATCCGCGCCAGCCCCAGGTGGTCAAGGTGATCGGGCCGGAGGAGTTGGCGAAGAAGGCCGGCTACTCGCGCCCGCACACAGTGCACTGTGGTCCGGACGGCATCTACCTCTCCGCCCTCGGCGGCGCGGACGGCGCGGAGGGTCCGGGCGGCATCGCCATCCTCGACCACACCACGTTCGAGGTACGCGGGGCGTGGGAGTCCGACCGTGGTCCGCAGTTCCTGGCGTACGACGTGTGGTGGCACCTCACCCAGGACGTGCTGGTCACCAGCGAGTGGGGCACCCCGTCGATGATCGAGGACGGCATCGTCGGCGAGTTGCTGCTGGGCCGGCGCTACGGCCACGCGATCCACTTCTGGGATCTCGCGAAGCGCCGACACGTGCAGCGCGTCGACCTGGGCGATCAGTATCAGATGCCGTTGGAGCTGCGCCCGGCGCACGACCCGACGAAGTCGTACGGGTTCGTCGGGGTGGTGATCAGCGTCGAGGACCTGTCCGCATCGGTGTGGCTGTGGCACCGCGACGGCGATGCCTGGGCGGTCACCAAGGTGATCGACATCCCGGCGGAGCCGGCCGATCCGGCCGATCTGCCCGACCTGCTCAAGCCGTTCGGCGCGGTGCCGCCGCTGGTGACCGACATCGACCTGTCGGTCGACGACCACTTCCTCTACGTCTCCTGTTGGGGCACCGGAGAGCTACGCCAGTACGACGTCAGCGACCCGCTGCACCCCGTGCAGACCGGCTCGGTGCGCCTCGGCGGGATCGTCCGTCGCACGGCCCATCCGTCCGCGCCCGACGAGGCGTTGGCCGGCGGCCCGCAGATGGTCGAGGTCAGCCGCGACGGCCGGCGGGTCTACGTCAGCAACTCCCTCTACGGCGCCTGGGACGACCAGTTCTACCCGGACGGGGTGGGGGCCTGGCTGGCGAAGCTCGACGTCGACGTGGACGCCGGTGGGCTCACTCCCGACGAGAGGTTCTTCCCGCACGGGGAGGAGTTCCGCGGGCTGCGGGTGCACCAGACCCGGTTGCAGGGCGGGGACGCGTCCTCCGACTCGTACTGCTTCCCGTGACCGTCGCCACCTGGGCGACGCTCGCCGCGCTCGGCGCGTTCCACGGTCTGAACCCGGCGATGGGCTGGCTGTTCGCGGTGGCCCGGGGCCTTCAGGAGCGCAGCCGGGCGGCCCTGCTGCGGTCGCTGCCGCCGATCGCGGCGGGGCATCTCGCCTCGGTGGGTATCGTCGCGGCGCTGGTGACCGCGACCCGGTCGGTGACGGCGAGCACCGCCCTGGCGGTGGTCGGCGGTGTGCTGCTCGTCGCGTTCGGGCTGTGGCGGCTGCTCTCGGAGCGGCACTTCCGCTGGGCGGGGATGCGGCTGTCCTCTGCTCAGCTCGCCGGCTGGTCGTTTCTCATGTCGTCGGCGCACGGCGCGGGGCTGATGCTGCTGCCACTGTTGGTGGCCGAGCCGGTGCCCGGGGGTCACGCCGGGCACCTGTCCGCCGCGCCGGTGGGCGCGCTGTCCGGGCTCGCGGCGGCGGGGGTGCACACGGTGGCGATGCTCGGCACCGCCCTGGTCGTGGCGATGCTGGTCTACGAGGTGCTCGGGGTCGGGGTGCTGCGTCGGGCCTGGTTCAACGTGGATCGGCTCTGGGCTGGCGTGCTGGTCGCGGCCGGGTTGGTGACGCTCATCCGGGCGTGAACGACCATCGTGGACGGAGCCGACCTGTGATCTCATGTCCTGGTGACCACTCCCACTCCCCTCATGCGCCTGGTGGCCGGTGTGTGGGGGTTCAAGACCCTCGCGGTCGGCGTCGAGCTCGGCCTGTTCACCCGGTTGGCCGGCGGGCGGACGATGACCGTCGACGAGGTCGCCGCCGAGTTCGGGCTGCCCGACCGGCCCGCGGACCTGCTGCTGGCCGCCAGTGCCTCGCTCGGCCTGTTGGAGAAGGGTGGCGACGGCTACCGCAACTCCGAGTTGGCCGAGAAGTTCCTGGTCGAGGGTCGCCCGTACTACTTCGGCGCGCAGGTCCGCTACTCGGACCTGCGTACCTACCTGCCCTGGCACCGCATCGGCGAGGCCCTGCGCACGGATCGACCGTTGACCTGGGACCCGGAGGCCCAACAGTCGATGTTCGACACCGCCGACCCGGAGATGCTTGCCCAGTTCTGGGACGCGATGTTCTCCACGTCCAGTTTCACCGCCAGCGCGTTGGCCGACGCGTACGACTTCTCCGCGCACCGCCGGTTGCTCGACGTGGGCGGCGGGGCTGGCGCGTTCCCGATCGAGTTCTGCCGCCGCCTGCCCGACCTGCGGGCCACCGTGCTGGACCTGCCGCACGTCTGCGTACGGGCCCGGGAGCGGATCGCGGAGGCCGGTCTGACCGGGCGGATCGACGCGGTCGCCGGGGACTTCCTCGCCGACCCGGCGCTGCCGGACGGGCACGACGTCATCCTGCTCAGCATGATCCTGCACGACTGGGACGAGCCGACGAACCGGGCGCTGCTGGCCCGCTGCCACGCGGCGCTGCCGCCCGGTGGGGCGATCGTCGTGTGTGAGCTGCTGCTCAACGACGAGCGCACCGGGCCGCCGGAGGCGGCGTTGATGGGCATGAACATGCTTGTCGAGACCGAGGGCGGGCGCAACTACTCGGGCGCGGAATACAGCGCCTGGCTCACCGACGCCGGGTTCGTCGACGTGCGTACGGTGCCGTTCGACGCCCCCGGCGCCAACGGCGCGGTGGTGGCCCGCCGGCCCTGACCGACGGCGACACCCGGCCCCGGTGCGAACCCTGGGCCGGGTGTCGTGGCGTCCGATCGGCTACCGGTACGGGTCAGGCGCGGGCCTTGGCCGGCTGCTTCATGAAGTCCATGATCGCCTTGCCGATTTCGTTGGCGTGGGTCCACGGAATGCCGTGCGGCGCGCCCTTGAGCGTGACGAGCTGACCGGTCGGCATCATCGGCCCGAGCCGCTGGCCGGTCACCGGATAGGGCAGCACCCGGTCCTGGTCGCCCTGCACGATCAGCACCGGAATGTTGATCTTCGGCAGGTCCTGGCGGAAGTCTTCCTGCCAGGCGTCCACACTGTCGTGGGTGGCCCTACCGGAGGCCATCGCGCCGATCTGCCAGTGTGCCCGGTACGCCTCCTCGCTGACCCGCTTGCCCATGTTCTGGTCCGGGTTGAAGAACGCGTCGCAGAAGGACGTCAGATAGGCGAAGCGGTCCTTGATGATGGCGTCCTGGAAACCCTTGAAGAGGCTCCGGTCGACACCCTCCGGGTTGTCGCTGGCCTTTGCCAACATGGGTTGCAGCGGGCTGAGCAGCACGGCCCGGCTGACCCGTTGCGAGCCGTAGTTGCCCAGGTAGCGGACCACCTCGCCGGTGCCCATCGAGTGACCGATCAGGGTCACCTCGTTCAGGTTCAGCTCGGTCATCAGCACGTCCAGGTCCGCCGCGAACGTGTTGTAGTCGTACCCGAACGCCGGTTGGGCGGAGTTACCGTTACCGCGCCGATCGTAGGTGATCGTCCGGTATCCGGCGTTGAGCAGCTGGGTGGTCACCTTCTCCCAGGTCGCCCCGTTGAACGGGAAGCCGTGGATCAGCACCACCGGCTTACCGGAACCGTGGTCCTCGTAGTACAGGTCGATGGGCGCGGAGTTTTCCGTCCCCACGGTGATGAAAGGCATGTTTGTCTCCTGCTCCGGTTTCGGGCTGTTGGACGTCGCGGCTTTCCCGCCGAGTCGGCGGATATGCGGGCCACCGAAGGCACCCCCCGGAGGGGGCTCACCCGCCCAATCGCCATCGACATTTATCGACCTAATCGGTACGCTCGCCGGTAGAAAAGTTTCGGCGTACGGGAGGTGGGCATGCCCCGACGAATGCGCGCGAGGGTCGCCGCGTTGGCCATCGGAGCGGCCACGGCCGCAGTGGGCGCCACGCCGGCCCACGCCGACCCGGTGGTGCCCCGGCACGCCATCGTGGTCTGTCAGAGCGCCAGTTTCTACGCCAACTACGACTCCGCCGGCGGGCCCACCGGCCTCAAGCGCACCTTGACCTACGGAAACAAGATCGGCCACACGCCGGGGGCGCACCCGGTCTACAACGGGTGGGCGGCGTCGTTCGACTTCGGCCCCAACGACTGGGGCTACCTGCGCGCCGAGTGCATTGGCGGGTACGACTCATGGTGACCCGACGGCGCGCCCTCGCCGCCCTGCTCGCCGGGGTCGTCGCCGCCACCGTGGCCCTGCCGTCCCCCGCGCAGGCCGCCAACGGCACGATCGGCCAACGGGAAACGGTGTGCGCGAGCGATCTGTTCGTCCGCACCCAACCCAACGGCGCCTGGATGGGCACTCTCTACCAAGGTCAGACCTTCCTGGTCGAGGGTCCCCGCAGCGGCGGCTACGTCTACGGCTTCGCGTACGGGCACATCAACCGGCGCGGCTGGGTGCAGGACGGCTGGTTCTGCTGACCGTCCCCGCTGTCGCGAAACGGCGCGACAGGGGTGTCCGGATCGGGCCACGAAGGCCTAACCTCGGAGCGTGAGCCCTTCTCCCGGACTGCGAGCCGTCAGCGACCTGCACATCGCCCACCCGGAGAACCGCTCGTTCGTTCAGGAGCTGCGCCCGGCCCACGACGGTGACTGGCTGCTCGTCGCCGGCGACGTGGCCGAGCGGTACGCCGACATCGAGTGGGCACTCCAGTTGCTGAGCACCCGGTTCGCGAAGGTCGTCTGGGCGCCGGGCAACCACGAGTTGTGGACGCCACCCGACGACCCGGTGCAGCTGCGCGGCGAGGCGCGCTACCAGGAGCTGGTCCGACTGTGCCGTGGGCTGGGCGTGGTCACCCCGGAGGACCCGTACCCGGTCTGGGACGGCGTGGGCGGCCCGGCCACCATCGCCCCCCTCTTCGTGCTCTACGACTACACGTTCCGGGTGCCCGGGGCGAACACCAAGCAGGAGTCACTCGACCTGGCGTACCAGGCCGGGGTGGTGTGCACTGACGAGGCGCTGCTGCACCCCGACCCCTACCCGAGCCGCGAGGCGTGGTGCGACGCCCGGATCACCGAGACCGAGCGCCGGTTGGCCGAACTCGACAGGGCCCTGCCGACAGTGCTGGTCAACCACTATCCGCTGGTGCGCGAACCCACCGACGTGCTGTGGTACCCGGAGTTCGCCCAGTGGTGCGGCACCGTTCGGACCCGCGACTGGCACCTGCGCTTCGGTGCGGCCACGATGGTCTACGGGCACCTGCACATCCCCCGCACCACGTTCTACGACGAGGTGCGGTTCGAGGAGGTGTCGCTCGGCTACCCGCGCGAGTGGCGGCGACGCGGTTCGGTGCCCGACCCGGTGCGCACCATCAACCCGGCGGAGGACATGCGCCGGCGCTCGTCCGTCAGCGGGTAACACCGACCAGCGTTGCCAGTCGCGCCACGCCGGCCGGCGTCGGGTGCGCGCAGGCGATCTCGGCGATCACGGTACGCGCCAACGGCCGGCACCGGACCTCAGCTATCGACCAGCCGGGATGCCTGCCTCGACCAAGATTCGGCGGTAGATCGGCTCCCAGCCAGTCGGAACAGTCAACGCGTCCCACACGCCTTCCGGAGAGACCAAGCGACGTTCGACCATCTCGTGCTCGGGCGTCCACGCGTCCAGGCGGACGTTGGCGCGCCACAGGGCCCGCACGAGCACGAGACCCTGCTCTGGCCCGCGCCTGCACAGCCCCCGGCTGAAGCCCAGCAATCGACAGTCGAGCACCGTCGCGCAGGCCTCTTCGCTCACCTCACGCGCCAGGGTGTCGGACCAGTCCTCGCCGGCCTCCGGGCGTCCGCCCGGAAGCTGCCAGTACGTGCCGTCATCGCTGACCAGGACCACCTGACCATCGACAACGCAGACCCCGGTCGATCCATGTGCAGTGCCCGTGGGAACGTCCGACGGCGGATGCCAGGAGGACTGCCAGTGGTCGTCGGCGGTGACGATGTCGACGACTTCCCCATCCGTTGCGATGCGCACCCACCCGATGCTGCCCGTTGCCGAGCCAGCCCGTCCACCTGATTACGGGTGTATTGGCCGGCGCAAGCGCCGTTGGCTTCGCCGATCAGTTGACGGAGCTGCCCGGACCCGGCCACCGTTGCCGAGCTAGTCCGGATAGGAGTCGGAAATTATCAACTCTCGGGGCTCGAAGATGCCGGGCCAGCGCGGGGAAATCGGGTCGTCGCCCCGCCGCAGCCAGAGGGTCGTGCCGTCGGCGGCCGTCGCGGTCTCGATGACGTGATCGGCGTCCCCCTCGATGCGGCCGGTCTCGACCGGGCCCAGGCCAAGCATCTCCGCCTCGGTCCGCAGGTCGGCGCGGGCAAGGTAGAGCAGGACCGCACGGCCCGGGTCCACACTGACGGCGGCCGGCCCGACGCGAGCCAGCCACGGTCCCAGCGCCTGTACGCTCTCGGCGATCGTGGCCGCCGCAACGGTCACGAAGAGCCGGGCGACGACATCGGCCTCGGTCGGCCCGATGTCCAGGGTGCGGTCGGGAGTGAGGGCACAGCCGTGGGTCTCGCCTTCCCAGCCCAGATACTGGTCGGCACGGTTGATCACCAGGCGAGTGGCCGGCGGACCGGACGGGGGTACGTCGGTCTCGGCGTAGCGGACGTTGCTCGCGTAGCTGAAGTCCTGATCGCGCCAGCCGAAGCGGTGCAGCAGGCCCTGCGCCAAGTCGTGCATGGCGCGTTCCTCGTTGGCGGCCACCCGGTAGCCCGACAGCAGCAGGTCCGCGCGGTCCACGTCGACGTCGATGCCGTCGGCGCCGATCTCGTCGGCGAGCGGAGCGTAACGGCGCAGAGTGTCGGTGGCGGTCCCGGTGCCGCGTTCCAGCCTGAGCATCGCCGTCATCCTGAACGGCGGCTTGTTCTTCGGCAACAGTGCTCCCTACCGGTACTGGGCGACGAGGGCAGCGGCCGTACTCAAAGGGTTCGACGACCTGCCCGTTCGCCGGTGGTTGACGGCCGCCGGTCGGCGTCAGCGGGTAAGACCAACGACCGTCGCCAGTCGCGCCACACCGGCTGGTGCCGGCCGCGCGCGGGCGATCTCGGCGATCTCGGCGATCAGGGTACGCGCCAACGGCCGGCACCGGACCTCGGCCGGCGCGACGTGGTCCGCGTCGACCAGGGCGCGCGCAGCCCCGCGCAGGTCACCCACCCGGAGGTACGCCCGTGCGACGTCGAGCAGGTACGCGCTTCGATACTCGGCCGGCAGTCGCCGCCACCCCTCCCGCCGCACCACGCCCGAGTGTCGACGCACCGCCTCTGCAACGTCACCTCGCGAGGCCGCCAGCAGCACCCGCGCCACGTCGAGGGCCGCCGGCCCGAAGCTGGTGCGGTGCGGGTCGTCGTACCCCCTCAGGCTGGCGGCGATTCCCGCGGCCCGGTCAATCAGGTCGGCGGCACGCCGATGCTCGCCGCACCCGGCGGCGGCCAGTGCCCCCTGCACCAGCAGCGTCCCACCCACAGCCCACTCCCGGCGATCGTCCCGACCGCGGTGATCAAGAGGTTTGCGGGAAGTTTGATCTTTAAAAGTCCCGCTAACCTCTTGATCACCGCGTTGGGATGAGGGTGGAAGGACGCGGTTGGCGGCGGGGAGCAGCGCGGTCAGGGCCAGCTGGTCTCGATCTTGTGCGCGGAGCGCCTGGCCTACCGAGATGGCCGCCGTCGCCGCGAGCACCGGGTCGTCGCCAGCGGCGGACATTGCCCGGTCGGCTGCCAGCCAGCCGAGGTCGGCCTCACCGAGCTTGACCAGCAGCGACGAGGTGATCCGGTACGCCTGCACCAGCAACTCCGGTGACCGCGCGCCCTGGACGACGTCGAGCAGACCCGGTAACGCCCGCGCCAACTGCGCGTAGTCCGCGTGCTGGTAGGTCAACCAGGCGTACCCAACCCGCCTTCTTGCCTCTTCCGTCGTCTGCGCTGGGGCCTGGGGGATGTCGTAGTGGGCGAGAGCGGCCCGGATGTCGTCCACCCCGTCGACAGTGCCGAACGGTGTTCGCCGCGACCGCTGACTGAGCAGCACCTCCGGATCGACCCGCAGCACCTCGGCCAACTCTTGAATCACCGAGTACCGGTCCAGGGCGCGCACACCCCGCTCGACCTTGTCGACCCAACTCTTCGACCGACAGAGACGGTCCGCGAGTTGCTGCTGCGTCATCGAGCGCCGCACCCGCCACCGCGCGACCCGGCGGCCGATCGGCAGGTCATCGCTGCTCACGCCGCCACCGCCGATCCGGGACCGCGCGGGTCGTGTCCTCCACCGGTACGCGCTCCGCCTCGGCCTGGGCCAGGAGGCGCTGCTTGGCAGCCTCACGCTCGATGGCTTCCGACTCTTCGCCCTTGCTCGCCGGCTCGTCGCCCCGCATGCCCACCTCCGTCGCCCATGGCCTCCGGTGATCAGCGAAGCCCACCGCCAGGGGGCGGACCAGATGGCGAGCGATGCGCGCTCTTGCGCTGCTCAGGACGTGGGTTGCGCGGGGTTGCGCCGGTCCCCATAGGACCCAATCAACCCATAGGCTCGTCACTAGTTGTAGTTGACTGATGCCTGGAGGCAAAACCGTGGCGCGACCGGTGACGAACGCGGCGTTCGAAAAGCTGTTGCTTGCCGCCGGCTACAGCAACGCCCACGCCGCATTCGCTCGCCAGCTCAATCACGCCGGCCGCGACCAGGGCACCTGGCGGTACGACGCGGCCAGCGTCTACTGGTGGTTGCGCGGTCGCCGGCCGGGCGAGCACGTCCAGGCCGCCATGGCGGAAACACTTGCCCGCAAGCTCGGCCGATCGGTCGCCGCCACGGAGTTGGGCTTCGGTGCGTCCGACAGCGTCGGAACATGGGTCTACCCCGCCTCCGTCGATGGCGCGATCGACACCGCCGAGCAGATCTGGACCACGCTGGCAAAGCACCTCAACCACCAAGCCAACGGGACGTTCGACAGCGGCAAAGCCCTACAGGCGGCGCTCGGTTGGCGGTATGACCGGCGCGACGAGACGGTCGCCCGGAGCGGCCGACAGACAGTCACCCCCACCGACGTTCAGTCGCTGTACGCGCTGGCCGATCACTTCACCGCTCTCGACCGACGTCACGGCAGCGGCTCGCCGCGCACCCGGGCGCTCATGGCCGACTTCCTCGTACGCCAGGTCACCCTCATGATGCACGGCACCTACACCGAAGCCGTGGGACGCGACCTCATGCGCGCAGCCGCGACACTCTGCGGTCAACTCGCTTTCATGTCGTACGACGCGGGCGACCACGCCCGCGCCCAACAACACGTGACCGTCGCCCTGCGGTTCGCCAAGGCCGCCGATGACCGCCTGTACGGCGCTCACCTGCTGGCCAACCTCGCCACCCAGGCCGTGCACCTGGGCCACTCCCGGGACGCGGCGCGCCTCGCTGAAGCGGCCATCGACGGGGCAGGGCGTGCACCAGCCACCGTGCTCGCTCGGCTGCACGCCACCGCCGCCACCGCATACGGCCAGTCAGGCGAACGACGTGCCTGCCAACTCGCGCTCGCCAGAGCAGAGCGTGCTCTCGATCGCGCAGGCGCAGACCCCGGCCCACGCTGGGTTAGCTACTTCAGCCCAGCCCACCTCGCCGGAGCCGCACTGAGGTGCCTGGGTGACCTGCATCTGTACGCGCAGGCTCTTGGCCACGCTCCCGATGCTCTCGCCCTCGCCAGCGAGAACACCCGGACACGCGCCCTGCACACAGCTCTCATCGCCATGACTCATGCCCGCGCTGGAGACACCGACGCCGCCTGCGACTGGGGGCGGGATTTGGCACAGCGCGCTGCGGGCATCCAGTCGGCACGTGTTCAACAGCGCGTCCGCGAACTTGTTGCAGCGCTCAGCCCGCAACGGACATCGCCCCAGGTCAACGAAGTCCTACACACCCTCGCGAGCATGCCAACAGCCGCATAGCGCGAGAGCCCCACCTCGGCCCGTCCGCTAGCGTCACCGAGGTGACCTGGACGGAGCCCGCCACCTGGTACGCCAACCTGGCTTCCTTCTACGCCGCCGCTGCGGCCTTCATCACCGATCCCGACGGTAACGTGCTACTCGTCAAGCCCACGTACCGCGACCACTGGGCGTTTCCCGGTGGCTATGTCGACGAGGGCGAATACCCACATGATGCCTGCGCCCGTGAGATCTATGAGGAGTTGGGGCTCTCGGTGGTGGTGGGCAACCTTCTCGTAGTCGACTGGGCACCGCCCGCCGGGCAGCGGCCACGCGCGATCATCAGCTTTACGTTCGACTGCGGGTCCGTCGCTAACCTTGATGGCGTCAATCTGCCGAGACAGGAGTTGGAGGATGTCGCCTTCTTCTCGCACCGACAGGCCGATCAGCGTCTTCCCGGCAACGTCGCCACACGAGTTCATGCGGCGATGAGCGCCCGTGACCGACGCACTCCGGTTTACCTTGCTGACGGCTCGGTCGTCCCACTGCCCTCCGTTGGCGGAGCAGAACACGAAGCACGGCCTCGGTCGCAGACTGCGTGAACACAATCCGGCGTACAGGTTGACCCTTCCGTCGCCCACTAGCTCAAAGACCTAATCAGGCCTCTGGGCTGGTTCTATGTTCGGGTGTCGATGGTCGTTCATGGTCAATATTGGGCGGCGTCTGACGCCGTGAGAACCCCCTTACGCCCTGACGTCGCCCTGAGCCCTGGGTCAGTAGCCCTCCGAATCCGCACGGCGCACCGCCCCGTCCTGACGGCCGTTCGGTGGCTTGGCGGGGCTCCTGCGCGGTGCCGCTGGCTGTCGCGAATGCCGGGCACGTCCTCGCGGTGTTGCTCCTGGCGCGACTCGGAAAGGCGGCAAGCCAGTCCCGGGGTTGGACTGGCGCGGCAGCCGGAAGCCCTGCCCCCGCGATCAGGCTGACACATCGACTTCCGTCACAGCATTGCTGGAACTGGTCCCTGCGGTCTGTGGGCCGGCGTCCCGGCGGCTATCGGTGGCTAACCGCCCCCCGGTGCCGAAGGCGACCGCTGCGGCTTGCCGCCGGCCAGGCTTGCCGCCCGCACCGCGCGAAGCGCGGTTCCTTGATCTAGAACAGAAGAAATCGGCAACAGCGGGAAAGCATGTCCCGCGGGAAGGTATGTCGGGAACAAAATCTCCCAAGTAATCCCTCACGCCGACAGTCCCGCCGCGATTCTCCGACCCGCAAACTCAGTGACAGTGAGGGCGCTGGGTTGTGCGCACAGAGCGGCAGGATAAGTGCGCTTCTGTGGCGATCTACGCCGGTTTCGCAATCACCGGCGGAACAAAGTTCCCCAGGCTCCAGCGCTTCTAGCTTCTTCCCGTCCACGAGGAGGACTCTGATCCCCTAGACTGCCTCGATGCAGGGGATAGCATCGGGCATCGGGTCATTCCACTTTGAATTGCGCTCGTCGGATGAGCCTATCGTGAACGTTTGGCCTGAAAAGGTCAGGCGGGCGCTCGAAGCTATACCAAGCGTGCGGGATGTCGAGATAGACGTGCCGAGTACCTACGCCATCGACGACCCCGAAGAAGGGTCGGACGTTTTCTATTGTCCTCACCCCATGTCCGGAGCAATTCGCTTTCGGGTCAACATCCCAGAGCGGATGCAGAAAGAGGTGTTCCCGTACTGGCGTGGCACTCGGTGGGAAAATTTCACAGTCCTCACTCTATATGGTAGCGGCGACCCAGCAACCTTCGTCTTCATTGATGGTGCCGGGCCTGAAGATGACGCGACACTTGCTGTTGGGCTAGTTAGAAACTTTATCGAGCGCGAGATGGGACGCCTGGAGGGCATTGCAGATGGCGTTAACTTTGTCTGCCGCGGCCCGAGCCCATTCCACGTAGACCTGAGATTTGAGCCCGGACAGCCTGCTCGTGACGACGATCAGGCGTTTGAGCGGACAGGAATGACCGTTGATAAGCGACAAGGGGAGGGCTATCCAAGGCTGACCGTACGCTTTGATCAGGCGCGTTTTGCTAGCGCCTATGAAGCTGCGACCAGCTTCATAACGATAACCTTCGAGCAGCTTAGCTTTTTCTATCGACTAGTTGCACGCGGGGACCGTCGAGCAGACCAGGCGAGCGAGGTTCGGCGTCAAGTGGATCGGCTGATTGCGGTTCACCGCCGATCAGGAGTGAAGGCGTGGTTCCTCAGAAACTTTAGGTCAGGAGCTTGGGCCCGTGAGTTGAACCTTCTAGTGCTCGTTCTAACATATCGATTTTCTGAGGATCAGCGGAGTGCCAAAGAGGCGCTCGCGCGCCTTTGTGAAGATGAGGATCTCCCAACTTTTCGCTCGTGGATAGACGATGAGCTAGCGGTTGATCATAACGAGGATCTTAAGAACTGCCGGGAGATTGCAGAGGTATTAGAACCACGACGACTGCGTGAGATAAACGCGATGTGGGTACTCGTGGTCGCTATTACATCAGCCATTCTAGGTGCCTTACTGAAGGGGTTAGCCGGCTAGTCCATTGCAGGTGCCGGACAGCTGGTCCGCTCCTCTCGTTATAATGGCAGGGGTCTGGCCTAGATAGAGAGGTTGGGACCGTCCGGCCTGGGTGCACCTGGGGCGCATGCCAACAATCGGGACAAGGCTCACAATCGCGACGACCTCCGCATCGGGCACGTGATCGAGGCCGCCGTCGTCTGGGTGAAAGGCTGAGCGCGTGGGGCTGAACAAGGAGATCGCGGCAGGGCTTGCCGATGCGCGCCTGACTGAATGGCAACGCCTCGGCTATGGCGAGTGGCGGACGATGCTCGACGACAAGGATGTACGCCAGGTCGTCGGTGAGGACGGCGAGCGGTACAGCCTGGTCAGCTACGCCCTTGATGACGGCGATGGGCGCATCCGCATGTCGGTGGTCGTGGATGACGGGACCTGGTCGGCGTTCGTACCGCTGGTGCGAGACCAGATCATGAATCCGGATGGCACGTTCGTCGAGTGACTGCTTCGGCATGAAGGAGCGATCGGGCTGGCGAGGTGCGGCTTGCGCCCGCACGCCGGGGGTGGCGACCGCCGGTCGGCGTCCGGCGGCCACCCCACGCCCGGTCAGCTCGCGTACACCTCCAAGGCCGACAACTGCCCGGCCGGCCACCCCGTGTTGCCGGTGACGGTGACCCGGACGTAGCGGGCCTGGCCGGCAGTGAAGGTGACGCTCACCTGGTTGCCGGTGGCCGGGTCGAACGTCCGCCCCGCCGATCCGGCGAGCGTGCCGAAGCTGCTCCCGTCAGTGCTGCCCTGCACAGCGACGGTCTGCGTCCGGCTGACCCACGCCGACGACGGCGGCAGCTTCAGCACCACCCGCCCGACCGTGCGCGAGGAACCCAGGTCGACCTGCACCCACTGCGGGAACGCACTGTTGGCGCTCTCCCAGTAGCTGTTCGCGTCACCGTCGACCACGTTGCCCGA
Source organism: Micromonospora sp. NPDC005215 (assembly GCF_040607915.1). Classification (NCBI taxonomy): domain Bacteria; kingdom Bacillati; phylum Actinomycetota; class Actinomycetes; order Micromonosporales; family Micromonosporaceae; genus Micromonospora; species Micromonospora sp. NPDC005215. The sequence goes on along the minus strand of NZ_JBEXHQ010000015.1, from coordinate 68,092 downwards.
CCCGTAGCTCTGGACGTGGCTGCTCTCCGACGTGGGTCGACCCCGGGCGAGGTCCGCGTTGGCTGCGGCGTCCGTGGTCACGGTGACCGCCGAGGACGCGCCGGAGGTGTTGCCGGCGGCGTCGCGGGCGACGACCGTGAAGGTGTACGCGGTGGAGGCGCTGAGCCCGCTCACCGTCGCCGTGGTGCCGGTGACGGTGGCGACCACAGTGCCGCCCTGGCGCACCTGGTAACCGGTCACGCCGGTGTCGTCAGTGGACGCCGTCCAGGCCAAAGACACGCTGCTCGCCGTCTTGCCGGTCACCGTGAGGCCGCTCGGCGCGGTCGGCGGGTTGTCCGGGACGGTGCTCCCGGCGTACACCTCGACCTGGGCGAGCTGGCCCGCCGGCCAGCCGGTGTTGCCGGCGATGCTCAGCCGGACGTAGCGGGCCGTGGTGGTCGTCAGCGTGCGCGTAACGGTGTTGCCGGTGGCCGGGTCGAAGGTGAACGCGGAGGCTGCGGCGATGGTGGCGAAGGAGCTGCCGTCGACGCTGCCCTGCACGGTGATGGTCTGGGTCCGCGCGCCCCAGCCGGCGGGCAGCCGTACCACGAGCTTGTTGACCTGGTGGCTGGCGCCGAGGTCGACCTGCCACCAGTGCGGGAACGCGCCGCCGCCGCTCTCCCAGTAGCTGCCGGCGTTGGCGTCGACAGCGTTGCCCGACGGGAACCCGCCACCCTGGCTGCTCGCCGAGGTGGACCGGCCGGCGGCGAGGTTCCCGCCGGTCGGGGGCGGGGTGCCGGTCATCGGTGGCGTGGGACGGACCGCGGTGAGCGCGAGCTGCCCCTTGAGCATCCGGCCGCCGTCGCCGGTGATCCGCAGGTAGTAGTCGGCGGAGCAGGCCACGCCGTCCTCGTCCAGGGCGCGGATGTTCGCGCCGGCCGGGGTGGTGGCCTGGGTCTCGGAGGTCTTGGCGATCTGGTTGCCCTCGTTGTACTCGTCGTACATGGACACGTAGAGGCCCTGGGAGCCGAGCCGGACCATGTTGTAGATGTGCCGCCAGTAGAAGTCGCCGTGTTTGCGGTGCCCTCCGGCGAGGTCGCCGGGCATCACGCAGGGCAGGTAGTCGATGCCGCGCGCCGCGCAGTCGGCCATGTCGCCCACGTTGACGTTGTTGTAGTACGAGTCCAGTTCCTCCACGGTCCTGGCCCGGTAGACCATCCACGGCGAGATCGCGTGGAACGCGTGGTAGACGTCGAGGAAGCCGGGGCGGGAGTCTTCGATGCCCTGCCGCCACCAGGTGGGCACGCCACCGATGACGTAGCAGCCCTGGGCCTTGAACCAGTTGATGACCTCCAGGCAGGGGCCTGGGGTGAAGGGCCGGCTGGGCTCGCTGAAGCCGAATCCCCAGATGCAGACGACCGGCTTGCCGTTCTGCCGGGCGTACGCGGAGGACGCGGTGTGCGCCGCCATCTTCGTCGTCCAGTCGGTCTTGATGTCCGACTGGAAGCTCAGCCAGTCGGTGACGTCGTACATGATGTAGAACTTGCGGTTGTAGCGCTCGGCGGCGGTGCGGACCTTCAGCGTCATCGCGTCGCGGGTCGGCCCCTCGTCGCCCGTCGGGTTGAACCGTTGCAGGGCGGCGGTGTCGCAGCCATACTCCTGCATCCAGCGGAAGTGGGTGTCCACCGTCTGCTGGTCGTAGGAGGAGAAGAGGGTGGCCGGTGAGCCGTTGCCCAGGTTGGGGTACGCGGTGGGATAGCTGCGCGTGTACTCGCGCATGTCCGGCCAGGACACGATCGTGGTGTTCGCGGGCGAGGGCGGCTGGAACCGGTCGCGGCTCCAGTGCCACCAGCCGCCGATCGGCGCGGAGTCGCCGGGGGCGCTGAACCAGCCCTGGTAGCCGACCGTCACCTTGCCGACCACGTCCCCGGGGGGACTGGCGGCTGCGGCGGGGCTGGCGAGGGTGGTGAGCAGCTCGGTGGTGGAGGCGGCGGCGAGGGCGGACCCGCCCAGCACCGACGTGACGAACCTGCGGCGGGAGACCGCCATGAGGACCACTCCTTCGGGACGGAAGGCATTGACGGTCATCGTGGCAGCAGTCGATGCCAACCCGCAAGAGTACGACTGATTGATGGAATTTTGGCTCAACACATAGAAAGGAGGCGAGCCTGAGGATTTGCGAGCCTACCTCAAGATCCCGATTTCTTGCATTACCGCCCAATCTATAACTTATCGGACATACCCTCAACAGTGCCTTCTCGACGGTCGGGAAGGGATGACTGATCAGAGGCGACAACGTGAGATTTTCCCAGCAACTCTCAGCTACTGGAGCAATCGCGGTGGCGGCCGTGGGAGTGATGGTCCTGTCCGGAGGAGCTCCGGCTTACGCAGCACCTGGTGACGCCAGCGCCCGGGGAGTTGTGGTCGACCTGTCCGCGTCCGTGCTTGGCATTCCGGTGATCACCGCTGGCGCCGTCATTGGCACCGCGACGGCCCCGGCAGGCGGTGGTACGGACAGCGACACCGCCCTGGCGATCACCATCCCCGGCGCTCTGGGCGTCACCGCCTCCGGCACCGTGGTCGAGGTCAGCGCCACTCGCGGTGACACGGCGTCCTCCGCGAACGCCGAGATCGCCAATCTCGCACTCGGCGTACTCGGCACAGCGGTGATCGACGCCGACGCGATCACCGCAGCGGTGGCCTGCCCCCGGGTCGGGCCCCAGACCGCGGACACCACCTTCGTCGGGTTGGAACTGTTCGGCGAGCCGGTCGAGCTGCTGCCGAACACCCCCGGCGTCACCGCCAGCGCCGCCGTCACGGTCCCCGGACTGACGGGTGCCAGCTTGAACGTCACACTCACCAACGTGGAGACAACCACCGCCGACAGTGCCACGGCCATCGCCGTCCAGGCCACCATCCGGCTCACCGGCACCATCGTGGGTGGGCCGCTGCTGGACATCCCCGTCGGCACCGTCATCCTGGCCGAGGCCCGCTGCGAACGCCCTCTGCAGCCCACGCCGACGCCGACCGCCACGCCGACGCAGCCCACACCGTCACCGGCCCAGCCCACGGCGGCCCCGACCGCTGACCCGACACAGCCCACGCTGGCCCCCACGGCCAGCCCGACCCTGCCCGTCACCGGTGGCGACGCCGCCAGCCTGTGGTGGTTCCTCGGCACCGGCCTCGTCATGGTCATCGCCGGTACGACGGCACGGCTGATCTCCCGCCGGTCCCGCGCGTCGATCGAGGCGTGACACGCACCACCTGAGTGGCCCAGTGTGGAGAGGGTCCAGACCAGACCTCCGGTCTGACCCTCTCCACACGGTGCGGCACGTTCAGGCGGAAAAGTTGCGGAACAACAGCGACGCCAGGCCGAACGCCAACGCCAGGTTGAAGACGGTGGCACTGGCGAACACCGCCACCGGCCGCCAACCGGCCTCCCGCAACGACGCGACCCGGACCTCCAGGCCGATGCTGACGAACGCCAGGATCAGGAACCAGACGCGCAGGTCGTTGACGATCGCGATGGTGGCCTTGCCGTCCGCACCAGCCGTGTCGAGATACCAGGTGGCGATGACCGAGGCGGCGATGAAACCCAGGACGAACTTGGGAAACCGCGTCCACAGCTCGCGCAGGCCCGGCCGTTCCGCGCCGGGCCGCCGCTCCACCCGCAGCGTGAAGTACGCGGTGAGCGCGACCGCGACCACGCCCATCAGCGCGTTCTGGGTGACCTTGACGATGCTGGCGATCTGGAGGGCCTCCTCACCGGCGATCGCCCCGGCGGCGGTGACCGCGGCGGTGGTGTCGATGTTGCCTCCGATCCAGGCGCCGGCCACCGCGTCGGACAGCCCGAACACGTCGGCCAGCCAGGGCAGGATGAAGATCGACGGCAGCGCGAAGATGATGACCAGGGTCGCCGTGTAGGCCAACTGTTCCCGGCGCGCCCGGACCGCACCGGCTGCGGCGATCGCCGCGCTGACCCCGCAGATCGACACCGCCGCCGCGAGCAGCGCGCGCAGCTTGTCGTCGAGGCCGAACCGGCCGGCCAGCCACCAGGTGAACAGGAAGACGCCGCTGATCAGCAGAATCGCCTGGGCGATCGCCGGGCCGGCGGCACTGGCGATGACGGCGAGGTTGATCGAGGCCCCGAGCAGCACGAGGCCGGTCTTGATGAAGAACTCGGTCCGGAACGCCGCGGCGATCCGGTCCCGCCACCCGAGCAGCGAAACGGCGACGTTGCCCAGCAGGCCCAGCAGAATGGCGTAGACCGGGTACTCGATCGCCGCACCGACGTCCTCGACGGCGGTGCCCTCGGCCCACCCGGGAACGTTCTGCTCCAGGTAGCGGGTGAGCGCGGCGAGGCCGACCACGATCACCAGGCCGAGCGCTGTCCAGGCCCAGAAGACGCCGCCGCGCGCCGCGGTGGTCGGGTCGGCGGGGTCATCGGTGGTCGGCGGCCCACTGTCCGTTGCGGGCGCGACGGCGTCGATGGGGGTGGCGTCGGCCGCACGGGGCTCGTCGCCCGTACGGGTCGCATCGGTGGTCATCAGGGCACCAGCCCGGCGGGGATCGCACCGAGCAGGACCAGCGCGAGCAGGGCCAGACCGAGGACGGTCGCCAGCCAGTCCTCGTTGAACGCGAGCCGGGACTCCCCGGACGTCGGTGGGGTGGACGGTGACGGATCGGTGGTCATGACGTACCTCCGAGGGGGTTACCGGTCCGGGTGTGCCGGATCGGCTGAGGAGCGGGACACGGACACGCGAGGGCCTCGACGACCGCGCGCGGGGAACCGCCAGGGCCGGAAGGTCAGGTGGCGGCACGTATTCCGGCCAGCACGGCCGGATGGGGAGTGCGGGTGGTGACGGCGCTCAGCCAGTCGCCGGTGAGCCCGGACAGAGCTCGGAGGCGACCCGCATCAGGTCGACGACCCGACGCGAGGTAAGGAGCGGACCGACCGGCATTCCCCTATTTTCCTACCATCATGATAGGAATTCAAGACGGTTGGACGCACAATCTCCGTGGCGGTAACGGCCGACGGGGCCGGAGCCATCGCCGGCTCCGGCCCCGTCGGTACGCCCGGGATCCCTACGGGGTCGGGTACTGCGTGACGTAGACCGGTGCGCCGACCTTTGTCATGTCGGCCGCGTCGCCCACGCCGTTGACCACGTGGTCGATAGTGCCGGCACTGAGGTTGACGGTCATGATGTGGTGGAGCTTTACGCCCGGTCGGTTCGGGACCTCGAAGCCGTTCTCGGCGTGGATCGACGGGTTGTTCTGGTTGAAGACGTACACCCCGCCGCCGTACAGGGTGTGGTGCCGCACCTGGTCGCCGACCTTGTAGCCGGCCCAACCCTCGACCGAGCCGTTCATCCAGTCGGCCTGCGTCGGCGGGTCGTACGGCAGCTCGTTCTGGTACAGGATCGTGGTGCCGTGCTCGCCGTTCCAGACCGTGTTGTAGCGCTGGAAGTGCTCGACGAAGAGGCCGGTCGCGGTCACGTGGTCGCCGTTGATGACGGCGCCGTAGCGACCGGTGTTGGTGCGCCAGCGGTCGGTGTCCCCGTTGACGCCCTCGGTGAAGCCCTCCACGCCGTGGTCACCGCGCCACACCCAGGTGTGGTCGATGAGCACGTTGTCGCTGTTGACCTCCAGCGCGGTGTTCGTCCGCCCGATGTGCGGGCCGCCGACCCGGAAGTACACGTCGGACAGCGTGGTCGGGTTGGTCGGGCTGCTGGCGTTGTGGCCGTGCTGGCGACCCACCCGCAACAGGACCGGTGACTCGACGAGGCCCGCGTCGATCGTGACGCCCGCGACGATCACACCCGGGACGCCGGCGACGTCCAGCGGGATGGCCCCGTTCACCGCGGTGAGCGTGGCGTGCCCGATGCCGAGCACCACCGTGCCGGGGCGCCGGACCTCGATGCTGCGGGCGATGTCGTACGTGCCGGGGGTGAGCAGCAGGTGCTTGCCGCGCGCGAGCTGGCTGTTGATGACGCGCACCGAGTCGGTCGGCTTGGCGATGAAGAAGTCACCGATGTCGAGGGTCCGCCCCGGCGTGCTGCCGTCGGCCCAGGAGACGCCCCGACTGTCGCGCTGCGCGGCCGGCACCCGCACCTGGTAGCGACCCTTGCCGTCGACGAAGAGGTACGGCTTCTCCCGACTGAGCGGGGTGGTCTCCAGGGTCGTGTACGGCGGGTCGGGGAAGGTCACGTCGTCCGGCGCGCCCTCGACCCCCGCGAAGACCTGGTTCCACACCGCGTTGGACCAGCCGCCGACCTCGCTGTTGCGGGTCAACCACTGCTGCTGGGAGCCGTTGGTGGTGGCCGGCAGCCGCGAGTCGGCGATGAACCCGCCGCTGGCGTACTGCGGGCCGGCGGTGCAGTAGTCCATAAGCGACAGACCACCGCCGCTGATGTTGAGCCGGCGCATCGACACCGCCTGGGACACCGCCCAGAAGTTCGCAGTGGACCGGCAGTCGTCCTGGCCCGCGGCGTTGATGCTGAGCGACAGGTTGGACAGGGTACGCCAGAAGTTGACAAGCGCGAGGCAGTTGCCGGTGCCGCCGTCGGCCAGGCATCGGTTGTAGACCTCGAGTTTGCCGTTGACGGTGACGTCGGTGGGCGAGGCGCCCAGGCCGGAGACCTCGGTGTAGTAGCCGACCTTGGCCTGCAAGGGCTGCTCGGCCGTGCCGTACGTGCCCGGCTTGAACAGGTAGGCGTGCCGCTCGGTGCCCATCTCGTTGTCGACCTGCCGGGCGTGCGCCTCGTCGAGGGTCTGCTGGATCTCGCCGACCGGCGTGGACGGGTCGAAGATCGTGACGTTCGGGCCGAAGTCGGGAGCGCCGTGGGTCGGGCGGCCGGCGCTGGCGGCGGTGCTGGTCATGGCGACCGCGGCGGTCACCAGCAGAGCAAGAGTGAGGGTACGTCGGGACGGACTTGTCATGTGATTCGTCCTCTCCGCTGGCCGGACCGTTCGCCCGGGCGCAGCTACGGCGGCGTGAGAGCGCTCTCTGGCCCCGCCGGCCGAGAGTGCGGCGCGGTGAAGGGGTCGCCATGTTTCTACCCGGTCAACCGGCCGCGCGCCATGGCACGGACGGCGAACTCGGACCAGAAGGGTGAGAATGGTGGGTCATAAGGGAGGCGCCGATGTGCACCGACTCACTGCCCCACCTGGATGAACACGCCACGCTCATCGCGGCGACGCCCTACCATGTCTGGCCGCACCTCGCCGGTGTCGTCGAAGCGACGTTCTCGCGGCCCGGCATGACCGGGTACGCCCGCCTGATGGGCGCGGCCGACCCCATCACGTCCGGGCCCCGACCGCTCACCGAGGGCTCGACATTTCCCGGATTCCACGTCGCCACCGCGATCCCCAGCCAAGAACTGACCCTGCGTGGCAGCCATCGGTTCTCGACCTACGCGCTGATCTTCCGTCTCGACCCCGACGGTCCCGCCAGGTCGCGGCTGCGAGCCGAGACGCGAGCGGTCTTCCCCGGCCTGGCCGGGGGGCTGTACCGGCACCTGCTTCTCAGATCGGGCGGCCACGTCATCGGCGTACGCCGGATGCTCGCGGCGGTCCGACGACGATCCGAAAAGGAATCCACCGATTGACGCGACGGCCTCCCGGACAGCAGTGACCCATCCTCTCCGCCGCTCTGTCGATCATCGAGTTGTGGTGGTGCGCGAAACAGCAATTGGCTGTCAACATGGCCACCACAAGTCAATGATCAACGCTGTGCAGGCCCCTAAACCTCGTTCAGGAACTCGTCGATCATCGGGGCCAGCCAGTCGGCGCGCTGCGGGATCGAGGTGTGCGTCGTCCCGGGCAGGATGGCCAGCCGGCAGGCCGGCAGACCGGTCAGGTCGCCCGGCACCCCGCCGCCGAGCAGCCGGAGCATGTGCACCGCGTGTTCGGGTTGGACGATGTCCGCGTCGCCCAGCACGATCATGGCGGGCGCGGCCAGCGCGCGGATCTGCGCCGGGCTCCACCGCGGCAGGTTCGCGTCCAACACCTTCATCTTGGTGACCAGGTTGGCCCAGCCCGCCGGGTCCGGCGCGGTCCGCAGGTACTCCTCGTGAAACTCGGAGCCGTGCAGGTGTTCCGGTCGCAGATCCTGGATCCCGTCGAGCAGCCCGGGATGCAGGCCGGCGTCGTCGAAGCTCACCGAGGCGAGCACCAGCCGCCCGACCCGCTCGGCGTGGTCGGTGCCCAGGCGCAGCGCCACCGCCGCGCCGAGACTCCAGCCGAACACGTCCGCCCGTACGACGCCCAGCCGGTCGAGCAGCTCGACCACGTCGGCGGCGAAGTGCTCCACGGTCAGCGGACGGTCCACGTCCGGAGTGTGACCGTGGGCCTGCAACTCCACGGCGATCACCCGCCGGGACTTCGCCAGGGTCGGCAGGATCGTGCCGAACGAGGTGCCGATGCCGGAGAGCGCGCCGTGGATCAGCACCAGCGGGCGGCCCTCGTCGTTGCCATGTGTCTCGTGGTAGATGTCCATGCCCACACGGTGCGCCCACGCGCTTACGATCCGCTTCAGATCCCCTTGTCGAGGCTGGCGAAGAGCCGCCGTATGGAATTGTGGTGGACCTTCGACATTGATTCGCCGTTCCTGCCGCCCGTGGGACGTGTGCTTTCTCGCGGACGAGTCGCCCTTCCGACGGGACAATGGCGCAGAGATCGATGATGGTTGATTCTGGCCTGGATGCCGCCCGATTGTGTGACCGATCCGGACGCAATCGGACCGCTTGGCCGCTCGCCCCGCCGGGTGCGTCGGGGCTCGCCCGATGGCGGCCCACCTCTCGATTACCAAGGAGTCGCAAATGCCCACACCCAGTGCAGCCGACCTATCCGGGAACGCGGCGTTTCAGGGATTGCTGTCGGTTGGCCTGACGGTCCTACCCGCACACACCGCGGCGGTCCGACAGTTGACCGCCGATCAGCTAGGCGTTCAACAGGCCGAGGCCGAGGCCCTGGCGGTACGACTGCGTGCCCGGGCTCGGCAGCGTTCGGAAATCTCCGAGCCCGAGCTGGCGAAGCTGGCCGAGCTGGCCGGGCTCGCCCCGACCGACATCACCGACCTCACGCACCGGGCTCTCACCCACGGGATGGCGCTGATCGAGGCGTTCCCGGAGCTGACGTCGATGGACGATCACACGAAGAACATGCTGATCTTCGACGCGATGCGACGCGACGAGGCGTTCATGGATGCGGTCAAGCTCGCGACCACCGACGGCGTCGCCGCCGACGACCAATCCAGCGCGTGCAAGAACGCTTGTCTGCTGACCTTCTTGATGAAGTTGTTCGCTGCGCAGATCGATGCCGTCCAGCGGATGATGGCTTGTGCGGTCCTGGTTTTCCCGCCGCTGGTCATCGCCTGCGCGGCGGTCATGCTGATACTCATGATCGTGGCGATGACGAAAGCGAACAAGGAATACACCCAGTGCATCGAGGACTGCCTGGAAGGAAACGGGGGTGGAGGAGGCGAGGATTAGTACGCCGGCGCACTAGGATGACCGCCGTGCAGTTCGGGGTGCTCGGGCCGCTCGCCGTCACCACCGATGCCGGCGAGCCGGTGGTGGTGCCCGGCACCAAGGTGCGCGCCCTGCTCGCCGACCTGCTGACCAACCGCAACCAGGTGGTCTCGGCGGACCGGCTCATCGACGACCTGTGGGGCGACGACGCGCCCGCCAACCCCGCCGGCGCCCTCCAGGTGCGGGTGTCCCAGCTCCGCAAGGCGCTAGACGACGCCGAGCCGGGCGCCCGCGAGCTGGTCGAGTCCCGGCCACCCGGCTATCTGCTGCGGGTCGACGCGGTCGACGCGGACCGGTTCGCCGAGTTGGCCCGCAGCAACGACGCCGACCGGTTGACCGAGGCGCTCGGGCTGTGGCGCGGCGAGGCGTACGCCGACGTGGCCGACGCCGAGTTCGTGCGGGCCGAGGCGGCCCGACTCGCCGAACAACGCCTCGTCGTCCAGGAGCGGTTGGCGCAGGCCCGGCTGGCCCGGGGTGAGCATGACCTGGTGGCCGCGGACCTGGCCGAGCTGGTCACCCGGCATCCACTGCGCGAGGGTCTGCGGGCGGTGCAGTTGCGCGCGTTGTACGCGGCCGGCCGCCAGTCCGAGGCGTTGGAGAGCTACGCCGACCTGCGGGACCGGCTCGCCGAGGACCTGGGCCTCGACCCCGGCCCGGAGCTGGTCGCCCTGCACCGCAGGATCCTCGAACAGGACGCCGGCCTGAGCGCCCCGCCGAAGGCGACGTTCATCCGGAACAACCTGCCGGCCCCGCTCGACGAGTTGATCGGGCGGGCCGAGGCGCTGGCCGAGCTGCGGGCGCTGCTGCCTCGGCAGCGGCTGGTCACACTGGTCGGGCCGGGGGGCGTCGGCAAGACCCGGCTGGCCACCGAGACGGCCCGCGCAGTGTCCTATCCGGACGGCGTGCAGCTCATCGAACTGGCCCCGCTCCCGGCCGGTGACGCGCGCGTCGCCGAACAGGTGCTCGGCGCGCTGGGCGCCCACGAGGCCGCCGGAACGACAGTGTCCCCCGCCGACCGGGTGGTCACGGCCCTGCGGCACCGGCAGCTGCTGCTCGTGCTGGACAACTGCGAACACGTCATCGAACCGGTCGCCGAGCTGGTCGCCCGGCTGCTGCGCGACGTGCCCGGGGTGAGCGTGCTGGCCACCAGCAGAGAGCCACTCGGGCTGACCGGTGAGCTGCTCTGGGAGGTACCCCCACTGCCGGTGCCGGACGACGGTGACCTGGACGCGGTCCGGCGCTCGGCGGCGGCCCGGTTGTTCGTCGCCCGCGCCGCCGCGCAGCAGCGCGGTTTCCGCCTCGACGGGCAGACCGCGACAGCGGTGGCCCAGCTGTGCCGCCGCCTCGACGGTCTGCCGCTGGCGTTGGAGCTGGCCGCGACCCGGGTCCGCGCGCTGGGCGTACGCGGGGTGGTGGACCGGCTCGACGACCGGTTCCGGCTGCTCACCACCGCGCAGCGGGACGTGCCGCCCCGGCAGCGGACGCTCACCGCGGTGATCGGCTGGAGCTGGGACCTCCTGGACGAGTCCGACCGCGTGGTGCTCGCCCAACTGGCGGTGTTCCCGGACGGCTGCACCCCGGAGGCCGCCGAACAGGTCTGCCGAACCGACCTGGACGCCCTCGCCCGGCTGGTGGACCGGTCGCTGGTGGTGCTCGACGACTCGGGCGCGGCCCCCCGCTACCGGCTACTCGAATCGGTGGCCGCGTTCTGCCTGGAACGCCTCAGCGACGCCGACCAGGTACGCGCGCGGCACGCCGCCTACTACACCGAGCTGGCCGAGCGGGCCGACCCCGGGCTGCGCGGGTCCGACCAGCAACGCTGGTTGGCGCTGCTCGACACCGAGCTGGCGAACCTGCGCGCGGCGCTGGCGCACGGTCACGGGCTGCGCCTGGCGGTCGCACTGAGCTGGTACTGGTTCCTGCGCGGCCGGCTCACCGAGGCACGGCGGGCCCTGGCCGTGCCCGGCGACCCGGAGCAGGAGGCCCGCGCGGCCCCCTGGCGGGTCGGCTTCGCCCTGTCGCAGGGTGAGGTGATCGCACCGGACGACGTGCGCGCCGCGGTGGCCGCCGACCCGGACAGCCACGCCGCCTGGTTCGCGGCCAACGCGCTTATCGAACGCGGCGATCTGGCCCTGGTGTCGGAGCTGCTGCCCACCGCCGCCGCCGACCCGTGGACCGAGGCCGCGGTGCTCACCTCCCTGGCCCACATCGCCCACGCCAACGGTGACCAGGCCACCCTGGAGCGCACCGCGACCCGCAGCGCCGCGCTCTTCGCCGACCTCGGCGACCGGTGGGGTCGGCTCCGGGCGACCGAGTGGGTGGGTGGGCTGGCCGACATGCGCGGCGAGCACGAGCGTGCCGCCGCGCTGCACCGCGAGGGGCTGCGCTGGGCCGAGGAGTTGGCGCTGTGGCCGCAGGTCTGCGCCGAGCTGTCCTGGCTGGCCTGGCTCGCCGTGCAGACCCGCGACTACACCCAGGGTCGGGAACTGGCCGAACGCGCGTATGACCTGGCGGTGGAGCAGGGCTCGCCCGGAGCGTTGATCTTCGCGGAGATGAGCCTCGGGCTGGCCGCCCGCCGCGACGGCAAGCTCGACCTGGCCGTCACCCACCTCAGCCGCCTCGCCGACCTGGGCCGGGGAGAGAGCCAACCCGCGCTCTACCTGCCGATGATCCTGGTGGAGCTGGGCTACGCGGTCGAGCAGGGCGGCGACCCGGACGCCGCGTTGGCCCTGCACATCGAGGCGTTCGAGGCCGCCGAGGTGATGGCGACGATGCGCGACGCGGTCGGCCCCCTGGAGGGGATGGCGGCGGCGGTGCGCTCCCCCGAGGTCGCCGCCCGGCTGCTGGGCGCCGCGGCCGCCGCCCGACTCGCCACGCGGTCCCCCGCCGCGCCGGCCGAACGCGACGACACCGACCGGACGACCGCACGACTGCGGGCCGACCTCGGTCCGGAACGGTTCGACGCGCTGCTCGCCGAGGGCGCGCAGCTGAGCCCGAGCGAGGCCCGGGCCCAGCTCTGATCTCTGGTCAGGCCGTCGTCTTCGGCCGGTACGACGCGACGATCACGCCGCTCTTGTGCACCCGGGTGTCGACCAGGTCGAACGACGCCTTGACGTCGGTCAGCGGCGCGGTGAGGCTGGGGCCGCCCTCCAGCACCGGGTGGATCCAGAACCGGACCTCGTCCACCAGCCCGGCCCGGATCAGCTGCGCGGTGACCGAGCCGAAGCCGAACTGGATGATGTTCCTGCCCTCCTGGGCCTTGAGCGCGGTGACCGCCTCGACCAGGTCGCCCTGGAGCACCTCCGTGTTGTTCCAGGTGGGGTTGGTCAGGGTGGTCGAGGCGACGTACTTCTTGACGTTGTTGAAGTACGCGGCGCCCGTGGTCGGGTCGCTCTCGTCCATGTTCGGCCAGGCGGCGGACATGCCGTCGTAGGTGGCCCGGCCCATCAGCATCGCGTCGGCCTCGTTGGTCTGCTCGCCGGCGAGGCTCATGGCCTCCTCGTCGAAGTACGGCCCGGTCCACATCGGGTTCTCGATGACACCATCGAGGGTGATGTAGGTCGAGTTAATCAACTTACGCATCGGGATCTCCTGGGTTTCGGTAGTGCTCTCCGGTGACACCCAGAACTCTGCCGGCCTGCGCTTACGATTCGCTTCAGGTGCCCTTACCGTCGTCCGCGTCCGGGCCGGTCAGTGGGATGGGCAGCGCCTGCGCGGCCACCGTGCCACCGCCGGTCGAGTGCGCCGGGGCGGGGCGGTCCCCGGTGCGGCTGTGCAGCCGTCCGCGCCCGGCGGGCCCGGCCCGCCTGGTCACCTCGACGGTCACCATCCGCACCGGCGGTGGCGGCGCGGTGAACCGCCCGACACCCCACCGCACCCACAGTGGGATGCGACCGGCGTCCGCCTCGGCGCGCAGCTTCTGCACCGTACGGGCCCGGTCGGTGTGGTCGACCTCCACGACGACCGGCGGGCCGTCCGGGCGGGCACACGCCACGTCGAGGACCGAGTGTCGCTGCTCCATCGGCGGTGGCAACGGCACCACGCTGGGGGCGCGCCGGTAGACCCGCCAGCCCTGGGCCTCGGCCCACCGCACCACCGAGTCGATCACCCGGGCGGTGACCGCGTCGGCGTCCAGGTCGACGAAGGTCAGCTCGGTCAGCCAGTGATCCAGGTCGGCGGCCAACCGCTCGCCCTGCGCCGTGACCTCCACCGGCGCAGGATAACGCCTCAGCCGACGGGGGTCGCGGTCGCGGCGAGGTGCCGGGTCAGCCAGGCGGTGGTGGCCGTACGGGCCGCCTCCTGGTTGGCCCGCGCCAGGAAGTCGTGCCCCTCGCCGGTGAGCACCAGGTGCCCGTGCGGCACGTCCCGGACGGCGAGGGCCTGCGCCACCTGCGCCGACTCCCCGGCCGGCACGTTTGTGTCGTTCGCGCCGTGGATGAGCAGCACCGGCACGTCCAGCCGGTCGATGTGGGTAAGCGGCGACAGGTCACGCAGCAGCTCCGCGTCCCGCTGCGGGTCGCCGTACTTGCTGACGGCGGCGGCAGCGATCCACGGCTCGGTGCCGGCGTAGAAGGTGTGGAAGTCGGAGATGCCGCACTCGGCGACCCCGGCGGCGAACAGCCCGGGGAAGTTCACAAGCACCGCGAGGACGAGGTAACCACCGTAGGAACGGCCCAGACAGCCGAGCTGACCAGGCCGGGCGACACCGGCGTCGACGAGGAACTCACCGCAGGCCGCCACGTCGGCGATCGCACCGTAGCGGCCGGCGAGGTTGTCGGCGGCGACGAAGGAACGGCCGAACCCGGACGACCCGCGTACGTTGGGCGCGAACACCGCGACACCCTGCGCCACGAGGGCCTGGAACAGCGGGTTGTAGCCGGGGCGCTCCTGCGCCTCCGGGCCACCGTGCAGGCTGATCGCTGTCGGCCACGGGCCCGGCCCGGCCGGGCGGTAGAGCCAGCCGGACAGCGGCAACCCGTCCTGGGCGCGCAGGTCGACAAGTTGTGGCGCGATGCCGCCGCCGCTCGTGCCGGTGGTCGTGGCGCTCGGCCGCAACGGGCGCGGCGCGCCGGTCGGTGGGTCGACCAGCCAGACCTCCCGGGGCTGCACCGGCCCCTGCGCGGTCAGACAGAGCAGGTCGCCGCCGGCGGCGAAGACGACGTCGTCGAGCACCTCCCCGGGGGCGCCGACGGCCCGCTGCACGCCGTCGGTGAGGTCGAGCAGGCTCAGCTCGCTGCGCCCGCCGTAGGTGTTCCACAGCAGCGCGGCGCGTCGCCCGTCCGGGCTCGGCGTCACGTGCTCCAACTCGGCGTCCGATCGCCCGGCGAGCCGGGTCGGCGTCCGCTCCGGTCGGGTCAGGTCGACCCGCACCAGCGCGGCCAGCTCCGAGAACGCGTCGGTGCGGGCCAGCACGCTCGTGCCGTCCGGGCCGAACCAACCCTGGTCGGTGCTGCCCTGGCCGGTGGCCGGGAACAACCGCCGCTGTTCGCCGGTCGCCACGTCGAGCAGCTCCAGCCAGCGGGCGTTACGCGGGCCACGGCGCAGCAGCGCGACGCCGACGTCCGCTGTCACGTCCAGGAGCGTGAGCAGATCGCCCTCGGCGAGCACCCGCCGATGCCCGGTGCCCGCGTCGACCAGGACGGCCCGGCCCTGCTCGTCGGTCTCGGTGACCAGCAGGACCGCGCCGTGGGGCAGCCAGCCGGCCAGCGCGGCGCTGCGCCGGCCGAACCCGGCGACCTGGCGGCGTCGCGAACCGTCCGGGCGCAGCACCCACAGCTCGGTGCGGGGCGCGCCGCCGGGGGCGACGACGCAGGCCAGCCACCGCCCATCCGGGGACCAGCTCAGCGCCAGCACCGGCTCGTCACCGGTGGGCAGCGCCACCGCCTCGGCGGCGTCGATGTCACGAACCCAGACGCGCGGGCTGCCGCCCTGGTCGGAGAGGTACGCCACCCGGCGTCCGTCGGGCGACGGCGCCGGACGGTAGTCCTCGCCCACGGGCACCGGCAGCGGCGGCCGAGGGCTGGCGGGTCGGGTCCGCAGGACGGTACGCGGCAGCTCAATCCGTACGCTCATCTAAACCCCGATCCGCTGCAACCAGAGCTCCAGCAGCCCGAGCTGCCAGAGCGCGTTGGAACCCAGCGTGGTCCGCCGGGCGTTCGGCGCGTCCAGCAACTCCTCCAGGTAGTCCTTGCGGAACAGGCCCCGCTCGCGCGCCGGCTGGGCGGTCAGCGCGTCCCGGACGTCGTCGAGCAGCGGGCCGGAGAGGTGCCGGATGGCGGGCACCGGGAAGTAGCCCTTCGGCCGGTCGATCACCTCGTCCGGCACGATGCCCCGGCTCGCCGCCTTGAGCACGCCCTTGCCGCCGTGGGCCAGCTTCAGCGCGGGTGGGCAGGCGGCGGCCAGCTCGACCACCTCGTGGTCGAGGAACGGCACGCGGGCCTCCAGCCCCCAGGCCATCGTCATGTTGTCGACCCGTTTGACCGGGTCGTCGACGAGCATCACCAGGCTGTCCTGGCGCAGCGCCGCGTCCAGCGCGGTGTCCGCACCGGGCGCGCCGAAGTGGGCGGCGACGAATTCCAGGCTCGCGTCGTGGTCGAGCATCCATTCCGGCGCCAGGTGCCCGGCGAGCGCGTCGTGGCGACGGTCGAAGAACACCCGGGCGTACGCCTCGACGGCGTCCGCGCGGGCCACGTTGGCCATCGGCGGGTACCAGTCGTAGCCGGCCAGGATCTCGTCGGCGCCCTGCCCGGACTGCACCACAGTGATGCGCTGCGAGACCTCCTCGGAGAGCAGGTGGAACGCGACGCAGTCGTGGCTGACCATCGGCTCGCTCATCGCCGCGATGGCCTCGTGCACGGCGGGGACGAACCGGCTGGCGCCGATGCGGATCTGCTGGTGGTCGGTGTCGAAGTGGCGGGCCACCAGGTCGGAGTAGTGGAACTCGTCGCCGCTCTCCCCCGCCGCCGCCTCGAACCCGATGCTGAAGGTCGCCAACCCGGTCTGGCCCTGCTCGGCCAGTAGCGCGACGATCAGGCTGGAGTCGAGACCGCCGGAGAGCAGCACCCCGACCGGCACGTCGGCGACCATCCGTCGGCGTACGGCGGTGCGCAACGCCGCCATGATCCGTTCCTGCCACTCGTCGGCGGACATCGCAGCGGCGGCGGCCCGGCTGAACTCCGGCTGCCAGTAGAGCGTGTCGGTGCTCCGGCCGTCCGCGGTGATCACCCGCACGGTGGCCGGTGGGAGCTTGCGGACCCCGGCGAGGATCGTGCGCGGTGGGGGCACCACCGAGTGGAAGGTCATGTAGTGGTGCAGCGCCACCGGGTCGAGGTCGGTGTCCACGTCACCGGCGGCGAGCAACGCTGGCAGGGTCGAGGCGAAGCGGATCCGTCCCGGCCCCTGGGCCAGGTAGAGCGGCTTGATGCCGAGCCGGTCGCGGGCCAGCACCAGGGTGTGGGTGGCCAGCTCGACCAGGGCGAACGCGAACATCCCGTAGAACCGTTCGACGCAGGCCGTCCCCCACCGGTGGTACGCCTTGAGGATCACCTCCGTGTCGGAGGTCGACCGGAAGGAGTAACCGAGGGCGGTCAGCTCGTCGCGCAGCTCCCGGTAGTTGTAGATGCAGCCGTTGAAGACCACGGCCAGGCCCAGCTCGGGGTCGACCATCGGCTGGGCGCCGGCGTCGGAGAGGTCGATGATGCGCAACCGGCGGTGCACCAGGGCCACCGGCCCGTGCTGCCACCGCCCCGCACCGTCCGGGCCTCGGGAGGTCAGGACGGGAAGCATCCGCTCGACGGCGGCCAGGTCCGGTGGCGCCCCGTCGAGGCGTAACTCGCCTCCGATACCGCACATGGCACTCACCTCTCATCGGCTCGGATCCGCTCGGGCCGCTGCCGGTCCAGGTTTGGCGGACCGGGTTGCGTACCGATGACGGGTAGGTCAACCGTGCGTTACACCGAATTCTGCGCGGCTCCGCCGAGCAACCAGGTGTCCTTCGACCCACCGCCTCGCGACGAGTTGACGATCATGCTGCCGGCCGGCGCCACCCGGGTCAGCGCCACCGGCGCGACCTCGGCCTTCTCGCCGAGGAACACGAACGCCCGCAGGTCGACGTGGCGGGGCGCGAGAGCCGTGCCGTCGAAGACCGGGTGGGTGGTGAGCGAGACCATTTCCTGGGCGATCCACCGGTGCGGGGCCGCGAGGATCTGCTCCCGGACGGCGTCCAACTCCTCCGCCTCGGCCCGCGGGCCGAGCACCACGCGGTCGCCGCCGTACCCGTCGACGGGCTTGAGCACCAACTGGTCGAGCCGGTCCAGCACCTCGGCCCGCTGCTCGGGCAGCCCGCACAGGTACGTCGGCACATCCCCCAGCAGGGGCTTCTCGCCCAGGTAATACTCGATCAGTCGGGGCACGTACGCGTACAGCGCCTTGTCGTCGCCGACGCCGTTGCCCAGCGCGTTGGCGAGCGTGAGCCGCCCGGCGTGCACCGCGGCGAGCAACGGCCAGCCCAGCGGCACCCCGTCGGCGCCGGGCGCGTGCAGCAGCGCCTCCTCGTCCATCCGCAGGTAGATCACGTCGACCCGGCCGCGGGTGCCGGCGCGGACCAGCCAGACCCGACCCTCCTGCACCAGCAGGTCGCTGGTCTCGGTCAGCGGCACACCCATCTCGTCGGCGAGCAACCGGTGCTCGAACCATGCCGGGTCACCCGAGCCGCTGCTGAGCACCACCACGGCGGGATCGTCGGCCGCGGCGGGCGCGGCGGCGAGCAGCGCCCGGTACAGCATCGCTGGCGTCTCGTCGGCGGACAGCAGGTCCTCCGGCACCGGCAGCTCCGGTAGCACCGCCTGGGTCAGCCTGCGGTTCTGCACCGCGTAGCCGATCCCGGACGGCACCCGCAGGTTGTCCTCCAGGACGTACCAGCCGCCGTCCGGGTCCCGGACGAGGTCGGTCCCGGACACCTGGGCGCGGGTGCCCCGCCGGCCCATCAGCGCGCCGGTCGGGCGCAGCCCGGGTGAGGACTCCACCACCCACGCCGGCACCACGCCGTCGGCCACCACGGCCCGGTCGCCGTAGACGTCCCGGAGGAACGCGTCCAGGGCGTAAGCGCGTTGCACCAGGCCGGTGCGCAGGGTCTGCCAGTCGGCGGCCGGTACGACGCGCGGCACCAGGTCGACGGGGAACAGCCGGGTGCTCGCCTCGCCGGCCACGCTGAACGTCACGCCCCGCGCGCGCTGCTCCTCGTCCCGGTCGTGCTCACGTTGCCGCAGGGCGCCGGCACCGAGTTGGCGCAGGGCCGCCAGGATCGGGGCGTACGCCGGCTCGGGCCCGGCCGCTCCGAAGACCTCGTCGCCGGCATCGGCGTACGTGGGCAGCGCCGGCGGTGTGGGCGCGCCCGGCTGCGCCTCGCGGATCCGGCCCCGGGTCTCGTCGAGGAGCAGGTCCACCACGTCGGCCAGCCGGCCGCGACGCTCGTACGCCCGTCGCTGCCGCGCGGCGGAGCTGCCGCGCTCCAGGGCGTACCGGGTCAGCTCCCGGATCTGCTCCCAGTCACCGGTCGCCTCCAGCTGCGGGCGCAGGTCGGTCACCAGGCGGCGGACCGCCTCGGCGGCCGGCACCGGCCGGGCCGAGCGGGGCAGGTCGAGCAGGTCGCCCTCCAGCCCGGAGCGGGCCGCCCGCCACACGGCGGCGCGCAGCACCGGGGGCCGCACGGCGGTGCGCTCCACCCCGGCGCGCAGGGCGGCGACCTCCCGCCGGACCAACGCCCGGAACAGTCCGGTGAGCAGGACGATGGTCTCCACGTCCGCGTTGGCGTCGGTGATCCGCAGCTCCACTGTGGGCACGTGGGCCGACGGCCGGACATCGAAGTAGATCATGGCAGGGTCGGTGATCGTGCCGGAGGAGATCAGCTCGGCCACCAACGCCTCATGGTCCGCCGCGCTGGTCACCTCGCCCGGGTCACCCGCCGTGGGCCAGCGCTGCCAGACCAGCGACCGGACGCTGGCGTAGCCGCTGTCCTGACCCATCCAGTACGGGGAACTGGTCGACAGGGCGAGCAGCACCGGCAGCCACGGCTGGACCCGGCGGGTGACAGCGACGGCCAGGTCCCGGTCGGACACCCCGACGTGCACCTGCGCACCGCAGATCAACTGCTCCCGCGCGAGCAGTTGGTACTCGTCGAGCATCCGCCGGTAACGGGAGGTGGGGGTGACGCTCGGGTCGCCGTCGGCGCGCAATGGCACCGTGCCGGCCGCCACGATGCCCAGCCCGGCCCGGTCGGCGACCTGGACGGCCAGCTGGCGCAGCCGGGTCAGCTCGGCGCGGATCTCGTCCAGGGTGCGGCAGACCGCGGTGTTGGTCTCCACCACGCTGCGGTGCAACTCCGCGGTGAACGAGTCGGCCGGGAGACGGTCGAGCAACTCCCCGGCCCGGGGCACCAGTTCCCGGGTGTGCAGGTCGACGACGTGGAACTCCTCCTCCACACCGATCGTGGCGAGATCCGCCGGATCGCCGTCGTCGAGGGTCGCGGCGGTGTTGGCGCGCGGCGTCGGCAGTGCCCGGCCGTTGCCGGACCGGCTGATCGGCCCGTCGAACGTCGGCGCGTTCGTGGTGTTGTCGGCCATGGTCACCCCGGTTCGCGTATCGGTGGTCGTGGCTGTCCGACGAGCGTTCCCAGGGTTGGTACCGAGCGTGTTTCCGGTGCGTTAAGGTGGCGGACCGTTCTCACCAGGGTCGCGTCTCACCACGAGCATCGACGCAGGATCGGCGATGTCGGGGTGTCACGCTGACCGACACCCCGACATCGCTGATCCTCAGTTACTGACCGAAGTCACCTCATGTTCGCCACCACGAACGGCGCGTGGCCGTGCAGGTAGTTGGTCCACCCCCCGGTCACCGGCGCGCCGGGGCTGAGCAGGTTGGTGGTGTCGGTGCCGACGTCGAGCTTCCACGCCGTCCAGGAGATGCCGTTCGCCCTCATCCAGTCGATCCAGGACTGCGCCTCCGGCAGGCAGGACCGGCCGTCGAGGCCGCCGTCGGCGTTGCTGGCGCCCCACTCGGTGACGAAGAGCGCGAGGCCGGCACGGATCGCCGCGTCACCCTTGGCCCGCAGCGACGCGCCGTGCGTGCACGAGTAGAAGTGCAGGGTGTACATCAGGTTCGTGCCGGTTACCGGGCTGGCCGCCGCCACGTCCACGTCCTGCGACCAGGTCGGCGTGCCGAGCACGACGATGTTGTCCGGGTCGGCGGCGCGGATCGCGGAGACCACCGCCTGGTGGTACGGCTTGATGACGTTGGTCCAACTCACCTGCAACGGCTCGTTGTACGGCTCCCAGATGACATTGGGCAGGTGCCCGTAGCGGCGGGCCAGGTCGCCGAAGAACGCCACCGCCTGGGACTGGTTGTTCTGCGCCTCGTGCGCGTGCCAGTCGACGATCACGTAGACCCCGGCGGTGACCGCGTTGTTGATGATGGTCTCCACCTGCGCCCGCGCCCTGCCCGGATCACTCAGGTACGCGCCGGCCGGCTCCACGCCCATGGCCGCGCGGATCACCTGGAGGTTCCAGTTGTCCCGCATCCAGCGCAGCGCGGAGAGGTTCTCGGCGTACGGGGCGGTTTCCCAGTTGAGCCACATGCTGCTGATGCCGCGCAACTGCACCCGCGCGCCGGACCTGTCGCACATCGTCGTGCCGCAGACCCGTAGCTGCCCGTGCCGCTCGACCGGCGTGCCGGTGCTCGGCGGCGGAGTCGTCGGCGGCGGGGTCGTCGGCGGCGGGGTCGTCGGCGGCGGGGTCGTCGGCGGCGTGCCGCCACCGGTGCAGGACGCGCCGTTCACTGTGCAGTTGAGCGGGGTGCCGGAGCCGTTGACGAGAAAGCCGAACGAGGTCGACGCCCCGGCGGCGAGCGTCCCGTTCCACGACACGTTGGTGAACGTGTAGTGGCTGCCGGAGGTCGTCTGCTGCGCGTTCCACGACTGGCTGACGCTCGACCCGGCGGGCAGGTCGAACTCGACCCGCCAACTGGTGATCTGTGCGGAGGTGTTGTTGGTGACGGTGACCTGCCCCTGGTAGCCATTGCCCCAGTTGTTGGTCACGGAGAACACGGCGGTCGCCGCGCTGGCCGGTGTGGCGACCATCGCCACCGCACCGGCGAGCAGGCCGGCGACGGCCAGAGTCGTGACAAGTCTCAGTGCGCGCATGCTGAACCCGCTTCGGTCAATCGACGGTGATGGCCTGGGGCGGGGCGGCGCCTGCGGCAGACGATATCGATCATTCGCTATGCAGTTCAAGACCGGGCCACTGATTTTCTCGCTGGCCGGGGCGTCGGCAGCAGGGCGACCACTCGTCGGACTCAGTGCGGCCCGATGGTCACCACCCGCGCCCACGCCGGTGGCGTGACCGGAACCCGATCCGCGTCCTCGGTCCACGACGCCCGGCTCCGGGGAAAGAGGCCCACCACCGTCCGCGCCACCGGACGGGCGCTCGGCCAGGGCGTCTGCCCGTCGGTCAGTGCCACGATGACGTCCGGCCGCACCCGCTGCGCACGGACGAAGCCGGTCCGCAGATCCGTGCCCCCACCGCCGATCAGCGGGATCTCCTCGGCGCGACACAGTGCGTGCACGACCCGGGCCGCCGCGTCGCACGGCAACACGCTCACCAGGTCGCGTCGACCGCCCACGGCCCGGGAGATCGCCGCCACCTCAAGCAGCGCGCTGCCCAGCTCGGCGTCGCTTACCGACCCGGAGGTGTCGACGATGACGCACACCGTCGGAGGTCGGCGGCGCAGGCTGGGCAGAATCACCCCCGGCACGCCGTGGGATCGCCGGGACGGCCGGCCGTAGCTGTGGTCCGTACCGGTCCCGGCCGCCACCGCCGCCGAGCGAACCGCCGCCCCCAGCAGGTCACGCCACGGCTGCGGTGGGTGGAACGCCTGCTCCGCCCACCGTCGCCACCCCCGGGGCACGGATCCCGGGTGGCCGGTGATGCCCTCCGCCACCCGGAACCGGACCGCGTCGCGCTCCTGCTCGCTGAGGCCGTGCGCGCCGTCCGGTCCCAGGTCCCACTCCCGCTCCAGCCCGTCCGCGCCACTGCCACAGTCCAACCAGACCAGACCCTGGGTACGCGGACCCAACCCGAACTGGCGCAGGTAGTCCTCCATCAACTCCCCGGGGGCGAGCCCCAGCGACGCCGGCTCGACGGCGCCCTCGGGCATCGTCAGGCCGTCACCGAAGACGTCGTCGTTGATCTCGCAGTCCGCGGCGATGTTCATGCGCAGCCGCTCCCCCGGGCCGTTCAGCCCTCGGTCCCGGGCGACCCGGTCACCCCGGCCGTGGTGGTCGCGCAGCAGATGCGACACCTCGTGCACCCACACCCCGGCGAGCTCCTCCAGCGGGGTGCGGTCCACGAACGTCGGCGAGACGTAGCAGCGCCAGTGTCGGTCCACTGCCATCGTCGGCACCTGCCGCGACGCCACCGGGTGCAGGGCGAACAACGCGGTCGCCAGGTAGGGACGCACCCGGGCGGCGTACAGGCGGGCGGCGTACAGCTTGTCGACGTCCAGCTTGTCGACGTCCAGCGTCGTCGGGTCCCCGGCGTTCATCGTCCAGCCCCGGCGGCGGCCGCGATCCGGGTTGCCGCCTGGTCTGCTCGCCGGGACAGCGACACGACCCCGGCGAGGCGTTCGATAGTGGCGGGCACGTCCCAGTCCTCGCGGCGCAGGGTGGCGAGAGTGGTCGCGGGAACCACCACCAGATCCGGCGCGCCGGTCTCCACGGCCCGCGCCAACAGCACCCACGCCGCGTCCCACCGGGACCGTTCCGGGCGGTTGCGGACCGCCGCCACCACGGCGTCCAACACGGCCTGCCGCAGATCACCCCGATCGGGCAGCGCCGCCGTGGCCGGATCAGCCAGCAGGTCCTCCGGGTCGGGCAGGTCCATCCGATCCATACTGGCCAGCAGCTCCAGCCCGGGGCCGTCGCCGACCGTGCCCCGGACCAGGAGCGACAGCACCTCGCGGGAGACGCCCGCCGCCGTCGCGAAGGCGGTCAGGCGCAGCGCCATCTCCCAGCTCCGGGGCGACGGCCACGGCCCACCACGGGCGGCGTCGGTGGTGGGCAGCCGGTGCACGAGATCCGGACGGACGGACAGCAGGCCGCACACCGCCCGGCGGGCGAAGGCGACGGCCTCCGGCAGCAGGTCCGGGTCGAGCCGGGGCAGTGCCGCGCGCGGCCAGGTGCCGCCGAGTCCGCGTACGACGACCTCGTGGTCGTGGGTCCACTGAAGATGGACGAAGCGGTTGGCCAGCGGCGGACTCAACTCCCATCCCTCGGCGGCCGACGACCGTGGATTGGCGGCGGCGACGATCCGTACGCCGGGTGGCAGCCGCAGGGCGCCGACGCGGCGCTCCAGGACGAGGCGCAGCAGGGCGGCCTGGACCGCGGGTGGCGCGGTGGACAACTCGTCGAGGAACAGCAGGCCCCGACCCGCCCGGACCAGGCGCACCGCCCAGTCCGGCGGGGCCATCGGGACACCCTGGGTCGCCGGATCGTCGCCGACGATCGGCAGTCCCGAGAAGTCGGATGGTTCGTGGACGCTGGCGACGACCGTCGTCAGTGGCAGGTCCAGGGTTGCGGCCAGGTGAGTCAGGGCCGCCGTCTTGCCGATGCCGGGCGCCCCCCAGAGGAGGACGGGCAGATCGGCCGCCACGGTCAGGGTCAGGGCCGACAACTGGGTGTCGGTGCGGGGTTCGGTGGTGGTCGCGCCGAGCAGGGCGAGCAGGTCGTCGGCGACATCGAGCTGAGGACTGGACGCAGGCATGGTCATCACCTTTGGGTTCGCGTTGGGTGAGTGGGAGCCGTACCGGGCAGACGGGGTCGTCGGTCAGCTGAATGTCGCGTGCCGGGTGCGCCGTCGGCGCACGCCGGAGCGGCGAGGTTCTTCGGCGGTGGGGCCGCGCCCGGCCTCGATCAGGCCGGCCCGGAACAGGCCGTGGGTGATCCGCCGCTGTGCGGCGGCCTCAAGTTCGTCGCGCAGGGCACCGTCGCGCAGCAGCGCCTCGGGGCCGAGCAGGGCCTCGACGGTGGCCAGCGCGCCGGCGGTGTCGCCGTGGTCGAGCCGCGCCCGCACGTCGGGAAGGCACTCCGGCTGTCGGTGCGCCTCGTCGATGGCCCGCAGACAGGGCAACGGGGTCCCGGTGAGCGCGGCCAGCAGCTCCTCGCGGCGGATCTCGGCCGGGCCGTGGTCCAGTGCGGCGAGTACCCCGTCGACCAGGCCGATGCGATGGTGGGCGCCCCGGCACGGCACCAGGCGCGGTGCCGAGGCCCGGTCCGACGCCGCCGGGCGGGTGGGCACCGGATCTTCCGGCATCAGTGCCGCCGCGACCAGGGGATGCAGTCCGGCGGGCTCGATCATCCCGGCGCGCAGCAGCGCCAGATCGGGCAGCACCCAGGTCGCCGCGTCGGGCAGCACCGGCAGACCCGTCCCGCCCGCCGGCGGGCTGACCCGCGCCACGGCCGACCAGCGCTCGTCCGCGCCTGCCGGCACACCAGCCCGTGCGCTGACGTGCAGGACCAGCCGGCGACCGGTGCCGAGCCGCACCGCGACGGCACCGCCGGTCCGGCCCTCCGAGGCGAGCAACAGCGCCGCCTCGGCTGGCCACCTGTCAATCGCAAACCGGTGTACGCCAACCAACTCGTCGGGGACGCCCTCGGGTGGGGCGGTGTCCGACGCCCGGCCCGCACCTGATCGGGTCCGCAACTCAGCGGTCCGGCGCGCGTCGAACAGGTGGCGGTGCAGATCGAGGCGGAAACGCTGGTCGGGGCGGGAATGCGGACCGGACCCGTCCCACAGTCCGAGGCTGATGCGTTGCCCGGCATCGGCCCAGACCGGTGGAGTACGGGCCACCAGGTGCATTGCGCCAGCGGCGGGCTGCTCCGGGTCGTACCGGATCAGCGAGATGGTCAGGCCCGGACGCAGCAGACCGTCGGGGGCGACCCTCGGTAGGTGCCAGCGCAGCAGGTCGGGGGCCAGGTGACGGAGGTCGGCCCGAAGCCGTGCCGCCAGCTCCCGACCGTGGCGGTGGGCGACCGCACGCAGGCTGATGTCGGCATCGACGCGCGCGGCGGCGCACGCACCGCCCCAGTCACCGACCCGGCGGCGAGCACCCGCTCGTTCGATCATGGACGGCGGCACGGCGAACTCGCGCACGCGCCGCCAGAAGGACAGTCGAGAATCCGCATCAGCGGCCCGGGAGTGCATCAGCACTCACCGTTCGCGGATCGGACCCCCAATCTGGAACGAGAGGAAGTGATCATCGCGGCGGAGCATACCGCCCCGGGTCCCGAGTCCGCCACACCGGCGGGTGCGGGCCGGCCGCGCCAGTCGTAGCGTAGGGCGCATGCGAACCACCACGCTGGGCAGCGCAGGCCCCGAGGTCGGCGTCATCGGCCTCGGCTGCATGGGCATGAGCCACGGCTACGACATCACCGGCCCGCGCGACGACGACACGTCGATCTCGGTCATCCACCAGGCCCTGGACCTGGGCGCCACGCTTGTCGACACGTCGGACGTGTACGGGCCGTACACCAATGAGGAACTGGTCGGGCGGGCGCTGGCCGGCGGTCACCGCGAGCGTGCGGTCCTGGCGACCAAGGCCGGTCTGGTGGTCACCTCCCCCACCGGTGGTCCCGGCAACTCCCCCAAGATCGGCAACAACGGCCGCCCGGAACACATCCGCAGGGCGATCGACGACAGCCTGCGCCGGCTCGGCACCGACCACGTCGACCTCTACCAGCTGCACCGCGTCGACCCGGAGGTGCCCGTCGAGGAGTCCTGGGGTGCGATGGCGGAGGTCGTCGCGGCGGGCAAGGCACGGCAGATCGGGCTGTCCGAGGTGACGGTGACCCAGATCGTGCGGGCCCAGGCGGTGCACCCGGTGGCGTCGGTGCAGTCCGAGCTGTCGCTGTGGACCCGCGACCCGCTGGCCGAGGTGCTGCCGTACTGCGTCGAGCAGGGCATCGCCTTCCTGCCGTTCTCCCCGCTCGGTCGCGGCTTCCTCGCCGGCCGGTTCACCTCGTTCGACGACCTGCCCGCCGACGACTTCCGTCGTGGCCTGCCCCGTTTCCAACAGGACGCGCTGCGCGCCAACCTCGCCATCGTCGCCCGGGTCCGCGAGATCGCCGACCGGGCCGGGGTCAGCCCCGCGCAGGTCGCCCTCGCCTGGGTGGTCGCCCAGGGTGACCAGGTCATCCCGATCCCGGGCACCAAGACCCCGAAGTACCTGGTGGACAACTGCGCCGCCGGCGACGTGCGGCTCAGCGCCGAGGACCTCGCCGACCTGGACGCGTTGCCCGCACCCGAGGGCGGTCGCTACTGAGGCTGCGGCGGCCCGGCACCGCTCAGCCGGGCCGCCGCAGTGCCACCGGCGGGCCGAAGCTGACCCCGACGCCGGGCGAATAGAGCACGCTGACCGGCGGCCCGACCGGTGTCGGTAACCCGGCGGCGGTGACCAGTTCGTCGTCCAGGTGCAGCAGCTCGGCCCGGTGCAGCGGCCAGCGCGGATGCCAGTTCGGCAGGTGCAGGGTGCGCCCGTGAGCCCGCGTGTGCAGCCCCCAGCGCGCGGTGACGAAGTGCTCAAGGGGGGTCGGGTCGGCGATCGGCTCCCCCACCCGCACCGCCATCCGGCTCGTCGTACCCGCCGGACCGGGCCAGCGTCGCCGGCACCGGTAGCTGCGGCGGTCACCGTCGTGGTCCAGCCGCATCGACGACCAGAGGTACGGCAGACGCAGCGTCGCCCGCGCCACCAGCACCGGCACCAGGCGGGACGCGTCGAGCGAGCGGAACACCACCGCCCGCCGGCCGGTGTCGTCGACGGAGTAGAGCCGGACGTTGGTCTCGGCGAAGGTGCCAAAATACGGCACACCCGGACCGCGGCCGAAGCCCAGCCCCACCATCCGGAAGCCGATCAGGCCGACGAAGCTCACGCCGTCCATCGTGTCCGGACGGGTGCCGGCCGGCAGCAGCGGCGCGACGACCTCCGGGGCGACGGCCCAGTGCAGGAAGGTGAGGTCCTCCCAGCGCTGCCGCAGGACCGCCCAGGGGAACGCCTGCCGGGGTGTGTGCTCGACCGGTTCGATGTCCACGCCCTCATCTTCGCCCAGGTGGTGAGCCGGCGTGGTCTCAGGCGTGCGGTCCGACACTGACGGTGCCGATGGTCAGCGACGCCTTACCCTCCAGGATCTCGCCGACCCGTTCGACCTCCTCGGCCAGCTCCCGCTGCCGGGCGGCACCGAGCGTCCGCAACGGCTCGACGGTGACGTGGATCGTGCGCCCGGATCGACGCTGGTGCCACACGCCGGCGACCACCCCGTCCACCAGCAGCACCGGGTAGTTGCCGGCCTGACCACCGGCAAGCGCCCGCTCGGCGGCGGCACCGGGGTAGAGCCGCTCGCGGGGGTGGCAGCCCACCGCGTACGCGTCAAAGTAGGGCAGCAGCCGCACCCCGGATGGTCGATCGGCGGGGAACTCGGTGTCGTCGGCGGCCACCCAGGCCCGGCTGCCCTCCACCGTCACCTCGGCCAGATCGGCCGAGTCGAACAGCCACGTCGACCAGTCCGGTGGCACCCCCAACCACCTGGCGAACTGCCCAGGGGTGACCGGCCCGTACGCGTACAGGTAGCTGCGGACGAGTGCGGCCAGGGCGGCGCGACCGGGCATCGGCGCGAAGTCGGGCAGCCACCGGGCCGGGCTGGTGTACGTGGTGACCCGACCGCGATTCGGGCCGAAGCAGACCACCCCGCCCCGGGTGGCGGCGGGCATCGCGGCGACCCACCGGGGCCATTTGTCCTGGAACGCCTCCATGACCGGATCACCCGCCCACGGGCCGGTACGAGCGACGATCTCCTCGGTCAGCTCGGCGGTGGTCAGGTCGGCCTCGGCGACCGCGTCGGCGATGGCCGCGAGGACCTGGTCGGTCTGCCGGGGCGTCAGCAGGACCACACTCCGCTCCCAGGACGGCGCCGGCAACGCGGACAGCGCGCCGACCCACATCGGCAGGTCCGCTGCGGCGAGCAGGTGCACCGTTCCGCGCGGCCCCCGGGTCTTGACCAGGGTGCGTTCGGTCCACAGTGCCCGGCGCACCAGGGCGCGGGTCGCGCCGGGCACCCGCAGCCCGACGGACAGCTCGGCCGCGGAGGCAATCTGGGCGTGCGCGCCGCACATCGTCGACACCACCTCGGCGACGCGCCCGGCGTCCGGTGCCGCGTCCGCCGCCCACGGGGAGAGCCGGTGTCGTTTGTAGACGTCGGACGGACACCTGAGCCCAGCTCAGCTCGGTCATCGCAGACCCTTGAAGAACGCGCGGATGTCCGCGGCGTGCGCCAACGGCTCGTCCATCGCCACGAAGTGGCTGCCCGGGTTGCCCTGCGGCCAGTGCACGATGGTGTTGTCCCGCTCGGCGAGGCGGCGCATCAGCGCGGACCCGCCGCCGTACACACCGGACGGCACTCGCCGCTGGCCCGTCGGCCATGCGAAACCGCCATCATCGGCAATGGTGAGTCGCTCGTACATGGGCCACGACGACGTTCCCGACGTATCGGTGAACCAGTAGAGGCTGACATTGGTGAGCAGGTGGTCCCGGTCGATGGCTTGCTCTGGCGTCGGCACCGTCATGGTGAACTCCTTGAACTTCTGCATCATCCAGGCCAGCAGCCCGACCGGCGAGTCGTTCCAGGCGTAGGAGAAGGTCTGCGGCGCTGCCCGCAGCAGCGCGTGGTGGTCCACGCCACCGCTCATCCATCGCTGCATCAGCTCCCACTCGGCGCGCTCCGCCGTGCTCATCTCCGGCACGTCGGCGGCGGTCGGAAAGCCGAACCCACCGTCGATGTGTACGCCGACCACCCGCTCCGGCGCCACCGCCGCCACCCGCGGCGCGACGTATGCGCCGAGGTCGCCGCCCTGGGTGCCGTAGCGGTGGTAGCCGAGCTGGGCCATCAGCTCCGCCCACATCCGGGCGAGCCGGTCGATCGTGAACCCGGCCGGCGGCGCCTGCGAGTAACCGCAGCCGGGCACCGACGGCACCACCACGTGAAACGCCTGCGTGGGATCCCCGCCGTGGGCGCGCGGGTCGGACAGCGGGCCGATCAGCTCGGTGAACTCGACCACGGAGTTCGGCCAGCCGTGCGTGAGCAGCAACGGCAGCGCGTCCGGCTCCGGCGAGCGGACGTGCAGGAGATGCACGTCCAGGCCGTCGAGCTTGGTGACGAGTTGGGGAAAGTCGTTGAGACGCGCCTCGTGCGCCCGCCAGTCGTAACCACTTGCCCAGTAGTCGGTCAGCTCACGGAGGTAGTCCACCGGCACCCCGCGGCTCCAGCCGGTGCCGGGCAACGAGCGGGGCCACCGGGTTCGGGAGAGCCGGTCACGCAGGTCGTCGAGGTCCGACTGGGGGATGTCGATGCGAAAGGGCGTCATGCCGGAAACGCTACGGCCCATATAGGACAGCTTCTGGCACACATCGCTGGCATTCTGGGAACCATGTCCGACACCCCCGCCCGACTGCTGGGCCTACTGTCGCTGTTGCAGACGCCCCGCGAGTGGCCCGGCAGCGAACTGGCCGCCCGGCTCGGTGTCAGCCTGCGCACCATCCGCCGTGACGTGGAGCGGCTGCGCGACCTCGGCTACCCGGTCCAGGCGACGATGGGCGCGATCGGCGGTTACCGCCTGGTCGCCGGCAAGGCGATGCCACCGCTGCTGCTCGACGACGAAGAGGCGGTGGCGATCGCGGTCGGTCTGCGCACCGCCGCCGGTCACGCGGTGGCCGGCATCGAGGAAGCCTCGGTACGGGCGCTGGCGAAGCTCGAACAGGTGCTGCCGTCCCGGCTGCGGCACCGGGTCAGCGCGCTGGGGGCGGCCACCGAACCGCTGCTCACCTGGGACCGACCGACGGTCGACCCGGAGCACCTGAGCGCACTGGCCGCCGCCGTCAACAACCAGGAGCGACTGCGGTTCACCTACCGCCGTCGCGACGGCGTCGACACCGAACGGCTCGTCGAGCCGTACAAGCTGGTGTCGGCGGGTCGGCGCTGGTATCTGGTGGGCTACGACAACGACCGCGACGACTGGCGGATCTTCCGGGTCGACCGGATCACCGACCTGCGGCCCACCCGGGTCCGGGTCGCCGCCCGGCACCTCCCGGCGTCCGACGCCGCTTCGTTCATGACGGAGAAGCTGCTTGAGCTGACGCCCGTCTACCAAGCGGTGGTGACGCTGTACGCGCCAGTCGAGCGGATGGCGGGTCCGCTCAGTGGCGCCGGCGTCGAGCTGGAGCCGATCGACGCGACCTCGTGCCGGCTGCGCAGCAATGCCGACACGCTGGAGTGGCTGGCGTGGCGCCTGCTGACCCTCGGTTGCGACCTGGAGGTGCACGAGCCGCCGGAATTGGTCGCGCACCTACGGCAGATCGGCACCCGGGCCACCCGCGCCGCCAGCCATTCCGCAGCGTAGGCGGCCAGCGCTCGGGGCATCGACACGCCGGCCCGCCGTACGCTTGATGGAGCGCAAGCCGGCAAAACGTGCTTTTCGGGGAGGAACTGGGCGTGACGCAGAGCGACGTGGAGCTGGTCGTGCTCGCGCGGGCGGGAGACGCGGCGGCGCTCGGTGCGCTGCTGACCCGTCACGAGGCCGAGATGCGGGCCGTGGCGCTCAGCGTCCTCGGCTACGGACCGGACGCCGAGGACGCGGTGCAGGACGCGATGGTGGTGGCGTTGCGGCGCATCGGCGAGGTCCGCGACCCGGCCGCCGTCGGCCCCTGGTTGCGTGCCATCGTCCGCAACAACAGTCGGATGACACTGCGCGGGCCCAGGGCCGTCACGGTCGCCGAGCCGGACTGGTTCGCCGGCCCCGCCGACACACCCACCCCGGAGGAGGCACTGGACCGGGGCGCGATGCGCGACTGGGTGTGGCACGCCATCGGGCAGTTGTCCGAGCCGGACCGGCTGGTCACGCTGCTGCGCTACTTCAGCGACGCGTCCTCCTACGAGCAGATCGCGACAGTGTGTGGTGTCCCGGTCGGCACCGTCCGCAGCCGCCTCAGCCACGCCCGCCGTGCGCTCGCCGGCGGCCTCCGCACGGCGGCGAGCGCCGCGTACACCGACGTCGCCGCGTCGAGCGAGTCGCGGTGGCGGGAGGGTCGCGACATGATCGCCACGGCGATGGGCGGCGACTTCGACCGGGTCGTGCGCGAGAGCTGGTGGCCGGACGCCGAGATGATCGTGCCGGGCGGCCCGCGCGGTGGCCGTGACCTGGCGGTCAACGGCATGAACCGCGACCTGACCGCCGGGGTACGCCAGCGGCTGCGCAACGTGGTGGCCAGTGGCGACGTGCTGATCTGGGAGACCGACCTGATCAGCCCGCCGGACGACCCGGAGCACTGCCCACCCGCGGCGCTGTGGTTGCAGGTGCTGCGCGAGGGCCGGGTGCGCCAACTCACCCTCTTCCACCCCGTCCCCGCGCTGGTCTGAAAAAACTTCCCCGACCGAGCGAACTTTTCCGTCGACCCACGCATCTGGTCCGCGTCATGCACCAGTTGCCGTGCCGGCACACGCCGCGCGGGTCTCGGATCGGGAGATAGCTCATGGGTTCCACAAGCCACGACGTCAGTGCCCTCGCACCGGGCGCCCACACCTTCACCGTCGACGGCGTCCGGCAGGTCTACCGCGTCGCCGGCACTGGCCCGGTGTGCGTGGCGCACTCCGGCGGCCCCGGCATCGAGTGGGCCTACCTGCGGGCGCCGAGCCTGGAAGAGCACTTCACGATGGTGTACGTCGAGCCGGTGGGCACGGGCGCCTCGGGGCGTCTCGACGACCCCGCCGATTATCGTCTCGACACGTACGTCCGGTTCCTGCACGCCGTCGTCGAGCACCTCGGCGAACCCCGGGTGTACCTCCTCGGGCACTCGCACGGCGGTTTCGTCGTCCAGCGGTACGCGCTCGCTTACCCGGACCGGATCGCCGGTCTCGCCCTGTACGACACCTCACCCGTCACCGGCGGCGAGTTCTGGGCCGAGGCGATGGCCGGTCTGACCGCGTACCCGCAGCGGCACCCGGACCGGCCCGAGGCGGCGGCGGTCCCGGCGGCCTTCGGCCAGATCGGTGCCGCCACTGACGACGAGTCGTTGGCGGCCGCCCTGCGCGCCGCCCTTCCGGTGTACTTCGCGGACTTCTGGGGCCGACAGGACGAGTTCGCCCCGTTCCAGGCCGCCGTCCGGATCTGGTCGGCGCCGGCCGGCGCGCAGGATCCCACGCCCTTCGACGTGCGGGAGAACCTGGCTGAGATCACCGTGCCCGTCGTGGTGATCGTCGGGGCGTACGACTTCATCTGTGGCCCGCGCTGGGCCGAGCAGTTGCACGCGGGGCTCAAGGACTCGCGGCTGGTGCTGCTGGAGCAGAGCGGGCACTTCGCCCACATCGAGCAACCGGCGGAGTTCACCGAGGCCGTGGTGGGGCTGCTCACGCGCTGACCCACCACCGCAGCCGCCGCGCTCAGCACCGTAGGAGGTGCTGAGCGCGGCGGGCGGGTCGTTCAGTGGATGACGACGGGCGTCTTGACCTGCTCGCCCTGCGTGTCGTCGAGCTGCGCCGGCTGACGTCGGCGCGGCAGCAGAGCGGCCGGGACGAAGGTGAGCACGACAAGCGCGAACGCGACCCAGAACGTGGTAGCGAACGACTTCGCGGCGAAGTCGAGCCCCCGCTCGATGATCGACGGGTCGACCGGCATCTGCTGAAGCAGTTCCGGCCGCTGCTGGGAGGCGATGGCCAGGCCGGCCTCGGTGATCGGCTTGCCGCTCGGGTCCACCAGGCCGGGGATCGGCCGGGAGCCGTTCAGCTCGTTGGTGAGGATCACCGACATCACGGCGGCGCCGACCGAGCCGCCGATCTGCTGGAGGATGTTGACAAGCGTCGAGCCGCGCGCCACCTCCTGGGCCTGCAACGTCCGCAACGCGGAGGTCATGATCGGCATCATCGTGCCGCCCATGCCCAGGCCCATCACGAACAGCGACCCGCCGAGCAGCCAGTACGAGGTCTGCGGGTCGACCTGGGTGAAGCCGAAGAACCCGACGACGATGAGCGCCAGCGCGAACGGGACGGTCCGCCCGATCGGCACCCGGTCGGCCAACGTGCCGGCGATCGGCATGGTGATCATCGCGCCGATGCCCTGCGGGGCCATCAGCAGACCGGCGGTCAGCGTCGTCTCGCCGCGCACCTGGAGGAAGTAGCTCGGGAACAGCAGGCCGGCGCCCATGAACGCGATGATGAACACGAACAGCGTCACCGACGCGATGGTCAGGCTGCGGTTGCGGAACAGTCGCAGGTCGAGCAGCGGGTGCCGGGGCTTGAACGAGTAGAGCACGAAAGCCACCACCAGCGCGCCACCGACAAGCATCGGCGCCCACACCTTGGCCTCGGCGAAGGTGCCCGCCTCCGGCAGCGACGAGACGCCGTAGAGGAAGAGCGCCAGGCCCGGCGAGAGCATGAGCATGCCGACGAAGTCGAACGACTCGGACGGCTCGGGGGCGTCCTTCGGCAGCGCCATCTGCGCGTAGATCAGGGCGACGACGCCGATCGGCAGGTTGATCAGGAAGATCCAGTGCCAGCTCGCGGTGTCGATCAACCAGCCGCCGAGGATCGGGCCGCCGATCGGCCCGAGCAGCATCGGGATGCCGAGGACGGCCATCAGTCGGCCGATCCGGTGTGGGCCGGCCGCGCGGGTCATGATGGTCATGCCCAGCGGCATGAGCATGCCGCCGCCGAGGCCCTGCAGCACCCGGTAGCCGATCAGCTCACCGATCGTGTCGGCCGTGGCGCAGAGCGCCGACCCGATGGTGAAAAGGGCCAGCGCCACCATGTAGAGACGTTTGGTGCCGAACCGGTCGGCCGCCCAGCCGCTGAGCGGAATCACGGTGGCGAGCGCGAGGGTGTAGGCGGTCATCGTCCACGCGACGCGGGCGTACGACGCGTCGAACTCGCTCTGGAATTTGGGCAGCGCCACGCTGACCACCGTCACGTCGAGGATCGACATGATCGCGCCGAGGACGACGACGCCGGCCACCTTGAGCACCGCGGCGTCGAGTTTGTCCGATGTCGCGACGGATTGCTGTGTCACTAACTCTCCTGAAGTCGATTGAGCGTCGAATGGTGGGTGGTGGCGACGTGCCGCGCCCGCACCGACGCGTGACGCGACGTACCGGGGCGACGCGCGCTGGCAGACTAACCGTCAGTTGTGACGGTTCGCCGCCGGGTTTCGTGACCGCCCGGCGGCGAAAACCGATCGGCCGTCCCATTGGAGCCGGACGTCGGAATGTCGATCAGGCGGTGACCATCGGCACGGCGGCCGAGGCGGAACACCTCGGCCGGGCTCGCCCGTTGCACTTGACGTGCCGGTTCACCGCCGGCACCCACCGATCGGAGGCTCCGTGGACCGCGCCCAGTTCGCCAGCTTCCTGCGCACCCGACGGGAGGCGCTCCAGCCCGAGGACGTGGGGTTGCCCCGTGGCCCGCGTCGGCGCACCGGTGGGTTGCGGCGCGAGGAGGTCGCCACGCTGAGCGGGATGTCCACCGACTACTACAGCCGGTTGGAGCAGCAGCGGGGGCCGCACCCCTCGGAGCAGATGCTCGCCGCCCTGGCCCGTGGCCTGCGGCTCTCCCTGGCCGAACGGGACCACCTGTTCCAGCTCGCCGGCCACGCGATCCCCCACCGGGCGGTGCGGGCCGACCACGTCAACCCGGGGATGATGCGGATCCTCGACCGGATGCACGACACCCCGGCCCAGGTGGTGAACCACCTCGGCGAGACCCTGGCGCAGACCGCGCCGGCCGTCGCCCTGCTCGGTGACGAGACCCGGCACACCGGGTTGGCCCGCAGCGCGCACCACCGCTGGTTCACCGACCCGGCGGCCCGGCGGCTGCACCCGGCGGAGGACCACCACACGCAGAGCCGCCTGCTCGTGGCGAGCCTGCACGCCTCGTACACCCGTGACGGCCGGGGGTCGCGGGCGGCGACCCTCGTCGACGACCTGCTGGCCAGGAGCCCGGAGTTCGCCCAGCTCTGGCGGGAGCACCCGGTGCCGGCCGGCTACTGTCCGCCGAAGCGCTTCCTGCACCCCGACGTCGGGGCGTTGGAGCTGCACTGCCAGACCCTGGTGGACCCCGACCAGTCCCAGACGTTGCTGGTCTTCACCGCCGTGCCCGGCTCAAAGAGCGACGAGAAGCTGCGGCTGCTGTCCGTCATCGGTGGCCAGCTCGTCTGATCGTGGTCACCTGCCGGCGGGGAAGCGGGCTGGGCTGACGCCCAGGTAGCGCCGGAAGTGGCGGGTGAGGTGCGCCTGATCGAAGAACCCGGCCGCGACGGCCGCCTCGGCGGGCCGCTGCCCGGCGAGGAGCAGACGACGTGCCAACTCGACCCGGCGACCGGTCAGGTACGAGTGTGGTGGCACGCCGAGCACGTGGGTGAACGTCCGGACCAGGTGCGTCGGGTGGGCGTGCAGCAACTCGGCGGCCTCCCCCAGTGTGACGCCCTCCACGGTCCGGGCGTCCAGCAGCTCCCGTAGTCGGATCGCGAGGCCGCGTCCGACGGGTCGGCCGCTGACCGGGGGACGCTGGCGCAGCCGCCGGCGCAGCCCGTCCAGGATGAGCGCGAGGCGGCTCTCGGCCTCGAACTCGTCTCCGGGTGCGGCGAGCGCCTGATGCAGGTGGTGGATCCGGTCCCGCAGCTGCGGATCGGCCAAATCCGGTTCGTCGACGGCCCGGCCGACCAGTTCGGCGTCGAGCGCCGAGGTGTCGAGGTAGAGGACCCGCTTGCGGAAGCCGTCCGGTGTGGCGGAGCTGCCGTCGTGCGGCACGTACGGCGGCAGCAGGGTGACCGACGTCCGCAGCGCTCCGTGCCGGTGCCGGTCCAGGTCGAAGCGGACGGCGCCGTCGTCGACGATCAGCAGCGTCCATACCTGGTGGATGTGCCGAGGGTAGGCGTGGTCCACGAAATGGGCGTGGAAGACCTCGGCGACCCCGGCTACCGCGGGTCGCCACGCGCTGACGTGCGAGCCCGCCGGGCGGGTGGCCACGCTAAGAACGTACAAGACCGGCCGGCGTCGAGGTCGGCAGGCTCGACGCCATGACCGAACCGATCCGATTTCCCACCAAGATCGCCGTGCTGCTCCGCAACGACCTGGCGAGCTGGCAGCGGCTGAACGTCACGGCCTTCCTGGTCAGTGGCATCGCGAACGCCGTACCGGAGCTGCTCGGCGAGGAGTACCGCGACGCGGACGGCACCGCGTACCTGCCGATGTTCGGCCAGCCGGTGCTTGTCTTCGCCGGGGACCGGGCGGCGCTGGTCGGCGCGCATTCGCGCGCCCTGGCCCGCGGGTTGCGGATGGCGATCTTCACGTCCGAGCTGTTCGCCACCGGCAACGACCGGGACAACCGCGCCGCCGTCCAGGCGGTCGGTCGGGAGAAGCTCGACCTGGTGGGCCTGGCGCTGCACGCGCCGCGCAACGTGGTGGACAAGGTGCTCAAGGGTGCGTCCATGCACCCGTAACGGTATCCGGGGCGGCGAAGACATTGATACCGGTGCGTATGGCTGTAATGATTAACACACTTTACAGTTGTTTCGCCGCCCCGGAAGGACCCCCGACATGGCGCGACGATTGGCCGGGCCCGCGCCCCGCCGTCCCCGCAGCAGACTGACCTCCGCACTCGCCGCGGCAGTGCTCGCCGTACCGCTCGGCCTGGTCGTCGGCCCATCACCCGCGACGGCGGCCGCGACGGGCACCATCACCGGGTACGGCGGCAAGTGCGTCGACGTGGCCGCCGCGAACCCGGCCAACAACACAGCGGTCCAGCTCTACACCTGCAACGGCTCGACCGCGCAACAGTGGACGGTAGGCGACGACGGCACGATCCGGGCGCTCGGCAGGTGCCTCGACATCGCCGCGGCCAGCACCGCCAACGGTGCCCGGGTGCAGATCTACGACTGCAACGGCACCGGGGCGCAGCAGTGGTCGTCCACCAATGGACAGCTGGTCAACCCCACCTCCGGCAAGTGCCTCGACGCGACCGGCCAGAGCTCCGCCGACGGCACCCCGCTACAGATCTGGAGTTGCACCGGCACCGCCAACCAGACCTGGACGCTGCCCACCGGCGGTGGCACCACACCACCCCCGTCCGGTGGTTTCACGCACCCCGGCGTGCTGGTCAGCCGGGGTCAGCTCGACTTCGTCCGCGCGCGGGTGCAGGCCGGCGCACAGCCGTGGGCGTCTGCCTACAGCCAGATGATGGGCAGCCGGTACGCCTCCCTGTCGCGCACCCCGGCACCCCGGTCGGTGGTCGAGTGCGGGTCCTACTCCAACCCGAACAACGGCTGCACCGACGAGCGGGAGGACGCGATCGCCGCGTACACCGACGCGCTCGCCTGGTATGTCACCGGCGACGCCCGGTACGCGCAGAAGTCGATCCAGATCATGGACGCGTGGTCGGCGACGATCACCGCGCACACCGGCAGCAACGCCCCGTTGCAGACCGGCTGGGCCGCCTCGGTCTGGCCCCGGGCCGCCGAGATCATCAGGTACACGTACACCAGCTGGCCCAACGCCAACCGGTTCGCCACCATGCTGCGCACCGTCTACCTGCCGATGGTGCGCAACGGCTCCAACAGCAACGGCAACTGGGAACTGACGATGATGGAGGCCGCCGTCGGCATCGCCGTCTTCCTGGAGGATCGGAGCGCCTACGACGCGGCGGTCACCCGCTTCCTCAACCGCACCCGGGCCTTCGTCTACCTGCCCAGCGACGGCGCACTGCCCTACACGGTGCCCGGCAGCGGCCTGGACACCAGCTCCGAGATCATCGGCTACTGGCAGGGCCAGTCCACCTTCGTCGCCGGCCTCGCCCAGGAGACGTGCCGCGACTTCGTCCACACCGGATACGGGATCTCCGCCATCTCGCACGTCGCGGAGACCTCCCGCATCCAGGGACGAGACCTGTACCCACAGGTCGGTGAGCGGTTGCGGCAGGCGCTCGGCTTCCACTCGCGCTACCAGCTCGGCGAGGCGCCGCCGTCCTGGCTCTGCGGCGGCAGCCTCACCCGGGGCCTCGGCCCGATCACCGAGGTCGGCTTCAACGCGATGAGCACCCGGTTGGGCAACGTCATGACCAACACCCAGACCCTCACGCTGCAACAACGTCCGGCCGCGACGAACAACCTCTTCGTCGCCTGGGAGACGCTCACCCACGCCGACAACCCCAACTGACCAGGACGTCGTGGGCCGGCACCACGTTCCGGTGCCGGCCCACGACGGCGCTCAGTTGTCGGCCCCCAACGCCACCACCGGGCTGACCCGCGACGCCCGACGCGCCGGCAGCACCCCGGCCAGCGCGGTCAGCCCGACCAGGGCCACGAAGAGCCCGGCCAGCGGCAGCAGGGGCGCGGTCAGCGGCGCCTCGATCCCGAGGGTCTGGACCGCCAACCAGGCGTACGGGATACCGAGCACCAGGCCGATGGTCGCGCCGATCACCCCGTACAGGCCGGACTCGACGGTCAGCATCGTGCGTAGGCCGGTCCGGGACAGCCCGATCGCGCGGAGCAGCCCGGACTCGCGGACCCGCTCCACCACCGACAGCGCGGTCGTGGAGCCCACGCCGACGACAGCGATCAGCACGGTCAGGCCGACCAGGCCCACCGCGATCCAGACCAGGGTGCGCACCAACGAGTCGTTGCGGTCCCGTTCGTCGGCGAGCACCGCGAGGCCCACCCCGTCGCTGCCCCCGATCGCCTGCCGCAACGCCCGCACGCCAGCGGTGCGACCGTCCTCGCCGGCGCCGGCCGCGTCGGCCAGCAGACCGGTGTACGCGGCCGGCACGCCGATCCGGTCCAGGTCGGCTGGATCGGCGAGGATGCCGGCGTGCAGCGGGCCGTCACCGGGCAGGACCGCGGCCACCCGCACGTCGACCCGGCCCGTGGCGACGGCGAGGGTGACGGTGTCGCCGGCCCGCAGACCCGCGTCCCGGGCGACCCAGCTGGAGAGCACGATCCGGCCCGGGCCACGATCGGCCAGGGTGCCCTGGGCGACGTCCAGGTCACCGGTGCTCGGTAACGCCGCCAGGTCCAGGTCGCTGGTCGGGTAGCCGGACTCGACGTCGCCGAGCTTGTCGGCGGCGCGCAGCAGCGTGGCGTCGCCGACCATCCGGTACGGCACCACCCGGGCCAGTGCGCCGCGCGCCGCCTCGGCCCGGGTCACCACGGCCGGCGGCAGCGTCCCACCGTTGCCGGTGACCTCGAAGTCGGTCGGCGCCGCAAGCGCCATCT
This sequence comes from Micromonospora sp. NPDC005215, assembly GCF_040607915.1. Classification (NCBI taxonomy): domain Bacteria; kingdom Bacillati; phylum Actinomycetota; class Actinomycetes; order Micromonosporales; family Micromonosporaceae; genus Micromonospora; species Micromonospora sp. NPDC005215. The sequence continues at coordinate 28,242 of NZ_JBEXHQ010000015.1, read as the reverse complement.
CGCGGTCGGCGAGGATCTGCAACGACGCGCCGCCGATGACCACCCCGGAGATCAGGGTCACGCCCAGCGCGACCACGACGGAGACCGCGGCCGCCCGGCGCGGCGCCCCGCCGATCCCGCCGACCGACATCCGCCCGAGCGGCCCGAGCTGGCGCAGCGGCCAACCCACCACGGCCAGCACCGGACGCACCAGCAGCGGACCGAGGGTCACCAGCGCGAAGAACGCCAGCGCGCCGGACGCGACAAGCAGGAGTAGCGGCCTCGAAGGGTCGTAGTCCGACTGGTCCGGCTTCGGCAACTGGCTGATCGTCGCGACCGCCGCCAGGATCGCGCCGACGGCCAGGATCAGCCCGACGATCAGACGCAGCACCCCGATGCCGCGCCGGCCGGCGGTGGTGCTCGCCGTCCGCAGCGCCTCCAGCGGGGAGACCCGGGCCGCCGAGAGCGCCGGCGCCAGCACGGCCAGCACGGTGATCACGACGGCGCCGATCACCACAGTGACCGCCGCCGCCAGGGGCAGGCCCGGCGAGGAGACCTCGTGACCGGTGGCGCGCAGGATCGCCGGCAGCGCGTACCCGAGGGTGAGGGCGCTGGCGACCCCGACGACCCCGGCGACCAGCCCGGTCAGGGCGCCCTCGGCGGTCAACGCGCCCACCAGGGTGCCCCGACCCGCGCCGACGGCCCGCAGCAGCGCGAGCTGCCGCATCCGCTGGGCGAAGACGATGCGGAAGGTCGAGGTGACCACCAGCGCCGCCGCGACGACCGCGATGGAGACGAACATGCCGACCAGGATGAAGAGCTTTCCGACCTGTTGGGCCGCCGCGTTGGCCTCGGCCTCACGTACCTCCGCGCCGGAGCGGATCGGCTGGCCGGCGACCGCCGCTGTCACCCGTTGGCGGACCGCGTCGGTCGAGGTGCCGGGGGCCACCCGCACGTCGACGCGCTCCACGGCCGTCAGGCGCGCCCAGCCGATCACGGCGCTGTCCGGGGCGTACGCGTCGTAGCCGGCGTCGCGGGCGGCGTCGACCAGGCCGGTGACGGTCAGTGGGGCGGGCGAGGTGACCTCACCGCCGGTACCGCTGGTGGTGGTGCCGACCGAGAGCCCGAGCCGCTCGGCGGTACGCGGGGTGATCGCGATCTCGCCGGGTTGGTCCGGGTAGCTGCCCTCGATCACCCGGACCGTGGTCAGCGGGCCACTCCCCGGATCGGACTGGAGGTTGAGGTACCCCTCGCCGATGGAGACCCCGGTCGCCACCCGGGCCACCGCCTCGGCCACTCCGGGCACGGCCCGGATCTGCCGCACGTCCGCGACGGTGGGTGGCGGCACGTCGACGCTGCCGATCACCAGGTCGGTGACGGCCGGGGTGCCACTGAGGTTGTCCCGCACGGTCCGCTCGGTGATCTGCTGCACCAACACGGCGCCGAAGACGACGAAGGACGCGACCAGGATCGCCAGACCGGTCAGGATCAGCCGGCCGGGCCGCCGGGCGGCGGCGCTCGTCTGGGTACGCAGCACCGTCGCCCTCATGCGCGGGCCGCCAGATCACGCAGCGCGTCGGTGACCGACACCTGGTCCGGCTTGTCGATCTCGCCGGCGACCCGGCCGTCGGCGAGCAGCACCACCCGGTCGGCGTACGCGGCGGCGACCGGGTCGTGGGTGACCATCACGACGGTCTGGCCCAGGTCGCGGACCGAGTCGCGCAGGATGGTGAGCACCTCCGCGCCGGAGCGGGAGTCGAGGTTGCCGGTCGGCTCGTCGGCGAAGACCACCTCGGGCCGCGCCACCAGGGCGCGGGCCATCGCGACCCGCTGCTGCTGGCCGCCGGAGAGTTCGCTGGGCCGGTGGTTGAGCCGGTCACCGAGGCCCAGCACCCGCACCAGGTGCTCCAGCAGTTGACGGTCGGGCTCCCGGCCGGCGAGGTCCAGCGGCAGGGTGATGTTCTGGGCGGCGGTGAGCTGCGGCAGCAGGTTGAAGGACTGGAACACGAAGCCGATCCGCTCCCGGCGGACCCGGGTCAGCGTCCGGTCCGACTGGCCGGTCAGCTCCGTGCCGCCGAGCAAAACGCGGCCGGAGGTGGCGGTGTCGAGACCGGCGAGGCAGTGCATCAGCGTCGACTTGCCGGACCCGGACGAGCCCATGATGGCGGTGAACTCGGCCCGGCCGAAGCCGACCGAGACCCCGTCCAGGGCACGGACGGCGGTGTCGCCGCTGCCGTACACCTTCACCAGGTCGACCGCGGCGACCGCGGCGTGGCTGGTCTCCGGCGGGGCGTGGGTTGTCATTGTTCCTCCAGTGGCTGCGATGTGGCCCGGACAGCGTCGCCGCCACCGGCGGGCGGGCGCATCGGCCGGCGGCCGGGTATCGCCAGCGCCGGGTCTGTCTTTCGGCCGATCTGCCGGTGCCGTCCGCTGGCTACGCTGGGTCACCATGAGCACGCCGGATCTTCGACGTTGGTGGGTACGCCTGGCCCAGGCCGCCGGTCTGCTGGCCCTTGGTCTGCTCGCCCTCTTCGACCTCCGGTTCGGCGCGCCCGAGAGCATGGCCGCTCTCCTGCTCCTGCTGGTGCGCATGGGGCTGGCGGTGGCGACGGTGCCGCTCTGGTTGCCGGTGCACCGGGTGGGTTCGCGGGTGGTGCCGCTGGCCGCGTTGGCGCTCGCCTGCGCCTCACTGGCCGTGACCGCGGCCATCCGGGTCCTCTCCGGCAGCAATTACCTGATCGGCGGCAGCTGGGGGCTCGCCGAGTCCGCCGGGCTGATCGGGGTGGTCTTCGTGGTCACCCGCTGGGGCGCGCCCCGGCTCGCCCCGTGGGCGGCGGTGGCCGTCGGGCTGGCCGTCGCCGCGTTGCCGCTGCGCTCCGGCACCGCGTACCTGCTGGTGATCTTCGGTCTGCTCCAGGTGCTCGCCGCGGCCGGTGCCGCCGGGGTGGGGCTCTACCTGCGGATCATGGCTGCCGGTCGGGATCGGACGATCGCGCTGGTTCGGGCCGAGCAGCGCGCGGAGTTCGCCCGGGACCTGCACGACTTCATCGCCCACCACGTGACAGGCATCGTGGTGCTGGCGCAGGGCGCCCGGTTCGTCGCCGAGCAGGACCCACGTCGGGTGATCGTCGCGCTGGAGCAGATCGAGCGGGCCGGCACGGAGACGATGGCCTCGATGCGCCGGATGGTGGGGATCCTGCGCAACCCGGACGCCCCGCCGGACGCGCCGTTGGCCCCACTGGCCGGCGTGACCGAGTTGCCGCCACTGCTGGCGGGGTTCAACGGCACGGCGAGCGCCCCGGCACGCCTGCACGTCGACGGCGACCTGGACGGATTGCCGGTGGAGGTCTCGACCTCGGCGTACCGGGTGGTGATGGAGGGGCTGACCAACACCCGCCAGCACGCGCCGGACGCCCGATCCGTGAACGTGGCCGTGCGCCGTACCCCGGACTGGTTGCTGGTCCGGGTCGCCGACGACGGCACGGCCGGGCGCACCGCGCCCGCCCGGCGGCACGGCTTCGGCCTGATCGGCCTCACCGAGCGGGTACGCGCCCTGGGCGGCACGATCACCGCCGGACCCGGCGTCGCCGGCGGCTGGGTGCTCGATGCGGCGTTTCCGCTGCGCACGGCGGTGGGGCGATGATCCGGGTGTTGATCGCCGACGACCAGGCGATGGTCCGGACCGGCTTCGGCATGATCATTGGGGCCCAGTCGGACATGGAGGTGGTCGGCGAGGCCGCCGACGGGGTTGTCGCGGTGGAGTTGGCCCGGCGGCTGCGCCCGGACGTGGTGCTGCTGGACATCCGGATGCCCCGCCTCGACGGACTCGAAGCACTGCGGCTGATCGCCGGGCCGGGCGTCGCCGACCCGATCCGGGTGGTCGTGGTGACGACCTTCGACCTCGACGAGTACGTGCACACGGCGCTCTCCAACGGCGCCTGCGGTTTCCTGCTCAAGGACTCCGGCCCGACGCTGCTGGTGGAGGCGGTCCGCGCGGCCGTGTCCGGTGACGCGCTGATCAGCCCCTCCATCACGGTACGGCTGTTGGAGCACCTCAGCTCGCCCGCCCCGGCGCGCGGCGACACCGGGCTGTCACCACGGGAACTCGACGTCGTGAAGCTCGTCGCGCGGGGCCTGACCAACGCCGAGATCGCCGCCGGGCTCTTCATCGCCGTCGGCACGGTCAAGACCCACCTGGCCAGCGTGCAGATGAAGCTCAAGGCCCGCAACCGGGTGGAGATCGCCGCGTGGGCCTGGGAACGCCGCCTCGTCGGCTGAGGGGACAGCGGCCCGACCGGCACTGACCTACCATCGTCATCAGTCGATGACTGGTCCGCTGCGGTCACCCCGAAGGCGAGGCGATCATCATGCGCGATCATCCGTGGCGCGGCGTCCGTTCCAGGGCCGCCGCACTGGCCGCCTGCACGCTCACGGCGGCCCTGGTGGCGACGGGCGCGACCCCGGCGTACGCCGCGGCGGACACCGAGCGTCCCACCACCCCCGGTGCGATCACGGTCGTCGCCGTCGACACCACCTGGGTCGAGCTGACCTGGGCGGCCTCGACCGACAACGTGGGCGTGGTCCGCTACCCGGTCGGCGCGCGGTTCGAGGATAACGGCGCCCAGTATTCGACAGACACCACAAGCATCCGGATCACCGGCCTGCGGCCCTCGCGCACGTACACCTTCTCGGTGTGGGCGCTGGACGCGGCCGGCAACAGCTCAGTGTCAAACCCGACCCTGCGGCTGACCATGCCACCGGGGGACGACCAACCGCCGAGCGCGCCGGGCCAACCGGTGGCGTACGACGTCGCCGCAACGCTGGTGTGGCTGCGATGGGCCCACTCGGTCGAGAACGTCGCCCTCGAACGGTATGAGGTGTTCCGGGTCGGCGCTGGCGGCACTCTCACCCGGGTCAGTGAGGTGTACCAGTACCCACCCGGACGCAACAGCACCCAGATCAGCGGGTTGACGCCGAACACCACGTACACCTTCGTGGTGCAGGCCCGCGACGAGGCCGGCCACCTGTCCCCCCTGTCCGCACCGGTCACCGTGACCACCCTGCCCCCGCCGCCGAGTTGCGCGGTCCGGTCCGTCGTGCGGCAGTGGTCCGACGGCTTCGTGGCGCACCTCGTCGTCACGAACACCGGCACCACGACGGTCGACGGGTGGACGATGACCTGGCGGTTCTGGGCCAGCCAGCAGGTTCACGGCATCTGGGGCGCGAAGGTCGTCGACCGTCTCAACAACAGCTACCTGCGGGTGCGCAACACCAGTCGCAACGCGGTGATCCCGCCGGGCGGCAGCGTGTCGCTGGGGCTCGTCGCCACCGGCACGCAACTGCCGGAGGAGATCACGCTGAACGGCGGCCCCTGCACGGTGGCAGACGAATAACGCTCCGCTCCGGGGTCTGGCGCCAACCACGACATCTTGCGACGCTAGCGGTTGTGGATGACTACGACCTGGTGGTGCTGGGCTCCGGACCCAGCGGTCAGAAGGCCGCGATCGCTGCCGCCAAGCTCGGCAGGCGGGTCGGCATCGTGGACCGCCGCGACATGATCGGTGGGGTGTGCATCAACACCGGCACGGTCCCCTCCAAGACGCTGCGCGAGGCCGTTCTCTATCTGACCGGGCTGAGCCAGCGAGACCTCTACGGCAGCAGCTACCGGGTCAAGGACGAGATCACGGTCAGCGACCTGGCCGCCCGGACACAGCACGTGATCACCCGGCAGACCGACGTCATCCGCAATCAACTGGCCCGCAACCGGGTCGCGATGATCACCGGCACCGGCCGATTCGCGGACGCGCACTCGATCTGGGTCGACAGCGGCTCCGGCCGCGAGTCGAAGGTGACCTTCGACAAGGCCATCATCGCGGCGGGCACCCGCCCGGCCCGCCCGGACAGCGTCGACTTCGACGACCGGACGATCGTGGACTCCGACGGCGTCATCAACCTCCAGGCCGTACCGCGCAGCATGGTCGTGGTCGGTGCCGGCGTGATCGGCATGGAGTACGCGTCCATGTTCGCGGCGCTGGGCACCAAGGTGACAGTGGTGGAGCGCCGCGATCGGATGCTCGAGTTCTGCGACGACGAGGTCATCGAGTCGCTCAAATATCACCTGCGCGACTTGTCGGTGGCGTTCCGCTTCGGCGAGGAGGTCGCCGCCGTGGAGAAGCACCAGACCGCCGCGCTGTGCATCCTCAAGAGTGGCAAGAAGATCGTCGCGGACACCGTCATGTACTCGGCCGGCCGGCAGGGCCAGACCGACGATCTGGCCCTGGAGGCCGCCGGGTTGGAGGCGGACCGACGCGGCCGGATCACTGTGGACGTCAACTACCGCACCTCGGTGGAGAACATCTACGCGGTGGGCGACGTGATCGGCTTTCCCGCGCTCGCGTCCACCTCAATGGAGCAGGGCCGACTGGCGGCACAGCACGCCTGCGGCGAACCGATCCGGGAGATGCACGGCCTGCAACCGATCGGCATCTACACCATCCCGGAGATCAGCTTCGTCGGGCAGACGGAGGCGCAGCTCACCGACACCTCGACTCCGTTCGAGGTCGGCATCGCCCGTTATCGGGAGCTGGCCCGGGGTCAGATCGTCGGCGACTCGTACGGCATGCTCAAGCTGCTCGTCTCCCCCGACGACGGCCGGCTGCTCGGGGTGCACGTGTTCGGCACCGCGGCCACCGAGATCGTCCACATCGGGCAGGCGGTGATGGGCTGCGGCGGCACGATCGACTACCTGGTCGACGCGGTGTTCAACTACCCGACGCTGGCTGAGGCGTACAAGGTGGCCGCCCTGGACGCGTCCAACAAGATCCGCAACATCACCCGCATCGACGGTTGAGCTCTGCACCTCGGTCGAGTCGGTCAAGTCGGTCGAGTCGGTCACTGCGCAACAGGCGATTCGGCGCGCCGGCCGCCTCGACGCGGGGGCTCAACCAGTCCCCGGAGCGCCTGTAGAGCTGCCCCAGAAATGGGGCGGCGCGTCCTACCCGATTCGCACGCAAGATCCGAGCGGCGTCCGGGAGACAGGGCAGCGAACGCTTGCCGCCCCATATCCGGGGCAGCTCTACAGGCACCAACGAACAGGTTGCTTCCCTGACCGCGCCACCCTCTGCGGCCTCATCAGTCCCCTGCTGAGCCTCGTCCCCGCCCTCATCAGCCCCACCTCGGCCGCCGTCTGACGGAGGGCGGAAGGGCCGGGGGCCGGGGGCCGGTGCGGGGGCGGGAAGCCCTCCGCACCGGCCGATGATCCTCCTAGCCGGCCGCGCAGGTTGGGCTGAGGCTGCCCGCGGTGCCGTTGCCCTGGAAGCCGAACTCGGTGGACTGCCCGGCGCCGACCTGGCCGTTGTAGGCCACGTTCGTCCAGTTAGTCGTGCCGGTGTTACCGCTGTTGGTGGCGCTCCAGGCGTTGGTGACCGTCGCGCCGGACGGCAACGTGATCGTCACGGTCCAACCGTTGAGAGCCGACGAGCCGGCCGTCACCCGTACGTTCGCCACGAAGCCACCGGTCCACTGGTTCACCGTCACCGTCGCGGTGCAGCCACCCTGCCCCGGCGGAGGAGTGGTCGGCGGAGGAGTGGTGGTCGGCGGAGGAGTCGTGGGTGGCGGAGTCGTGGGCGGCGGAGTGGTCGGCGGCGGGGTGCCGTTGTTCAGTGCGGCCAGCACCGCGTCGTACGCCGCCTTCTTGGACCCGTTGTTGTTGAACAGCAGCGGCGTCTGCGATGACCGCCACGAGTCACTGTCGCGGATGCCCCACACCGTGATCCCGTTGCACCGGGCCACCGCCAGGCAGTCCTCGACCACACTGCGGTACGTGTTCGCTGGTGCGCCCTGGATGTCCAGCTCGGTGATCTGCACATCCACCCCCAACGCCGCGAAGCTCGACAACGTGGTGCGGTAGTTGCTCACGTACGGCGAGTCGTTGTTGAAGTGCGACTGGAAGCCCACGCAGTCGATCGGCACACCACGGGCCTTGAAGTCCCGCACCATGTTGTAGACGCCCTGGGTCTTCGCGTGCGTCCAGTTGTCGGTGTTGTAGTCGTTGTAGCAGAGCTTCGCGCCGGGATCCGCCGCCCGTGCGGCGCGGAAAGCGGCCTCGATCCAGTCGTTGCCCGTCCGCTGCAGGTTCGAGTCGCGACGGCCTCCGGAACTACCGTCGGCGAACGCCTCGTTCACCACGTCCCAGGAATAGATCTGCCCCCGGAAGTGCGTCGCCACCTGCGTCACGTGATTCAGAATCGCCTGCCGCAGAGCGCTGCCGCTCATGCCCTGCATCCAACTCGGCTGCTGGGCGTGCCAGGCCAGGGTGTGCCCACGTACCTGCATCCCGCGACTGCGGGCGTGGTTGACGATCTGCTCCGCCGAGCCGTAGCTGAACCGGCCCTGCTGCGGCTCGGTGGCGTCGATCTTCATTTCGTTCTCGGCCGTCACCATGTTGAACTCACGGTTCAAGATCGTGGTGTACGCACTGTCCGAGAGCTTGAATCCGGCCACCGCCGTACCGAAATAGCGACCCTTCTCGGCGGCGGACGCGCCGAGCGTGGTCCCGGCGGAGGCGGGTGCCGTCGCGAACAGCGCCATGCCGGCGGCGAGCGCACCCGCGCCGGTCAGCGCGATCACGGCTCTCGATGCCGCCTTCCATCTCGTGTTTCTCATCGTGCGACTCCTTGTGTGGTGGTGGGGAGGGAAGCTCAGGACACCGAGCAGGCGGCGCCGTTCAGGGTGAACGACGAGGGTTTGCCGGTGCCGCCTCCGTGCGTGGCCTGGAAGCCGATCTCGACCGACGCGTTCGGAGCGATGGTGGCGTTGTAGGAGAAGTTGCGGGCGGTCACCGCACCGCTCGTCGGCGAGTACTGCGCGTTCCAGCCGCTGGTGATGACCTGCCCGCTGGGCAGCGTGAAGGCCAGCGCCCACCCGTTCACCGCGGCCGTGCCGGTGTTGGTGATGGTCACGCTCGCGGTGAGCCCGTTGTTCCAGGCGTTGACCGTGTAGCCGACCCGGCAGGCGCCCGCGCTGGGCGGCGGAGTGGTCGGGGGCGGCGTGGTCGGGGGCGGCGTGGTCGGCGGCGGAGTCGTGGGCGGCGGCGTGGTCGGCGGCGGAGTCGTCGGGGGCGGGGTCGTGGGCGGCGTGGTGCCGTCCAGCCCGAAGAAGCGGATGACCTGCGCGGCGTCGACCGGCAGGTTGTGCGTGACACCCTGCATGCTGATCGCCTCGACCGGTGCCATCGGGCCGCTGCTGCCGTACCGGGTGCGGGTGTAGCCGGACTGCGGTGAATCGGTGTACGTCGGGGTCTGGCTCAACCCGTGCACGTTGGTCCACTGCTTGACCTGCTCACCGAAGTTCGGATAGCGCAGCGTCTCGTCGTTGGTGCCGTGCCAGATCTGCATGCGTGGTCGCTGGCCGGTGTAGCCCGGGTACGCCCCACGGACCAGGTCCCCCCACTGCTGCGCGGTCTTGATGAGCTGCCCGTTCGCGCACTCGCTGTTCCACTCGGAACTGCCCCCGGTGGCGAAGCAGCTGAACGGCACCCCGGCGAAGGAAGCGCCTGCCGCGAACACGTCCGGGTAGTCACCAAGCATGACGTTTGTCATCATCGCTCCGGAGGAGGTGCCGGTGGCGAAGATCCGCGCCGGGTCGGCGGCGTAGCGCTGCCGCACGTAGTCGACCATCGACATGAGCCCGACCGGGTCGCTGCCTCCGCCACGGCGCAGGGCCTGCGGTGAGGCAACGTCCCAGCACTTGCTGCTGCGGGTCACCGACGGGTAGATCACGATGAACCCGTACCGGTCGGCGAGGGACGCGTACTGGGTGCCGGAGTGGAATGCCGGACCCGACCCGGTGCAGTAGTGCAGCGCGAGCAGGATCGCCGGTCGGGTGGCCACCCGGTCCGGGACGTACAGGTGCATCTGGAGGTTTGTGGGGTTGGTACCGAAGCCGGTCACCTGGGTCAGCGTCGCCGCCGACGCCGGGGTGGCGAAGGTCAGCGCGGCGGCGGCCAGCGTCAGGGCCGCCATGGCGGCGCCGAGCATCCTTGTCTTGAGTGTCATCGATCGCGATCCCTCGGGAGATAGGCGCGTGGAAGGGGACTGAAGTCGAGGACTGCCCTTCGCCCGACCCTGACCGCGGCTCGCGTGACCACGTCAGCTTCAATCGAGCACACTCGATTGTCAAGACTTCCGGAAACCTTTCGCTGCAACGGATCCCGGGTCCACCTGCACAACCGGGGACACCGGCGGGCCCGGCCGCCGACGGCGGCTCGCGGGCTATTATCGGGATGTTCTCGAAACGTCACCCTCAAGATCGTCACCGACGAGGGGGTGACCGGCGTCGGGGACGCCACCCTCAACGGTCGGGAGCTGGCCGTCGCGTCGTACCTGCGTGACCACGTGGCACCCCTGCTGATCGGCCGGGATCCGGCCCGCATCGAGGACACCTGGCAGTACCTGTACCAGGGGGCGTACTGGCGGCGCGGCCCGGTCACGATGAGCGCCATCGCCGCCGTGGACACGGCGCTGTGGGACATCAAGGGCAAGGTCGCCGGCCTGCCGGTCTACCGGGCGGTCCGGGTGCAGTGTGGGGTGCCGGGCCTGCCCAAGACGTACGGGGTCAGCACCGAGCAGACCGACGAGGTGTTCCCGCACGGCTACCACTTCGCCGACGGCTACCTGCACCCCGCCGAGACGCCCGGTCTCGGGGTGGACATCGACGAGGAGGCGGCGGCCCGCTACCCGTACTCGCCGGCGTACCTGCCGGTGAACCGGCTGGAGGACGGCACGGTCCACCCCTGGCGACCGCGCCACCGTAGCCCGGCCGGCCGGTTCAGTAGATGCGCCGCCCCCGCTCGTCCGGCACCCCGGACTTGCGGAAGAAGTACGTGTTGACCTGGTCGCGCCACTCGGTGGCGGACCGCACCTGCTCGTCGAGCCGTTCGGCCACCCGCTCGTACACGGCCGGGTCGATCATCCCATTCAGCGTCTGCCACCTCCGTCGCATCACCGCCACCTCCTCGACACCGGCGAAGTGCGTGTCGTAGATGTGCTGGATGACTGTCGAGCCGCTGCGCAGGACGTGCTGGTACGGCACGTGGTGGAAGAAGAGCAGCAGGTCGTCGGGGCAACTCTCGGGCGTCTCGTACACCTCGGCCCAGTACGGCGGGTACTGGCCGGCGAAGCCGGTGCCCGACGCGCGGCTGCGGTCCACGCCCACGCCGTCGCGGTCGGCGAAGTGGTAGGTGCCCCACCGCGAGTACTCGTACCCGTCGACGCCGGGGCCGTAGTGGTCGCCGGGGTTGACCATGAAGCCAACGCCCAACGGGGCGGAGTACCGCTCGTAGGTGCGCCACGAGTCGTCCATGATCTCGTGCAGCGTCCGTCGCACCAGGTCCGGGTCGGCGGTCGCCGAGGGTGGAAAGGTCAGCGTCATCCACTCGTCGAGGACCGCCGTCGGGTCCAGCCGCGGATCCCAGGCGAGCCGCCCGAACGAGTACAGGTTGGCCTGCGCCAACGGGTGCCCGGTCCAGAACAGGTCGTCGCCGGTGTTGGCGACCGCGACGAGGCCACCGCCAGCGCCCGCCGCCCCCGCCACCACGTCGGCCACCGACCGTCCGCCCGGCCCCCAGGGCGCGAACCGCAGCACCTCACTCCACAACGGGCCGAGGTGGCAGACGTGTCGCTGCTGGCCGGTGTATTCCTGCGTGACCTGCAACTCCACAGCCAGTCGGGTGGCGGGCATCGCGGCGATCACCGGGGAGACCGGCTCACGGGTCTGGAAATCCACCGGACCGTACTTCACCTGCAGGATCACGTTGGTGCGGAACCGCCCGTCGAGTGGGGCGAAGTGGTCGTACGCGGCGCGGGCCCGGTCGGTCGACCGGTCCCGCCAGTCCTGGTGGTGGTTGTAGACGAACGCCCGCCAGTGCACCACTCCCCCGTGCGGGGCGAGCGCGTCCGCCAGCAGGTTCGCCCCGTCGGCGTGGTCCCGCCCGTAGCTGAACGGGCCGGGTTGCCCCTCCGAGTCGGCCTTCACCACGTAGCCGCCGAAGTCGGGAACGCGGTCGTAGACGGTCCGGGTGGTCTCCGCCCACCAGGCCCGCACCTCGTCGTCCAGCGGGTCGGCTGTCGACAGGCCACCGAGGAGCATCGGCGCGGCGAAGGAGACCGACAGGTGCACCCGAATGCCGTACGGGCGCAGCACGTCGGCGATCTCGGCCACGTCGCCGAGCCGATCGGTGAGCAGCAGCGCCTCGGTGCGGGAGACGTTGACGTTGTTCACCGAGATGGCGTTCACGCCGCTCGCGGCCAACAGTCGTCCGTACTCCCGGATCCGGGAGAGGTCGCCGCGCGGCCGACCGTCCTGCCAGAAGATCGAGCCGCCCGCGTAACCCCGTTCGACCTGGCCCATCACCGGGTGCACTGCCACGTTGTCCCAGTGGTTGAGCATCCGCCGGCGCAGCGCGGGCCGGTGCCGCTCCGGCGGGCGGGTCGGGTCGAAGGCCGCCGCGCAGAGCCGGACCACGTGGAAGAGCCCGTACAGCAGACCGGCGGGCGCGTCGGCCACCACCACCGTCACCGGGCCGGCGTGGGTCAGCAGGAACCCCTCGTTGCCGAGCGTCCCGTCGCCGACCTCGTCGCGTGCCGCCTCCACCGCCGGGCCGGGCAGCTCGCCCGCGCCCCGCAGGGCGAGCACCAGGTCGACGTCGACGTCCCAGGAGGGGTTGTGCCACACCCGCCCGCCGTAGCGCGCGCAGGCCCGCGAGACCTCGTCGAGCACTGTGTCGACGAGCAACCCGTCACCGTGGACGAGAACGCGGCGCGCGCCTAGGGTCCGGAACGCCTCCGGTGGCAGCCAGGCCGGGTGTACGCGCGGCTCGTCAGCGTCCAGCGGTTCCTCGACGAACATCAGTTGCTCCAGGTCCACCCACTCTTCGGCGTTCATTCGTCCTCCCGTAGCACGACGACACCGTACGCCGGCAGCGGCAGGGCCGCACCGGTCGTCGTGCGGTGACCGGTGAGCAGGTCGACGCCACTGCTCGGGGCGGTCACCTCGACCGGCTCGGCGCGGTGGTTGAGCAGGAACAGCAGCCGCGTTCCGTCCGGCGCGACGCGGACGGCGGATTCCAGGTCCGTGATGTCCGGGTAGGGGCCGAGCACGTCGTGGCGATCCAGCACCTGCCGCACCACCCAGGACACCCCGGCCTGGTCCAGACCGGCAGCCACGTACCAGCCGTCGCCGGCGCCGAAGGCGTTGCGGGTCACCGCCGGGGTGCCCGCGTAGAAGTCGGCCTGGTAGGTGCCGACCACCGCCGCGCCCTGCGCAATCACCAGTTCGAACAGCAGTCGCGCCTCGACGTCGAGCTGATCCGGGCCAGCGCCGAGACGGACCGGGTTGACCGCCTCCGGGCCGCGCGCGTCCCACTCGTCGACCCGGACACCCAGCAGCTGACCGAGCGGGCCGGGCACGTCCATCTGGAAGGCCCTGTCGTTCTCGTCCACCCGACCCGACAGGTAGGTGGTGAGCACCGAGCCGCCGCGCGCCGCCACCGCCTCCAGGCGCTGCGGCAGGTCACCCTTGAGCATGTGCAGGGCCGGCGCGACGACCACGTCGTAGCGGGTCAGGTCCTGGGTCACCGCGACGACGTCCAGGTCCACCCCGGCGTCCCAGAGCGCTCGGTGGTAGGCGAGCACGACCTCCTGGTAGCGGACCAGCCGGGACGGCCCGTCGGAGATGTCCAACGCCCACCAGCTGTCCCAGTCGAACAGCAGCGCCACCCGGGCCGGGGTCCGCGCGCCCAGCGACACCGGGCCGAGCCGGTCCAGTTCGACGCCCAACTGGGCGACCTCCCGGAACACCCTGGTGTCCGAGCGACCGGCGTGACCGATGACGGCGCCGTGGTATTTCTCGCTCGCACCCCGGGCGGCGCGGAGCTGGAAGAACAGCACCGCGTCGGCGCCGTGCGCGACCGCCTGCCAACTCCACAGCCGCATCAGGCCGGGCCGCTTCAGCGGGTTGACGTCCCGGCACGAGGTGACGCCCGGGGACTGTTCCATCAACCAGAACGGCTGGCCGTCCTTGAGCCCGCGCATCAGGTCGTGGGTCAGCGCCATCCGGGCCGCCGACTCGTCGTTCGGCGGGTAGTTGTCCCAGGAGGCGAAGTCCAGGTGCGCCGCCCAGCGGTGGTAGTCGACGGGCCGGTACAGGCCCATGAAGTTGGTCGTCACCGGTAGGTCCGGACTGGACTCGCGGATGGCGGTCTTCTCGTCGTGGAAGTTGGTGAGCATGGCGTCCGAGGTGAACCGCAGGTAGTCCAGTGTGATGCCCTGGAACGCTGTGTGGTCCGGCCCGCGCCAGTGCTCGGTGAGCGCCGACGGCGGTTCGATCTGGTCCCAGTGCGTGAAGGTGTGCGACCAGAAACTGGTGTACCAGGCCGCGTTCAGGTGGTCGAGGGTGCCGTAGCGGTGGCGCAGCCAGTCTCGGAAGCCGGCCGCGCACAGCTCGCAGTAGCAGGCGCCGCCGTACTCGTTGCCGACGTGCCACGCGATGACCGCCGGGTTGTGGCCGTAACGGCCGGCGATCCGGCGGGCCAGCTCGACGGAGAGCCGGCGGAACACCGGGGAGCTGGGGCAGGAGTTGTGCCGCTGGCCGAACCGGTGCCTGCGGCCCTCGAAGTCGGTCCGGGTCACCTCCGGGTACGCCTTGGCCAGCCACGGCGGGTGAGCGCCGGTGCCGGTCGCCAGGCAGATCCCGCGCCCCTCCGCGGCGGCCCGCTCGACGATCCGGTCCAGCAGCGCGAAGTCGTACACGTCCTCGGCGGGCTGGCAGAGCGCCCAGTCGAACACGCCGATGGTGACCAGGTCGATCCGAGCGGTGTCGAAGAGACGGTAGTCCTGCTTCCACACGTCCTCCGGCCACTGTTCCGGGTTGTAGTCGCCTCCGAAGGGCACCTTGGCGGTGACGGGCAGGCTCATCGGGTGAACTCCTTCTGAATCAGCCGGACCATCGGGTCGCTGACGCGCAGGAACGCCAGGACCGCGACCGAGCCGAGCATCGCCAGCACCGCCTCGGAGAAGACCGCGGTGACCGCGGCCGCCGCGGCCAGCAGCAGCGCGTTGCCGACTGTGACACCGGGGGTACGCACGAGGAAGTGCACGGCCAGTCGGAGCACGTCCCGGGTGCGGAAGCCGAACAGCGAGGTGATCACCAGGGCGTTCGCCGCGCAGAGCGTCACACCCACAGCGAGCAGGACCAGCGGCACCGCCCACCAGCTCGGGAGGCCGACCGCACCCCGGTAGGCGAGGTTCACGGCGAGCACTGTCAGCCACAGCAGCGTCGGCACCCAGACGCGCAGCACACCGGACAGGTTGGCCCGGTACCCGCGCCAGAACACTGTGGCGGGCCGCAGGTCGGTCAGGTCGGCGCGTTGGTGGCGCAGGGCGTACAGGGCAGCCGAGAGCGCCGGGCCGACCGGCACCAGCAGCAGGGCGGCCAGCGGCAGGTTGCTGGGGTCGCGGCCCAGCAGCAGCATCGGGAGCAGGCCGGGCAGGGTGGTGAGCAGGAGCAGCAACTCGACGACGAGCAGGATGTAGACCCGAGAGGTGATCCGCGACAGTGGCCCCTCGCCGAACTGTCGCCAGGTGCGCGCGGCGCTCACGGCTGTCCCCTCCGCTCGTCCTGCCCGAGGGCGGGCGGGGTCACCCGCGCGCCCGGGGCGGTGGTCGTCGGGGAGTCCGGTCGGGCCCTGGTGACCGCCCGGCCGGACTCCCCGTTGCTCAGCCGTTGTCCTTCTGGAACCGCTCGTACGCCTTGTTGACCACGTCGATGTACTGCTCGGAGTTCTTGGCCTTCAGCTCGGCCACGTAGGCGTCCCACTCGCTGAGGGGCCGCTGGCCGAGGGCGAACTTGAGCGTGTTCTGGGTGACGAAGTCCTTCAGCGGGGTCTCCCAGAGCGACACCTGCTCGCGTTCCTCATCGGTGAACGGGCGCGGCGGGGGGACCTCCCTCGGCTTGCGGGCGTCCATCACCTTCTGGAACTCCAGCTCCTCCGGGGAGAAGAAGCCACGGACCAGGTCGGGCGTGCCGCCGTAGGTGAAGACACCGTTGTAGAAGCCGAAGTCCTTCTGCAGGTGCTTGGTGCCCTTCGGGTTGAGCCCGAGGACGTCGACGTCGGCGGTGACGGATCGCTTGCCGGCGGCGTCCTTGGTGAAGGTGGTGCCCTCGACGCCCCAGCGGGCGAACTCCTGGCCGGCGTCGGAATACCACAGCCAGTCGATGAACTGCATCATGGCCACGAAGTTCTTGCTCTCCCGGGCCTTGGTGGAGATCATGATGCCGTTCTCCAGCCGGGGGAAGGGGTTGACCTCACCGGCCGGGCCGATCGGCAGCGGGATCTTGGCCATCTTCGCGTTCGGCAGGGTCTTGGCCAGGTCGGGCCGGTGGTTGTTGACAAGCGTCTGTGCGTTGCCGGTGACCACGAAGGACTTGCCGTTGGCGAGCTTCTGGCGTGCCTGGTCGTCGGTCTGCGTGAAGCTCTCCGGGTCGAGCAGGCCCTCGGCGACGAGCTTGTGCAGGTACGTGAGCATCTGCTTGTACTGCTCGGACCCGCCGGTGTAGGTGAACTTCTTCGCCGTCGGATCCCAGGTGGCGTGCTGGTAGTCCCAGCCCGCGTAGGTGCCGTGGGAGGAGCCGAGGAGGTTCAGCAGGGCGCCGGTCGGCGTGGGCTTACTGAAGAGGTCGGAGTACGGGTAGACGTTCGGGTACTTCGCCTTCATCGCCTTGAGCACCGTGTACAGGTCGTCCCAGGTCTTCGGGACGGGCAGGTTGAGCTCCTGCATGATGTCGGTGCGCACCAGCACCGTGTAGTCCTGCGTGGGCTTCTCGTGCACGCCCGGCAGCAGGTAGAACTTGCCGTCGGACTGCCGCAGGTTGTCGATCTCCGGCTTGAGGTTCCACTTGGTGATCTTGTCCTTGAAGTTGGGCATCAGATCCAGGTAGTCGCTCACCGGGAGGATCGCCCCGGAGGCCACGAACGCGTCCTCCTGCGGGTGGTACGTCTTCGGGATGATCAGCGGGGCGTCGCCGGCGCCGATCAGCAGGCTGCGCTTCTGCTC
The DNA here is from genome assembly GCF_040607915.1 of Micromonospora sp. NPDC005215. NCBI lineage: Bacteria > Bacillati > Actinomycetota > Actinomycetes > Micromonosporales > Micromonosporaceae > Micromonospora > Micromonospora sp. NPDC005215. Next base: position 11,152 of record NZ_JBEXHQ010000015.1, on the reverse strand, counting down.
GTAGTCGCTCAGCGGGACGGCGACCGGGTCGATCTTGACGTTGGTCCGCTTGGTCAGCTCCGACCAGAAAAGCCAGTCTTCCTTGAGCGGATAGAACGTGTGGTTGTTGTAGAGGGTGGAGAAGGAGAGCGCCTCGGTGGCCTTGAACTGGTCGCCGACGCCGTAGCTGGCCATCGCCCCGACCTTGTTGTCCGACAGGTCCGTCGACTCGGCGGGATCCTCGGAACAGGCGGTGCTGAGGGTGAGCGCGAGCAGACCCGCGGTGGCCATCGCCACCCGGCGCCACGTCTTGTGGAGCATGGCTCGTCCTTTCGGTGGTGGGGATCAGAAGGTGGAACGGTGCGGCGGCGTCACCCCTTTACCGCGCCGAGCATCACGCCGCGGACGAAGTACCGTTGGACGAAGGGGTAGACCGCCAGGATCGGCAGGGTGGTCAGCACGACCGTCACGGCCTGCAGGGTGGCCGCGGCCTGCACGACATCGGCATCGGCGGCCCCCGCCTCCTGCGCGTCGGTCGCACCCACGATCAGGTTGCGCAGGTAGACGGTGACCGGCAACAGTTCCTGCCGGTCCATGTAGAGAAACGCGCTGAACCACGAGTTCCAGAACGCGACCGCGTAGAAGAGCACCATCGTCGCGATGATCGCCTTCGACAACGGCAGCACGATCCGCAGCAGGATGCCGTAGGTGTTCAGCCCGTCGACCGCCGCGGCCTCCTCCAACTCGGTCGGCAGGCTCTCGAAGAACGCCTTCATGACCAGCAGGTTGAACACGCTTATGGCGTTGGGGACCACGACGGCCCAGATGGTGTTCTTCATGCCCAGGCTGGTGACCAGCACGTAGTTGGGGATCAGGCCGCCGGTGAAGAACATGGTGAACAGCGCGATGCCGACGAGGACGCCGCGTCCCTTGAGCTGCGGCTTCGACAGCACGTACGCGTAACAGGTGGTCAGCACGATCGAGATGATCGTGGCGACCACCGTGTACACCACAGTGTTGCGGTAGTTCGTCCAGAACATCGGGTCGGACATCACCAGCTTGTACGCGGTGACGTTGAACCCGCGCGGGACGATGCTCACCTTTCCCGTGATGATGTACGCCTCGTCGCTGAGCGAGCGGGACACGATGTTGAGGAACGGGAACAGCGTCACGACCACGACGCCGATCAGGACCACCGTGTTGACCACCCGGAAGATCCGGTAGCCCCGACTGTCCACCTGGCCCCGGGTCTTCGGGGCTTCGCTCTTCGTACCGAGGATCACCACAGGCTCGTCCCCACCGTGCGCCGGGAGATCAGGTTCGCCGTCAGGACCAGGACCAGCCCGATCACCGCCTCGAAGAGACCGATGGCCGCGGCGTAGCTGAAGTTGCTGGACTGGAAGCCCATCCGGAACAGGTACGTGGAGACCACGTCGGCGGTCGGGTACGTCAACGGGTTGTAGAGCAGCAGGATCTTCTCGAACCCGACCGCCAGGAAGCTGCCGATGTTGAGGATGAGCAGCGTCATCATCGTCGGTCGGATCCCCGGCAGGGTCACGTGCCAGGTCTGCCGCAGTCGGTTGGCGCCGTCGATCCGCGCCGCCTCGTACAGGTCCTCGTCGATCGTGGTGAGGGCCGCGAGGTAGAGGATCGTGCCCCAGCCGACGCTCTGCCAGACCTCGGAGGACACGTAGATGGTCCGGAACCAACCGGGTTGTTGCAGGAACGCCACCGCGTCGCCGCCGAAGAACCGGACGAGCTGGTTGGCCGCGCCGTCGACCATGGTCAACTGCATGACCATCGCCGCCACGATCACGATCGACAGGAAGTGTGGCAGGTAGGACACCGACTGCACGAACCGCTTGAACCGGCGGGCACGCACCTCGTTGAGCAGCAACGCCAACACGATCGGCAACGGGAAGCAGAACAGCAGGGTCAGCGTCCCGAGCACCAGCGTGTTCGTGAAGACCTCCCAGAACGTCGGGTCGGTCAGGAACATCCGGAAGTACCGCAGGCCGACCCAGTACTCACCGAAGATGCTGCCGCCGGGCTTGAACCGGCGGAACGCGATGACGTTCCCGATCATCGGCAGGTACCGGAAGACCAGGAAGAACAGCAGCGGCAGGATGGCGAGGGAGTAGAGCTGCCAGTCCCGGCGCAGCGCCTGCCGCCAGCTCTGGCGGCGGCGCGGCGACCGCGGGGCAGAGCCGGCCGCCTCCGCCGGTGACCGGGGTGGCGCCGGCGGCGGTGGCCGTAAGGTCGATGTCATCCTCGGCCCCTCCTAGGCGGGATGCGGGACGGCCACGAGGGGCTCCACCCGCACCGACGTGAGAAGTTCCCGCTGGTGGCCGACCTGGCGCTCGACGCCGGTCAGCCGCAGCGGCACTGTCGCCACCGCGTCGCCGCTCGACCGGCCGAAGCGCAGCTCCACCTCGCCCGGCTCGACGACCCGCCGGCCGGACAGACCGGTGAACGAGGCCACGTCGGCCGGTACGCCGAACGTCACGTACGCCGCCTCGCCCGGCTCCAGCGGCAGTCGGGTGTAGCCGACCAGCCGGACCACCGGGCGGGTGGTCTGCGCGACCGGGTCGTGCAGGTAGAGCTGCACCACCTCGGTGCCGGCCCGGTCACCGCTGTTGGTGACGGTGATCCGCACCCGCACCTCGCCGTCGACCGGCCAGGCCGCCGGCGCATCCGGCGTCTCGTCGGCCGGATCCACCACACCGGCGTCGGACCACTCGAAGGTGGTGTAGCTCAACCCGTGCCCGAACGGGTACGCCGGGGTGGGGTCGACGGAGGAGACCTTGTTGCGGTGACCGAGCGGCGGCGCCAGGTAGGTGCCCGGCAGTCCGCCGGCGTCGCGGGGAACGCTGACCGGCAACCGCCCGGACGGGTTCACCGCACCGGTGAGCACCTCGGCGAGCGCCTGCCCGCCGAGCTGCCCGAGGAAGAACGCCTGCACCACGGCTGCCGCGGTGTCGAACTCCGGGCCGAGCGCGTAGGGGCGACCGGTCATCAGCACCAGGACGACAGGGGTGCCGGTGGCGAGGACGGCCCGGACGAGCTCCGCCTGCACGCCGGGCAGCCGCAGGTCGACGGCGTCGCAGCCCTCGCCGGAGGTGCCCCGGCCGAACATTCCCGCGCGGTCGCCGACGGCGAGCACACACACGTCGGCGGCAGCGGCCGCGGCGACCGCCGCCGGAATGCCGGAGGTGTCCTCGCCGGTGATGGCGCAGCCGGGCTCGTGGCTGAGCAGCGGGACGCGTCGGGCCAACTCGTCGCGGAGCGAGGGGATCTCCAGGCCGAGCCCGTGGTCGGGGTGGTTGACGCCCACGTGGTTGGGGAAGGAGTAGCAGCCGAGCATGGCCATCGGGTCGTCGGCGAGCGGGCCGATCACTGCGACCCGGCTGCCGACGGCAAGCGGGAGAACGCCGGTGTTGCGCAGCAGGACGACGGACTCCCGGGCCAGGCGGAGGGCCACCTCCTGGCTGACCTCGTCGTCGAGTCGCAGGTCTGCCACGTCGTCGGGCAGCTCCTGCCAGTCGTCGTCGAGCAGGCCGATCTCGATCTTCTGAATCAGCACCCGCCGCAGCGCCCGGTCGACGAGCGCCTCGTCGACGTCGCCGCGGCGAACCGCCTCGACAAGCGGCGCGCCGAAGGCGTCCACAGTGGGCAACTCGACGTCGATCCCGGCGCGCAGGGCGAGCCGGGCGGCGTCGGCGGCGTCGCCCGCGACACCGTGCAGGGTCTCCAGGAACCGGACTGCGAAGTAGTCGGCGACCACGATGCCGGTGAAGCCCCACTCGTCGCGCAGCAGGCCGGTCAGCAGCTCCTCGTCGGCGGCGACTGGCAAACCGTCGATCTCGGCGTAGGAGTTCATCACCGAGCGGGCGCCCCCGAGCCGCAGGGCCATCTCGAACGGCGGCAGGATCACGTCTGCCAACTCCCGACGGCCCATCGGCACCGGCGCGTGGTTGCGCCCGCCCCGGGAGGCCGAGTAGCCGGCGAAGTGCTTGAGGGTGGCCACCACACCGGCGCCCTCCAGGCCCCGCACGTACGCGGCACCGGTCGTCCCCACCAGGTAGGGGTCCTCGCCGATCGTCTCCTCGGTGCGGCCCCAGCGGTAGTCGCGGGTGACGTCGAGGACCGGCGCGAGCCCCTGGTGCACGCCCGCGGCGCGCATGGAGCGCCCGATCCGGTCGGCCATCGCCTCGACCAGGTCGGGGTCGAAGGACGCGCCCCAGCTGAGCGGGGTCGGGTAGACGGTGGCCCGCCAGGCCGCGAACCCGGTGAGGCACTCCTCGTGCACCTGGGCCGGGATGCCGAACCGGCTGGCGGCGACGATCTGCGCCTGGGAGGCGGCGAGCGACCGGGCACCGAGCACCGGGTCGACGGGTGCGGTGCCGAACGGCCGGGTGAGCTGGCCCAGGCCGTGCTGGATGAGGCTGCTCCACGGCGGAAGCTCGCTGATCATGTCGGACTGGTGCGGGGCGACGCCCTCGCCGGAGGAGTCCGCACCGACCCAGACCCCGATGAGTTGCGCGATCTTCTCTTCGAGTGTCATCAACGGCAGGAGAGCCTCGGCCCGTTCGGTCGGCGACAGCTGCGGATCGCGCCACGGCGCGGCGTCGCTGTGCACGGGCAACTGACTTCTCATGCCATGACCCCTTAGCTCCGGCCACATCCCCGTGCCCTGGTAGAACCAGTTCCGTGGCGGACGTTCACACGATCCGAAACTTTCCGGAAGCCTGCGCAACCTTTTCGGCAACCTAAGTGCCCCATCGATGAGTGTCAAGGGTCTCAGCTGGACTCCGACGACCGTTCCCTGCACACGGTGACTCCACCGTCAGCACACCGTTGCGAATCCGCCGCAGAATGACCCGCGAACGGGCCGGACGACCGCCGTAACGGCTGGCGCGACCGGCCAATCGTGTTAAGGTCTCCCGAAAATTTCGGATGCTGTATGGGGCTGCGATGACAGAGCACCGCCCGCTCGACCCACCCGCCTCCACCACCATCGCGACAATCGCCCACGACGTCGGCGTCTCGGTCGCCACGGTGTCCAAGGTCCTCAACGGACGTGGCGATGTCGCCCCCGGCACCAGAGCACGCGTGGAGGCGAGCCTCGATCGCCACAAGTACCAGCGCCGCGCCCGGCGACCCTCGACCAGCGGGGGGCGGATCGATCTCGTGTTCCACGAGTTCGACACCGGGTGGGCCATGGAGATCCTGCGCGGTGTCGAGGCGGTGACCGCCGCGGCCGGCATCGGGTTGTCGGTCGCTCAGCTCAACGGCGCGCACCGCCCTCCGGCCCGCTGGTTGGACGCGATCCTCGCCGACCGCCCGCTGGGCGTGGTGTTCGTCCTCTCCCACCTGGCCGAGGCCCAACAGCAGCACCTGCGGCGTCAGGGCATACCGTTCGTCGTCGTCGACACCGACAGCGCGACCTCGGCCTCCGTGCCCACCGTCGGGTCGAACAACTGGAACGGTGGCCTGCTGGCCGCCCGGCACCTCCTGGAGTTGGGGCACCGGCGGATCGCCATCATCTCCGGGCCGCCCGATGTGCTGTGCAGCCGGGCCCGCGCCGCCGGCTTCCAGTCGGCCCACGAGGAAGCCGGGCTCGTTGTCGATCGCGAGCTGATCCGCTACGGCAGCTTCTCCGCGGGAGCCGGGCACGCCCACGGGCTGGAACTGCTCCGCCAGCCGTCCCGACCCACGGCGATCTTCGCCGGCTCCGACATCCAGGCCATGGGGGTGCTCCGGGCCGCCCGCCAGTGCGGCCTGCGAGTGCCCGAGGACCTGTCGGTGATCGGGTACGACAACCTGCCGGTCTCCGCCTGGACCGACCCCGCCCTCACCACGATCAACCAGCCGTTGCGCGACATGGCGGGCATCGCCACCCAGATGCTGCTCGACCTGACCAGGGGCAACGAGCCGGCGACCAGCCGGATCGACCTGGTGACCGAGTTGGTCGTCCGGGAGAGCACCGCACCCCCCGCCAGCCCGCACTGACCCGAGCCCCTGCGAGGACCCGTGCCCCACGCCGCCGCCCTGCTCGACGAACTCCAGCGGTACGCGCCAGAGGTCGTCGAACCCGACGACTTCGACAGGTTCTGGCGCGACACCCTCCTGGAGGCGACCGCCCGGCCGGTGCTCGTCGACGTCCGTCCAGAGTCCACCGACCTGCGGCTGCTCGACTCCTGGGACGTCACCTTTGCGGGCTTCGGCGGCGACCCGGTCCGGGCCTGGTACACCCGCCCCGCCAACGCGTCGGGGCCACTGCCCGCCGTCGTCGAGTACGCCGGCTACGGCCGTGGTCGCGGCCTGCCCCACGAGCGGCTGACCTGGCCGACGGCCGGGTACGCCCACCTGCTGATGGACAACCGGGGCCAGGCGGGTCAGTACGGCGCCGGAGACACCCCCGACCCGCACGGCGCCCCCGGTGGGCCCTGGCCGGCCACCTGGGGAATCCTCGACCCGCGCGACTACCACTACCGTCGTCTGATCACCGACGCGGTCCGGGCGGTCGAGGCGGTCCGCGCCCTGCCGGAAGTCGACGGGGCCCGGGTCGCCGTGGCCGGCAACAGCCAGGGCGGCGGCCTCGCCCTCGCGGTGGCCGGCCTGGTCGGCGATCTCGGCGCGGTGCTGACCACCGCACCGTTCCTCTGCGACATGCGGCGGGCCGTGAAGCTCAGCGAACCCGCGCCGTACGGCGAGATCGCCCGGTTCCTGGCCGTGCACCGGGAGGCCGAGGACGCGGTGTGGCGCACCCTGTCCTACGTCGACGGGGTGAGCTTCGCCCGACGTGCGACGGCACCGGCGCAGTTCGGGGTCGGGCTGCGGGACACCGTCTGCCCGCCGAGCACCGGCTTCGCCGCCTACAACCAGTACGGTGCGGCGGCCGGGTTGCCGGTGCCACCGGCGCGCGAGATGCACGTCTACCCGTTCAACGGTCACGAGGGTGGAGAGGCCGTGCACGTCCGGCGTCAGCTGCGGTGGCTCGGCTCCACGCTGCACCCGGCTGGTCCATCCGGAACGTGAGCACGCCGTCCGGGCGGAGCCTGGGTCGCAACTCATAGCCGGACGCCGATCTATTGCCGGTGTTAGCGATAACACGCTAAGGTGCGTCAGGCGAGGTGCAGGGCACACTTCCGCCACGGTTCGTCGATCTGTCGCCCCCGACCATCGATGACCAGTGTCAGCGGCAGCGCCACGACCACCAGTGCAGACGTCCGGGTTCTTGGTCGTTCCGCGCGGCCCGCTCCCCCGCGTACCGCGTCCTGGCGGCGACCGTCTTCCTGGTGGCCGCTGTTGTCGCGCACCCTCACCACCAGAGGAAGTCCCATGAGCAGTCCAACGCTCGGCCACCCCGTCCCTCCGTCACCCACCGCCACCGCGACGACGCCGAAGCCCCGACGAGCGCGCCTGTGGTGGGCGGCCCTGGCCGCCGTCGCCGCCGTGGCCGCGGCCGTACCGATCGCGACCGCTCCGGCGAGCGCGGAGTCCAACGGCGGCGTACGCGTGATGCCCCTCGGCGACTCGATCACCGACGGGTTCAACGTCGCGGGTGGATACCGGATCGAGCTCTGGCAGCGGTTCACGTCCGGTGGGTACCGGATCGACTTCGTCGGCTCCCAGTTCAACGGCCCGGCCAGCCTTGGCGACCACGATCACGAGGGCCACTCCGGCTGGACCATCGCCCAGATCGACGCCAACGTCGTCAACTGGTTGCGGGCCACGAGTCCCCGGACCGTGCTGCTGCACATCGGCACCAACGACATGTACGGCGACACCTCCGGCGCCCCGGGCCGGCTGGCCACCCTCGTCGACCGGATCACCAACACCGCCCCGAACGCTGACGTGTTCGTCGCGACGATCATCCCGAAGTCGGGCGCGGACAACCAGGTCCGGGGGTACAACGCGGCGATCCCCGGGATCGTGCAGACCAGGGCCGCCGCCGGCAAACGCGTCCACCTTGTCGACATGTACCGCGCCCTGACGCTCAGTGACCTGGCCGACGGGGTGCACCCCAACGCGACCGGCTACCGCAAGATGGCCGTGGCCTGGTACGACGCTCTCCGGTCGGTGCCCGGCAGCATCGGCGGCGACACGCCGCCGACCACCGCGCCGCCCACCACGCCGCCGCCCACCACCGCGCCGCCGACCACGCCGCCGCCGACCGGTGCGTGCCGTGTCACGTACACGGTCAACGCCTGGGGCAACGGTCTCACCGCCTCCGTCTCGGTGGCCAACACGAGCAGCACCCCCGTCAACGGCTGGGCACTGGCGTTCACGCTACCGAGCGGGCAGACCATCACCAGCGGCTGGAATGCCAGCTACTCCCCGTCGAGCGGCGCGGTGACCGCCCGTAACGTCTCCTACAACGCGACGATCGCGCCGAGCACCTCTGTCGACATCGGCTTCCAGGCCACCCACACCGGGAACGCCGGCCGACCGTCCGCATTCACCCTCAACGGCACCGCCTGCACCCTCGCCTGACGATGCTGTCGCGGTGCCGGGCCGCACCGGCCCGGCACCGCCGCGGCGAGAGATCATTGGGCGCCGTGTCGATCCGCGCGCCGCTCGTTCGACATGGGGGTGCGAGGGCCGGGAGGCGGCCCCGCCGGACGAGGAGAACGCGATGTCGAAGTACATGCTGATCATGCGGGGCACCGACGAGACGAACGCGGCAATGATGGCCACCATCGACGAGGCGATGGCCGCGACCGGCCAGTTCATCGAGGAGATGATGGAGGCCGGTGTGCTCGTCGCGGCCGAGGGGCTTGACGATCCGGGCCGGGGCGTCGTTGTCGACTTCGGCGGCGAGGCCCCGGTGGCCACCGACGGGCCGTACGGCGAGACCCGGGAACTGTTCGGTGGCTACTTCCTCCTCGACGTCGCCACGAAACAGGAGGCGGTCGAGTGGGCCAAGCGGGTCCCGGCGGTCCGCGGGTCCAAGATCGAGGTCCGGCGGGTGGCCGAGGCCGACGAGGTCCCGCCCGGCAGCGAGAGCAACGGCCAGATCTGATGGGTACGGCCGACGTCGAGGCCGTCTGGCGGGTCGAGTCGGCCCGGATCGTCGCCGCGTTGACCCGCTTCACCGGCGACTTCGGGCTGGCCGAGGACGCCGCGCAGGAGGCCGTGGCTGAGGCGCTGGTGTCGTGGCCGCGTGCTGCACCGGCCAACCCGGCCGGCTGGCTGATGGCCACGGCCCGGCGGCGGGCGATCGACGCGATCCGCCGCCGGGTCGCCCTACAGGACCGATACGCCCTGCTGGCGGCCGACCCGACGGTCGACTCGCCGGCCGACGCGGACGTCGATCTCGACAGGATCGACGACGACGTCCTGGCGTTGATGTTCGTCAGCTGCCATTCGGTGCTCTCCCCGGCGGCCCGGGTGGCGCTGACCCTGCGCGTGGTCGGCGGCCTGACCAGCGAGGAGATCGCCCGCGCGTTCCTGGTACCGGTGCCGACCGTGCAGGCCCGCATCACCCGGGCCAAGAAGACGATCGCGGCGGCCCGGGTGCCGTTCGAGCTGCCGCCGGCCGGCGAGCGCCGGGCACGGCTGGGCGGTGTGCTCAGCGTCCTCTACGTGATCTTCACCGAAGGGTCGACTGCCACGACGGGCGACCGGCTGGTGCGCCCCGACGTCGCGTACGAGGCGCTCCGGCTGACCCGCATGCTGGCGGCGCTACAGCCGGACGAACCGGAGGTGCACGGCCTCCTCGCGTTGTGCGAGCTGACGGCCGCGCGCTTCCCGGCCCGCACCGGCCCGGACGGTTCGCCAGTTCTGCTCGCGGATCAGGACCGCCGGTTGTGGGACCGCTCGGCGCTCCGCCGCGGGCTGGCCGCGCTGGCCAGGGCATCGACTCGCGGCCTCGGCCCCTACGGCCTACAGGCCGCGATCGCCGCCACCCACGCGTCGGCGCCCTCGGTCGAGGAGACCGACTGGGGCCGGATCGTGGTGCTCTACGAGGCACTCGGCCGGGCCGCGCCCTCCCCGGTGGTCGAGCTCAACCGGGCCGTCGCCGTGGCCATGGCCTCGGGTCCGGCGCAGGCCCTGACCATCGTGGACGAGCTGATCGCCGCGAACCGGCTCCCCGGCTCGCACCTGGTCCCGACCGTACGCGGTGAGCTACTGACCCGCCTCGGCCGGCGACCGGAAGCGCGCACCGAGTTGGAGCTGGCGGCCCGGCTCTGCGCCAACCAGCGCGAGCGCTCGGTGCTCCTGGGTAAGGCAGCGGCGCTGGGCTGACGTCGGCAGCACGGCCAGCCGCCGGCTCCGATCCAGCTGTGCGGGCACGGACAGGGCGGCGACGGATCCCGTCGCCGCCCCATCAGCGTGCGGTGGTGCTCAGGAGGCGGTGCAGGAGAGCACCTGTGGGCGACTCCAGTTGCCGTTGGCCATCGTGGTGAAGCCGAAGACGTTGCCGCTGCCGTTCGACCGCACGGTCATGACGTTTCCGCTGGTGTCCCAGCTCGGGCTGCCGTTCCAGGTGTTGGAGACCTTCTGCGGTGGGGTGACGGCCACCACGACGGCCCAGTTACTCGCCCCGCTGACTGTCACCTGGCTGTTGAACCGGTCACCCCACCGGGTGCTGTCCTGCAGGGTCGCGGTGCACCCGCTGCTGGGCGGCGGAGTGGTGGTCGGCGGGGCCGTCGTGGGCGGCGCGGTGCCGTTGTTCAGTGCGGCCAGCACCGCGTCGTACGCCGCCTTCTTGGACCCGTTGCTGTTGAACAGCAGCGGCGTCTGCGAGGCCAGCCACGAGTCGCTGTCGCGGATGCCCCACACGGTGATCCCGTTGCAGCGGGGGACGGCCAGGCAGTCCTCCACCACACTGCGATAGGTGTTCGCCGGTGCGCCCTGGATGTCCAGCTCGGTGATCTGCACATCCACCCCCAACGCCGCGAAGCTCGACAGCGTGGTGCGGTAGCTGCTCACGTACGGCGACGTCGTGAGGCATCGACAGTGGTGCCGCACGGCAGCAGGAGAGCCGCAAAATTCCGGAACTTGTTCCGCAACGCGGCGCCGCCTAGACGAGTAACTCCTAACCCTGGCTCGGGCTGTGACCGGCGGTTACCGTCGGTCACCTCAGTGGGGGGCGGATGCGGTAGTGAGCGGTATACCTCAGAGTCATATTCATACCTCTGAGGTATACCGCTCACCAGCACAT